>JBIOUJ010000140.1:0-30626 GCA_044867025.1 Pyrinomonadaceae bacterium | reverse complement strand
GAGGCGCAGAGGAACGCAGAGTTACGCAGAGAAGATCATGGCTCGTGTTTCTCGGTCTCATGATCGTCATCGTCGTGTTCATATATTCCCACATTTCAATTCGTGTTAAAGCGAGCGCGGATGAGGTATCGACGCTGATCGAAGCTGCGCTCTACACGCGTCACGAGTTCTTTGGCGCGCAGGCAATCGTTCCTTTCCCAACAGCCGAGGCCCGCAACCGTCTCGCAGAAGTCCAGGCAAAGTACCCTGACAACGCACAGATCTATCTGAAGCTGTCTCAGCTTGACGAAAAACTGGGACACGAGGACTTGGCGTTGCAGGAAATGCAGAGCTTCGTCGAGCACGAGCCCGACAAGCTCAAAGCACTCGAAACACTTTCCGAGTTTTTGCACCGTCGTGCGCAGTTTGCCGCTGAGGCGGAGACGCTCGAGCGCATGTTGCACGTCGCGCCCCCGGCGCAACGCGTCGAAGTTTTTCGCCGCTTGATGCAATTGGCGGAAACGCATCTGTTGGAAAAATATCTCACCCCACGTTTCTACGAGCTGACGATCGTCGAGAACCCGTCCGCGTACGAAATCGTCGAGCAATACCAGCAAAGGCTGATCGACAACGAAGACTATGACAAGGCACTCACCCTGGTCCGGCAGAACAGAGATCGATTTCCGGAGTATCACGATGAGCTAGTCGAAAAGGAGGCATCGCTGCTCGACAGTATGGGTCGCGTGAAGGAGGCCGAGGAAGTTTACAAGCGAGCCTTCGAGCCATTCTGGTCAAGCGAACTGTCGGAAAACTTTTATCTCTTCCTGCAACGCAACGATCGTTACCGGGCGTACGGTCACGAGCTGCGCGAAGCCTTGCGGCGCAATCCGGCGGATTTTGAGACAGCCGTGCGGTTGTTTGACTACTCAAAAAATGCAGAAGACAAGCGTCCGGATGTCTTGGTGCAACTGGAAAAAACGCGCGCGGCTCGACATATCAACTGGACTCAGGATGAGTTGATTACGATCACTCGACTCCTGCTCACGGAAGGTTATGGCGAAGCAGCTTCACGGTTTTTGTACACTCTCTATCTTCAGGGCGAGATGAAACCGGGAAGTAAACTGCGCGCCCAGGTTCTCTACCAGCTTTTCGAAATACTCTCGGATGCAGGCAATGAAAGACTCTCGCTGACGCGCGGTGATTTGAAGTTTTACCAGGACATCGCCACTGCCGATCCGCATCCCGGAATGGCGGGCGGAATTCTGTCACTCATCCTTTCCGACACCGATCCCAAATACGAGTTTGCGGCCGAAGAAGAACGCGCCGTTTCGTATTTCAATCGCGCTGCTGCCTATCGCATTTTCACCGCATACAAACAGGAGAATCCGACGTCGCCCGAGCTGGCCCAGATGTATCTCGACATTGTCAGGCTCTACACCGGCACGAAAAATCTCGACGTCGCTTCAGAAACACTCGCCGAATTCGAAAAGCGTTACACAGACGCACCCGAGTTTCCGAAAGTCGCGCTGAAACTCGCAGACGCTTATATTGCGACCGAAAAGTACGATGCGGAGCGCGCGCTGTACGCAAGGATTCTCGATTACCTCGGCCAGCATCGCGTCGAGGGCACGCCGCTCATTCAACGTTCCAGTTCGGACGATCAGAATAATGAGACACAAGCCCTCAACGCCCTTTCAGAACCAACGACAGTCAAGCCTTCGACGATCGCCTATCCGCCGATCTCAAATGAAGGAACCAACTACACGACTACCACGCCCGAAGATTCCTACAGCTCTTATTCTTCGTTTTCAGACCATCTCACATCGTCCGGCGACGAAGACGATCGAGCGAGCGAGGTTGACTACGAGACAGTCTTGCAGCGTTACGTTGCGTCGCTGGCGAAGGACAATCGGACCGGCGACATTCTGGCGCTCTATGCGAGTGAGATTAAGAAATATCCCGGTGAGCAGGGCCTGTACGAACAATTGCTGCAATGGCTCGGTCAAACAAACATGGTC
The DNA here is from genome assembly GCA_044867025.1 of Pyrinomonadaceae bacterium. Lineage (GTDB taxonomy): Bacteria > Acidobacteriota > Blastocatellia > Pyrinomonadales > Pyrinomonadaceae > PSRF01. The sequence goes on along the minus strand of JBIOUJ010000140.1, from coordinate 28,629 downwards.
GACGAGCAGTTGCGCGTCTACCAGGAAGCGATGCGCGCGTTTCCTTCAACCACTTGGCGCGATCGTCTCGCGCGATGGTATGTACGCCGGCAGCGAACTAAAGAATTCGAGGCTCTTTCGCGCGATCTGATCGCAAAGCTCGACGATGCGGAAGCCGAAAAGTATCTACACGAATTCATCGACAGCAAGGTTTCGAGTTTTGATGCGCAGTTGTACTTCGCGTTGTATTCAGTCGCGCACCAGCGCTTTCCACATAACTTGAATTTCGTAAAAGGCTTGTTGCGGTTCTACAGCGCACACAAACAGTGGGATCAATGGCGTGCTCTAATTGCTGAGTACTATTTCGAATCGCGAGAAAGCCGTGATGAGTTTTTAAATCATCTCGCAACTCACGGCGAGCTGCGAACATATCTCGCGCGAGCGCGTGCGACGCTGAATCAGTCAACAGATTCCCAGGCACTGCTGCCGTACAAACTCTTTCGCGCCGATGCCAGCGCACAACTCTCGAACTTTGAAGAGGCAATCGACGCTTACCGCGAACTCAACCGGCTCTATCCGAACTCACCCGAGTTCGCCGAACGGTTGATCAGCTTCACCCGCTCGTTCGGCCAACACAATCGCCGCTTCCTCGAAGAGTCTGCGGCTATCTCGCGCTCGTTGGCCGACGCATCACCGTCGGTCGTCGCTTATCGAACCCGCGCCGGAGAAGTACAGGCAGAGCTTGGGGACTACACGAAGGCGCGTGCTGAGTGGGAACAACTGATTCCACTCGCGCGCGGCGATCAAGATACTTATCTCGATACGGCGACGATCTACTGGGACTATTTTCAGTACGACGACGCGTTGCGCACGATCCACACGCTGAGGCAACAAGCGAAAGACGAAACGCTCTTTGCTTTTCAAGCCGGAGTTATTCTCGAAGACAAGCATCAACTCCGCGAAGCTCTCACAGAGTATGTCAGGGCGCTGGAGACAACAGAATCTTTCCAACAAGACTCGTACCGCGCGAGAAACCGTCTCGTAAAGCTTTCCAAACGGCCCGGCGTTCCTGAACAGATCGACGCAGCCTTTATCCAGGAACGCAGGCGCAGTCGAAATGATGGGTTTGTTTTGGACTATGCAGACTTCCTGGACCATGCAAAGCGATGGCCCCAAGCCTCTCGACTGTTACACGATCAGTTGGCCCGCAGCGACTCGCTGGAGTTTTTGCGAGGCGCACGCAGCCTGTTCGAAGATCACCACGAAGTCCCTGGGCAGCTTGCGGCACTGCAACGCTTGATCGCAACGGCACCCGCCCCTCGAACCGAGATTTCATATCGCCTGCGTCTGGCCGATGTCTACAGCAAAAACAATCAACCCGTTCAAGCGGGAACCGTATTGCATGCGCTGGTCCAAAAGTATCCGACTAACTATGGCGTGCTTACCGAGAGTGCCGATTTCTACTGGCGACTCGGCCTGCGTTCGAACTCGCTTGCCATTCTGCAATCCGGCATGCAACGTGGCATCGGGAAGTTTCATTATCTATTCGGCCGAAAGCTTGCGGCGCGCAACGTGGAGATGCAGAACTTCAACACAGCGCAAGCGGTGCTCGAAAAACTCAACGACGAAGACCGCTTAAACACCGAAGTTTTCCACGAGCTCGCGAAGGTTTATGTGCGCACCGGAAACCAGCAGCAGTTACGCACCGCTTTCAGCGCGACTATTCAGGCGATCAAGAAGCAGGACATCGATGCGCGGTCGATTCGGTGGCAGGTTGCAAGTCTTCGCAGAGAGATGATCGAAGCGTTCACGTTGCTGAAAGACTACTCATCCGCAGTCGAACAGCACATCGAGATTATCAATCGAGATCCGGATGACGAACAACAGATCGACGAAGCGATTAATTACGTACGCCGGTATGGCGGCGGCGACACGCTGGTCAATTATTACCAGCGAGTCTCACGCGAGGCGTACAAGAACTATCGCTGGAATGTTGTGCTCGCGCGCATCTACGACGCGAAGGGCGATTTCGCCAATGCCGCGAAGCAATATCACGCCGCCCTCGATAACCAGCCGGAGATGACTGAACTCTACGACTCGCTCGCCGGCGTTTACACACGCGTCAAAGATTATGACTCGGCCCTGGGCGCACTGAGAAAAGCTCAGGAGCTGTCGAACGACGATCCTTTTTACACCAAGCGCGTAGTCGCTTTGCTCGAGAAAGCTGGGCGACGCCGCGAGGCAGACGCCGAACGACGCAAGTTGCCGCAGGAGGAAACGAAGAAGCTTTCCGTAAGCGATCAATTCGCGGAAGCGGCGCGGCTGCGCGGAACCAATCTGAAAACTGCGATCACAAATTATCGCAACGCCTTCGATGCTTTTGCTGCGAACCCGTTTACGAATGAGTTGAAATCTTCAGACATCGTGGGCTATGTGCAGACTGTTAGAACTGAAGATGGTCTCGATCAGATCATGCTGCGGCTTTGGGATTTACGTGGCCGTCTGACGTCTGAGGCAGGAAGGCCCAATGCGACTCAAGCCGGTAAAGCGAAGGAATTGTTGGCGACATTGGACGGCGCCATCACTGAGGCTGTTGGCGGTGTCGCTGCGGAAAGAGCAACGGGTGATGAGCTGGCGGCTTTGTTCAAGTTCGTCGACGCGCAGACCAAAACCGTGCTAAGCAAAGACGGCGACAATAGCAGTACGTTGGCGCTCTTGCGTGGCCTCAGCAGGCGGGCCGGATTTGGGTCGATCGAAGAAGAAGTCTTGATCGCGTTGAAAGAGCGTGAGTATGCCTTGCGCAATTGGCCGGCGTATCAAACTCACCTGCGCGGCTTAATCGATCTTTATGACGAACGTGGTGCTTATCAATCGATTCTCACTCTGCTCGAAGCTGAACACGCACGCGATCCGAACTCTTCTAATTTTGACTTTGCCGCATTGATTGCGACCAATGCGCGTCTTGTCGGCGACAACGCGCGTGAGCTACAGGCGTTGAGAGAGAATTATCAAAAGCCGATCAACGCTCAGACTCAGTTTCTCACGTCGCAGGATCCGCTCATCGATCGTTATTTCGAGGTTCTTTGGGCAAACGGTGAGAGCGGCAGGAGCGAACTGCTCACGTGCGCGCAACGTCCGACGCCACATCAGCTACAGCTCGTCGCCTTTCTGCTGCGCAAGGAAGACAAGGAGTTGGCCCATGTCGCGATTGAGAATTCGCCGTTGCCGGCTGTGTGGAAGTCCTCTCGCAACGCGGAAGCGAGTTTGGCGCTGAATGAGTTTGACGATCGCGGTGAGAAGTATTTTTCTTCAGCGCTGAACTTCCGGCCCATCGGCGAGCTCGTCAAACAGACGCCGAATACAAAGGAGCAGCTTGTTGGTGACGATTGGTTCCAACTGGCAGAGAAGTATGGTCGTTGGTTGTATTTGTCCGCACAACCGGAGCAGAAGTTGAAGTCGCGATCGTTCTTGCCGGCGATGATCGAGAACCGGCCCGGGGATTCGGGTCAGCAGGCGCGGCTGGGTCGCTGGTATCTGGAACAGAAGGACTTTGCGCTCGCCAAACAGCACCTGATCCTGGCCCATGACGCACAGCCTGACGACAAGACCATCCTCGCCGATCTTGGTTCTGCGTTTTTCCTGAGCGGAGACTCGCGAAAGGCAAATGAGCGGTGGGACGAGATCATCGCCAACAGCGCTTCGGTCGCCGATCACGTGCTTTATTTTCAAACTCTGGTCAAACACAAACTGAACGACCAGGCCCGCCGGAATGTAATGCGATTTGTGACGACCACTTTGCAGGAAGAACTCGAGGCCGAACAGAGCTACGACTCCAACGAACGAAAGCAGCAGTTCGTCGAGTTTGGAAATTTCGTCAGAACTCTCGCCCGATCGTTCTCTGCATCTGACTCTTCAGAAGCGCAACTCTCACCCGCTGTCGAGGCGAAGAAGGCCAGGTTCTTCACTCAGCTTTGTGCCGCCGCTCCTGATAACCGGTTCCTGCCGGAGTTCCTGCTTCGCAACTCACTTGTGTCAAAGCATGAAGCCGGGCTGTTTTATCAAATGTTGATTAAGCGTAGTGAAGGAATTCCATCCTACGAGCGTGACTACGCGTATTCGGGTCTGCTCAACAGCAGTTTTGACGATTCTACCGTTGAGTACGCCGTCGATCAGGAAACCGATTACAACCGCTCGGAACCGCAAAACGACAAGATCAGGTGGCAGCAAGAATATCTCGACTATTTGCTCGAGCAACATCAAACGGCAGCCGCGCGCCGGTTGATCGCTTCGATCGAAGCTGAGATCAAGTGGCACTATGCACGGCCCATTTGGTTGTGCTTTGCGACTTTGAGATTGGACATTCGCAACGGCCAGGTCGCGCAAAGCATGGCGGAACTTCAACGGCTCATTGGAATCACAAGCAATCTCAACTCGGGTGAAACACTACCGCCGAGTATCGAGCGTCTGAATCAGGCAGTTGCGCTCCTTCGCGACGAAGAACGTGGCGATGAAGCGCGGTCATTGCTCGAGGCAGCTTACGCGCGAGAACTGGCACTCGAACATTTCGACGCAACGTATTTCACCGGACTAGCCCGCATCGCATTTGAACGCGGAGATAGAGCGCTTGCGTTGAAGTGGCTGCAACTGATGATCGATTTTACTCGCGCCGATCGAAAGCAGGAGACCGCTGCAGCAATCGCGTCTTTGCCGTTGATCGCAAAGCATTCCGAGCAGGGAGCAGGCAGCACATCGATGGAAGAAGCTACTTCGACCGAACCGGCGACGGCGTTGAAACTCGCGGCAGAGATGAGCGGAGAGTTCGGAGAGCTCGCGGTCGCGCTCGCTTTTCGACAACAACTGCTGGTTGAGTCGCCGGACGATGAACAAAATCAGATTGAGCTTGTACGTTTACTCGCTGTGAACGGGAAGGGTGATGATGCGATTCGGAATCTCGCGGACATTATCGGTAATCGCACGCTGACCAGAAACACGCGATGGCAGGCGGTTTGGCTCGCGCCGGAACTCGTCGGCCGGAATTCGTCGCTCTGGAGCGAGCTCAACCCAAGCGACAGCGAGATGAGTGTGGCGCTCAAATATCTTTCGCTAGCCTCCGCCGGGCAGTTTAGTGAAGCGGTGAAACTACTCGCTGGTCCAGAAACCCGTGGTCCATACCTGAGAAGTCTTCAGGCCATCATTGAAAAGAAGGCGGGATTAAATCAGGAGAGCCGGAACAGTTTCACTCGCGCATTAGTCGAATCGCGCGAGTCAGCCGCGTGGCAGTCGTTCGCGTTTGTTGAGGACGAACCGCTCGAACAGATCGTGGCGCTCTATCTTAAGGAGAACCAACCGAGTGCGGCATTGAAGATGGCAGAGCGGGTGGCAGCCTTCCAGCCGAATAAAAATTCAGTACAGCAACGTAATGAGGCAGAAGCAACTTCCGCGCAGTATCAAACATTGCATCAACGAACCGAGGAACGCAGGCGCGCGTCGCGTGTAAACTTGCTCGAGTTGCTTTCGCTCGCGGCAGAGCAACTCGGCGATCTGAATCGTGCTTACGAACTGGAACAAACAAGGCTGGCGTTACTAATCAAACAGTCTGACCGCGATCTCGCGCAGGCACGACTCAACCATTTGCGTGAACTTCTTTGTGTCTCTGTGAAAATGAAATGTGGGGACACAAGAGACACATAGAACACCACAAAATTGCACAGAAGAGGTCCTAGATGCGCTGGAAATCACGCTTGACGGCATTCACAATTTGCTTCGCTATTGGTCTGACTGCCGCATTCATCATCGCCGCCTTCCTGCGGCAAAGGCATCGTCAACGCCAACCGCAAACACAACTCACTCGTTGTCAGCCCAACGACTACTTCAATCGACCAGAAGAAGTCCTGACAGCTCTCAAGAGCGACGAAGTGAACGTCCGGCGCGAGATGTTCAAACGCCTTCTGCTGCGACCTGAAATCACGACCGTCTACTACGACTACGAGCGCGATCTGAATTATCCGGAGCGAACCGATCGCGCCTCGCTCGAGTACGTGCAACTCGACGAAACGCCCGAGTCGGAAGCGTTACTTACTTTCGTGCGTCTCGAACATCCGATGGCCCTGGTATTCAGTAAAGAATCCTGCGGCTGGAAACTGGTCGCTGCGCTCAGCAGTTGGTTGCGGTTTGAAGATTACCCTTACGACATCTGGCTTACGTTGCCCACGACTATAAAACCCGGGATTCACGAGTTGCTGGTTCGCGAGAGCAATGGTGATGCGACGACTTACGTTCGCAAGGCACGGTTGCTGCGATTGGACCGCGGGCACCTCGCACAGATCGCCGAATTCGACGAAGAGATTCTCGAACCGGTAAAAGAATACGTGGGCCATGGTTGGAACGATGTCAAACGAAAACAGACCACTCACGTCACTTTTGTTCCTGACTCCTCCGGCGCGAACCCCGTGATCCAGATCGAAACCACCCGCTCATTTATCAAGCTGCGCGGTTCGATACCGTCTTACAGCTATTGGTTAGAAACGGACGGAACCTGGCACACAGCGAAAAGGAATTGGAGCGCCAGATCTTCACAAGTGATCGAAGTGCTGAGCGTTAGTAAACAACCGTTGGTCTGGCTCGCGAGTGAAGGAAGGTTTGCCGGAAAGTGAAGATAATAATGAGACACAGAGTTCGATGGTTCACCGCATTGCTGGTGCTCATCTGCGTAGCCCTGATGGTTTATGCACGCTCAAATCGCTCGAGCAAGAATGCCTACAGTCTCGCGGGGGATTTGCCGCGCGGCGCGTTGGTCTATGCTCAATTCGAAAATCTTCCCGAGCTGATAAAGTCATGGGAGCAGTCTCAGCTCAAGGAGCGTTACCTCAGCAGCACCAACTATCAGCAACTACAGCACCGCCACCTGGCGATGAAATTGATCTCGCGCTGGGAAGAATTCAATAACGCTCTCGGTTTTTCGCTCGACCTCGGCACACTTGGCTCCTCGACGGATGGCGCAGCGGCTCTCGCCATCTACGACATCGGAAAACTCGACCTGCTCTTCGTCGCGCCAATTAGTGAGGAGAAGGTCGCGCTGACGCAGTTCTTCAAGAGCAAAGATCAGTTCGAAGAGACGGAGACGGAAGACGGGACTCCTTATTATAGTCAGACGGTGGAAGCCGATCGGGGCCGGCAGAAACAGGTGCTCGCTTTCGCTATCGTGAACGGACGCTTCCTCCTCGGAACAAATGAGAAGTTATTCCTGCGCGCGCTCGCCAACATCAAGAGTCGCGCAACGAAAGACAGTATGGCCGACGATCCGACGTTTAAGAGTTTGAGCGGGAAGGTGAAGCCTCACTTCGCGACAGTCTGGGTAGACCAGTCGAAGCTCAACGCTGACTACTACTTCAAGCATTACTGGCTGATGCAAAACGTCGACGAGCTGAAATCAATTCGTGCGGGTATTTTCGATCTCGAACGGCAGGAGTCGAAATGGATTGAACGGCGCGAGTTTTTGACTACAGTGCCGGCCGTGCGCTCGGCGATGTCCGTCGCGGAGTTGCAGCGGTTGTACTCGCGCATGCCGGGTGATGCTCCTTTCGTCAGATTTCGGTCGCTCACGAATAGTTCCGACGTGCCGGGGAAGATCGTACGCGACACGCTTTTTGACAGTCCTGTCGAGCAGGATAGGGATACTCGCTCGTGGTCGTGGGATTCGTATAGCTCCGACGATTTCTATCCGGTCAGCGACTATAGTTACGATCCTTACGATCGCTATTCCCACCTTGACGACAACTACGACACGACGATTGACGATCCGTACGACGCTCGTGTTACTGAACGCGTCGAACCGGGTCGAAACCCGATGGCTGCGGAATTGCAACGTCAGTTCCTCACGGGCCTGCAGAATGTTCTGAGCCCGGCGAATGCTTCAGCGGTTGCGGTCGCAACCACTCCACACGCGACGAAGGGCCCGCTTTTTGTAGAGTTTCGCAAAGTTGCGATTTTCAATCTGCAATCGCCTGGAAATTTGCGAAGAGAATTGTTGGAGCAAACGATTGCGCAGGGCGCCGAGAGTCGTTTGACAGTCGTGAACTCCGGCTCGCAACCTAAATGGGAAACACGCAGTGACGCGTGGCGCTCCTTGCATCTGCCGATGTTGGGCTGGGAGATCTGTTACGCGGTCAAAGACAATATGCTGATCGTGTCAAACAGCAATGAATTGATGAAGGCTGTGCTGGAGCCTCACCAGCAGTCGACCGTCTCTGCAGATGTCGATGAGCTGACTATCATTCGTTTCGATCGACGCAAGGAGTCGTTCGACGACGTCGTCAACGTCCTCGACGCCGACGCGATCAAACGTCGAGAACAGGAGAGCAGCGCGGATCCGAACTCCCCCAAAGGCTCACAGGAATTCTTCTCCGGGAACATCAGCAGCTTGTTGAACGTAGCCTCCGACGTAAGCCGCATCGAGATCAAGCGAAAGTCGACGGGGAACAATCTGCATGAGGAGATTGAGCTGGTGCTGAAGTAAGTTTAGCCACAAAAGGGCACAAATGAAGGTTGTCAGGGCACGGATAAAGGTTGTCCCTCCTTTACCATTTTGTGTATTTTGTGCCTTTTGTGGCTAAGAAAAGAAATTGCCGCCTGAAGCTAAAAGAAAAATCCGCTGGTCGTCTGCGTGGGCCGATGCAAGGGAACTGATCTGGGCGCATCGCCGCCGGTTGATGCTGGGCGCCGGCCTGATGATTGTCAATCAGGCGATGGGCCTTGTGCTGCCCGCGTCCACCAAGTATTTGATCGACGTCGTAATCGGGCAGGGCCGCACGGACTTACTTTGGAAAATTGCACTCGCAGCGGGCGGCGCAACAGCCATTCAAGCTCTGACGTCGTTCAGCCTGTCGCAAGTGTTGGGTGTCGCGGCCCAACGTGCGATTACCGAGATGCGCAAGAAAGTCCAGGCGCAGATTTCCCGTTTACCGATTAACTACTTTGACTCCACTCAGACCGGCAAATTAATTTCGCGGATCATGAACGACGCCGAGGGCATCCGCAACCTGGTCGGCACGGGCCTGGTCCAACTCGCGGGCGGCATCATCACCGCCGCAGTCGCACTCGCTATTTTGTTTTGGCTTAACTGGCATCTGACTTTGATCACGATTCTCGTGCTCGGCGCATTTGGCGGCGCGCTTGCCTATGCCTTCACGCGCTTGCGTCCACTCTTTCGCGAGCGGGGCGAGATCACGGCAGCGCTGACGGGGCGCCTGGCGGAATCGTTGGGAGGCATCCGCATAGTCAAAGCCTACACCGCGGAGAAACGCGAGGCGCTAACATTCGCGCGAGGAGCACACAAGCTTTTTCGCAACATCGCCAAATCGATGACAGGAGTGTCAGCGACGCAGGCCTTTTCCTCCCTGGTTGTCGGCGCCGTCGGCGTCGTAATCATCCTGGTAGGCGGTGCCGCCGTTGTGAACAGGCAAATGACCGTTGGCGATCTTTTCATGTACGTGATGTTCACGGGAATGATGGCGATGCCGCTGATTCAATTCGCAGCCATCGGCACACAGATCACGGAGGCTTTCGCCGGACTCGATCGCATTCGCGAAGTGATGAACATGCAGACGGAGGACGAAGAAGATTCCGCGCGCGCGCCTTTGCGTGAGGTTCAGGGCGAAGTGGAATTCGAGAACGTGACTTTCGAGTACAACCCAGGCGTCCCTGTGCTTAGGAATGTTTCTTTTACAGCGCCGGCCGGTTCAACCACCGCACTGGTTGGTTCCAGTGGTTCAGGCAAAAGCACGCTGATCAGTCTCGCGATGAATTTCAATCAACCGCTTTCAGGGACGATCAGAATTGATGGTAAGGATCTGCAGAGTTTACGGCTGCGGGACTTTCGTTCTTACCTGGGCGTGGTGATGCAGGATAACTTCCTCTTCGACGGCACAATTGCCGAAAACATTTCTTTTTCGAATCCGCACGCAACGATGGATCAAATCAAGGAAGTGAGCCGAATCGCTCATTGTGAAGAGTTCATCGAAAAGTTCGAGCAGAAGTACGACACGATTGTTGGTGAGCGCGGAGTAAAACTATCGGGTGGTCAGCGTCAACGAATAGCTATCGCGCGGGCGATCCTGGCCGATCCAAAGTTGCTGATTCTGGACGAAGCCACTTCGAGTCTCGACAGCGAAAGTGAGGCGATGATTCAGGATGGGCTACGTACATTGAGGCGAGGTCGAACAACGTTTGTTATCGCGCACCGGCTCTCAACAATTCGCAGCGCCGATCAGATTTTGGTTTTGGAAGGCGGCGAGATCGCCGAGCGTGGCACGCACGAAGATTTGCTGGCAGCGGATGGCCGGTACCGGCAGCTTTATGATAAGCAGTACAAGTTCGAACGTAATCAATTCATCAATCCCGGAGAAGACTTCACGCCGGATCCACAGCGCTCCATCGCCCCTTCGCGTCTCTCAAATTTATAGCGCTTTTAGCCGCAGATGAACGCTGAGCAGATCAGTCGCACGGGCAGCGCGATGACGTGGATCGAAATTCCTCAGCACTAAACCCAAAAAAAATAGTGTGATGTTTTCCCGGCACTTGCCACTCCAGGGTGACGATAGGCTGAACCTATAACGTCACTTGAAATGATTCACTTACTATTGAAAAGGAGAATGGCAATGAAACCCGTCACGAAAATACGCACTCTGGTGTTAACACTTTTCCTGTTGCTGGGAACGATCCCCGCGACCGCCGTCGAGCGCCCCTTCGCTCTCAAAGGAGCGGGCGTCGCAACTCTTATCACTGATGAAGCGGGCCACCTGATTGGCGCCGTCCCCACGGGCTCCGGCACGGCCACGCATCTCGGTCAGTGGACCGTCTCCGGGACTGTTCACTACACTCCCGACAGCAACGGCGTGCTGCATTCCAACGGAGAAGGAACGCTCACCGCTGCCAACGGCGATAAGCTTAATATCGTGATCGAGGGAATCCTGGATCCGGTTGCGGCTGTTGATCACGGCGTGTTCCGCTTTGCTGGAGGCACGGGCCGGTTCGAGGGAGCGACCGGCACTCTGAACTTCGTAGTGAGCATTAACCCGGTGACCGGCGGGTTCGACCTGACTGCCGTCGGCAAGCTCGATTACTAACCCGATTTGAGTCTCTTCTCTGCGTATCTCTGCGTGTCTCTGTGATCTCTGCGTTGAACATTCTCGCGATACAGTTAACGCGGAGATCGCAGAGATACGCAGAGACCGCAGAGAAGAATCAAACAGAACTAGCTTGATGATTTCCGTAGACTCACGTCACAATACGGACCATGAAACCTTCGTCGCTGTTTCTCATAATCGCGCTTGCTTTCCTTTTCGCACCACATAACATCCATTCACAACAACTCGATCCGAATCTCTACTCCGGTTTGCGCTGGCGTATGATTGGCCCATTTCGCGGTGGACGCGTCAATGCAGTCAGCGGCGTCACCGGTCAGCCCGACACCTTCTACTTCGGATCAGTCGGCGGCGGCGTGTGGAAGTCGCTGAACTCCGGTCGTACCTGGACTCCGATCTTCGACGCAAACAATGTCGCCTCGATTGGCGCGATCGCGGTCTCGACTGCCAACCCGAATACGGTCTACGTCGGTACTGGCGAACCTGACATGCGCGACTCGATCGCTTACGGCGATGGCGTCTACAAATCGACGGACGCCGGAAAGACGTGGAAGCATCTCGGTCTTGAAAATACAAAACAGATCGGCCGGATCATCGTCGATCCGAAAAACCCCAACACGGTTTTCGTGGCCGCGCTCGGCAACGCTTACGCGCCCAATCCCGATCGCGGTGTCTACCGCTCGCAAGATGGTGGCGCCACCTGGCAAAAGGTGCTCTTCAAAAACGAGGACGTCGGCGCGATCGATCTCGCTTTCGATCCGGTCGATTCCAAAGTGGTTTACGCAACACTCTGGAACGTACGGCGTCCGCCGTGGTTTATCTATGCTCCGGCGAATGGACCAGGCGCGGGCATTTTCAAGTCAACCGACGGCGGCTCAACCTGGAAGGAGATCTCGGCTGGAATCCCGGTTGAGGGTCGTGGCCACATCGGCATCGCCGTGGCGTCTTCGAATCGTAATCGACTTTACGCTGTCGTCGATGCGAAGGAAGGCGGCGTGTTTATTTCGAATGATGCGGGCGCGACCTGGACCAGGCTCTCGAGCGATAAACGACTATGGGATCGCGGCTGGTATTTTGAAAAAGTCACGGTCGATCCAAAGAACGCAGACGTCGTCTACGTGATGAACACGTCGATGTATCGGTCGACCGACGCGGGCAAAACGTGGACGCCGATCAAAGGCGCACCGGGCGGCGACGATTATCACCAGCTCTGGATCAATCCTGACGATCCGAAACGAATGATTGTCGCCAGCGATCAGGGCTCGATCGTGAGTGTCGACGGCGCGGCAACGTGGAGCTCCTGGTACAACCAACCAACGGCGCAGATCTATCACGTCGCTGCGGACTATCGCTTTCCGTACTGGGTCACCGGAGCGCAACAAGACAGCGGCGCCGTCGGCACTCCTTCGCGCAGCAATCATTCGGAGATTTCGAACCGCGATTGGGAAGGTTTGTGCGCGGGTGGCGAAGCGGGTTACACCGCGCCCGATCCGCTGCATCCCGAAATTCTCTTCGGTGGCACTGTCTCGCGTTGCAACGTCTTCACGGGCGAGACGAAGAACGTGTCGCCTGAGCGCGGCACGACGCCCAGTGCGACGACGAGTCAGTTTCGTCACGCATGGACCCAACCGCTTGTCTTTTCGCCAGCCGATCCGCGCGCGCTCTATTACGCAAATCAATTTCTGTATAAGACGACAAATGGCGGCGAGAGCTGGACGCAGATCAGTGCGGACCTGACGCGCGAAGATCCGGGCGTGCCATCGAACCTCAACGAGGCCGCTGCTGCTGATGCGCCCGCGGACAAGCGTCGCGGCGTCATTTACACGATCGCGCCGTCGCCTCTGCGCGCGCCGACGATCTGGATCGGCACCGACGACGGTCTGATTCACTTGACGAAGAATGACGGCAAGACCTGGCAGAACGTGACGCCGCCCGCGCTAACGTCCTGGAGCAAAGTGGTGATGATTGAAGCTTCGCACTTCGATGTGAACGAAGCCTACGCTGCGGTCGAACGGCACCAACTCGCCGACTACGAGCCACACATCTATCGCACACTCGACTCCGGAAAAACGTGGACCGAAATAACTAAAGGACTGCCCGCGGGCGTCTACGTGCAAACCGTAAAAGAAGATCCGAATCGTCGCGGACTGTTGTTCACGGGCACAGAACGTACAGTCTTCGTTTCGTTCGACGACGGCGATCATTGGCAGTCGCTGCAACTGAACCTGCCGCCGGCGTCGGTGCGCGACATCGACGTTCATGGCGACGATTTGATCGTCGGAACACATGGCCGCGGCTTTTGGGTGCTCGATAACATCTCGGCGTTGCGACAGATCAATGCTGATGTCGCCGGCGTCAGTGCGCATCTGTTTAAACCGGCCGACGCGATCCTGATGACACCCGGAAACGACAACGGCACGCCGATGCCGCGTGATGAACCATTGGCTGAGAACGCGCCCGCCGGTGCGATGATCGACTACTATTTGAAGTCGAACGCGAGTGGTCCAGTAACACTCGAGATCATGGATCCTGCGGGCGAAACCGTTCGCAAGTATTCGAGTGAAGACAAAGGGCCAACGGTGAATCCAGAGACGCTCAACATTCCTGCGTACTGGGTGCGACCGTTTGAGCCGCTGTCGACTGCGGCCGGTATGCATCGATGGATCTGGGATCTGCGACCAGCGCCATCCCCGCGACCAGCAGGCAGTGGTGGCGGCGGTTTCGGCGGACGCGGCGCTGTTCCGATGGTCCTACCTGGAATCTACACGTTGAAGCTTTCCGTGGGCGGCAACAGTTACACGCAGCCGTTGGTCGTGAAAATGGATCCGCGCACTAAATAGGCCATCGCACATCAATCCAGATTTAGGAGGCCTGCATCGTGCGAGGGGCCGAGCCTGTCTCCTCCCGGGTCTCAGTCATATTGATGCCTAGATGTTCCAACTGTTGGCGCCAACGCGTCAGTGCGCCCTCCAATTCTGAATCGCGGTTTCGAGTATTAATGGCCCGCGTTGTGGTTTCCACGAGGGTCTCAACACCCAGACCTTCAGAATCGGTCCAATTATTTGATTTCACTTGCCGGTGAATATGTCGCGCGATAGCGTCCACAGTCTGAACTTTTGTTTGCCAGACAGCACCTCCCCTGGGACCACCACCGCCTCCGGGACTAGCCGGTAGAGCATAGAGCGTAACATCCAGTCTCGCGGTCTCTTTGCCATTAAAATGCGCTAACGACGTGGGAGCAAAGTGACTCGAAGTATCGTCCACCCATATGACTATAGGTTTCGGCGGATTGGGTAAGGCGATTTTCGCACCGAATTCACCAGGTCCCAGAGTTGCCGCAGGCTGAATGTCGATCTTCTTACCGAAGGAATCATATTCACGGATTTCGATGAACTTACTGCTTACCGCACTCAGCGTGTCATCGTAAACATACACGGTACATTGTGGCATGGCCGTCTTACCTCCTTGGTTTAAGTCCTCTCTATAACTGCTTCAGATTTCCTCAAAAAGTTGTCTTTGCAAACCACCTTTATCTTGTCGACACCAAATGGAAAACTTAACAACAACTCGGCTTTCATTCCCCATTCGCTCACGGGTAACTGAAAAGTCATAGTCCCGTTTCGAGGTTTCTCTCCAGTGAGGACCGATCGTTTCGGCGACTCGATGATGCAGAGCCCGCGAAAGTCCAGGGCGGGCTGACCGGATTCGGAGACCGCAGTTACCTCGAGCGTTAATTCCGGAGTGGGTTGGCTTCTGTTAAGCAAATGTGGAAACGCGTTATCCTGTGAACCCGGATGCTTGTACTCGATATTTGGGATACCAGCTTGCCGGAAACGAGTGAACGGTCCCATGGTGAGATCGAGTTCATAATCCCGTGAGATCGGCTGCGCAGTGCCTCGACGCCAAAACGTGTGTAGCAAGCGAGCTGCATTCGCAGCGGCAAACGTGCGCCAGGCATCTTTGGTTGACCTCTCGAGTTCCGTTTTTTTGTCGTCTGCGTAGTCGGAAATACCACGAATCATCAAGGCATCGGTGCGCCTCGCGTTCATGTAAAGAGCCTGGAAAAGACCACGAGCCTCCATCTCAACCGCTTTGATCTTAGGACTTATCTTCTCTTTCAACCGTGTACCGAAAAGTGTGGACTTTACGACGAAGTTCCCGGACGCGATTGCTTCCAGGTGCAATTCCGGAGGGCGCTCGACTCCGTTCAGACCGAGAGCGGGAGCGGCTTCGAGGCAGTCCTCCTGCCATTTTTTGTAAGCTTTGGGATCGTCACGAAAAGCCCGCGCACGATCAAAGTCCTGTGCTCCAATTTGGTTGAATGTGGGTCTGAAATTTAGGCCGTTGACTTCAGCGTCTCCTACTTCATATCCATATATCTCATCCGACACTACAACATCCCCAAGCTGAAGCGTGTCTGGCTCGAGGCTGCCGGCTATTCCCATGAGGACTACGCGATTGGGTTTCCATAGCCCCACTCCATGAGATGTGATTACGCTGGCGAGGGCTTCGCCACCAGTTCTCCTAAACATGGGAGCTGCCACGATCAGATATTCTCCAACGGCATAAGAAGGCCGGTTTACTGGCTGCTTCCATAAGTAGTATGTAATCGGATCCGTTTGATAAGTGTTGATCTTTTTAGGAGCTAAAACTTCTCGAACCGTCCGCCATTCTTCGTCGAGGGGTGTTAGCAGAAGATAGTCCACTAATGGCATTGCTTTAAGTCCTTATGTGTGAGCTCAGGACAGTGATGCGCGTTTTTCGAGTGAGCAAATTCGCGGAGGCAAGTTTAATGAAAACAGGTTTCGAGTCAAGACTTTTTACAGCAAGTTTCGCGCTGTGTTATAGAGGGTGTTCTGCATCGGTTTTGAGGCAAACCCTAAAAAGTAGTGTAGGAGGGTAATCGGTATGAAGATAAATCGACGCGATTTACTCTTCGCAAGTGGGTTGTCTTTGCTTGCGGGCGCTGTGGTTCCTCGTGCGCAGTCGCAGAACCCCAGTGCGACATCGCGTCTTCTCGATGCTCTTCAAGGAAACAGGCTTCCACTTACGATGAGCGACGTTCCCGCGGGTCGCGGCTGGGATTGGCTCGTCCAGGAAGCGCGGGATGCACGCTTCACGCTGATCGGTGAAGAACACGGAGTCGCGGAAACCGCACAGCTCTCAGCGGCCCTCTTCAAAGCGCTTCGTGGATCTGGCTACACCCGAATGGCCATCGAGCTTTCGCCGATCATCGCGCAGGACATTGAGGCGGCGGCGAGGCGCAACGGTCTTCAGGGAGTTATGGATTTTTTTGCTGCCCCCGACACCTGGAGTCCTCTCTATCTGCGTGAGGAAGCTCAGTTCCTCGCGGCTGTCGTCAACGCCGCACCAAAGAACGAGCGAGTCCTCTGGGGCTTGGACCGTGAAATTTTCAGCGATCGCTATTTAATCTCGAAGCTCGAAGCGAAAGTGCCTCGGAGCGCGCGGGAGTCTTTTACGCGTCTGAAGGAGGCGTCGACGAACGCCTGGGCACGTAGCAAGCAGAATCCGGGTCCGGGAAATCTCTTTCTGTTTTCGCAAGATCCGGCCCTGGTCTCGGCCGTCCGGACCGCATGGCCCAACCCCGACCGTGAGAGTGATATGATCCTGCGCACGCTCGAGGAATCACTTGCCATCAGCACTGCGGCACGGACCTCCACCAACTGGACTTACTCGCAGCGCCGAGCGCAATGGAATCGGGACAACCTGGCCGCTCGGCTAAGAGAGGAGTGGGGACGTGGAGCGCCGCCAAAAGTCATGTTGAAGTTTGGCTACAACCACATGATCCGGGGCGCAAATTATGTGAATAGCTTCGATCTCGGTGCGATGGCTGATGAAGTGGCGGCACTCAATGGAGGTCGCGCGTTCCACATCCTCGTGCTGCCTGGTCCAGGTTCTCGTCAGGCCGTCCTTGGGCCAGGGCGAAGCTTCGTCTCCGTTTCGAGCGATGAGTTCGACGAATTCCGAGCCGGCGACCAACGCCTCACGCGCGTGCTTTCAAACGCCAATGCTACGGGGCATGAAGTGATTGACTTTCGCCCTTTGCGGCCACTGGCACAGCGCGGCCTCGAGAGCTGGAACCCCGACGTCGTCAGGACCATCTATGGCTATGACGCGGCCGTGATCTGGAAGGCGGCACACGCATCATCCATGAGCTGAGCCGTTACTCGTATCTCAGCGCCACCAGCGGATCGACTTTCGTTGCGCGCCGCGCAGGAATGTAGCAGGCCAGCAGTGCTACCATCAGCAATCCCACCGTGACCGATCCAAACGTCACGAGGTCTGTCGGCGATATGCCGAACAACAGACTCGCCATCAATCGTGTCAGGGCGAATGCCCCGATCAATCCCACAACCACGCCGATTAAAGCGAGGAACATTCCCGATCCGACTACCATCTTCAGTACATCTACTGCACTCGCACCGAGCGCCATCCGAATGCCGATCTCCTGCGTTCGTTGCGTGACTGCGAAGGCCATTACTCCATAGATGCCGATCGCGGAAAGCACCAGCGCGATCACGCCGAACAGCAACATGAGCGTGAGTGTGAATCGACGCTGATCGAGTGACTTAGCAACGAGTTGCTCGAGTGTCTGCATGTCGTAAATCGGCTGTGCGCGATCGATCTCGGCAATAGCGTCGCGAACGGGGCCGGCGAGTGCGGCCGGATCAGTGTTCGTGCGCACAACAATCGCGAGCGAAGGCGTCGACCGAATCTGGGCCACGGGCCAGTACATCGTTG
Source organism: Pyrinomonadaceae bacterium (assembly GCA_044867025.1). Taxonomy (GTDB): domain Bacteria; phylum Acidobacteriota; class Blastocatellia; order Pyrinomonadales; family Pyrinomonadaceae; genus PSRF01. The sequence continues at coordinate 10,747 of JBIOUJ010000140.1, read as the reverse complement.
GTAGCGGCGGTTCTTCGAGCGCGAAGCCCCGCACGTCGCCGACGACTCCCACGATGTTGGCCCAGGGAAACTCAGAAGTGAGCTTGCCGAGGCGGATGCGTTTTCCGAGCGCGTCGCCGTTTGGGAAGAAGCGTTTGACGAAAGTTTCGTTCACAACCACAACGCGCGGCGCCTTGTTATCGTCGGAGCGTTCGATCAGGCGACCTTGCAGGAGCGGAATGCCCATGGCGGCGAACCATCCCGGTGTGGCCTGGCGATTCTGCGCGTCCGGCATGTCAGACTCATCGCGCGGCTCGTAACCTTCGATCTCGATCAACCGATCGGTGCCGTTCCCGTCGAGCGGAATCATGTTGGTTGCGCCTGCGGCGGTGACGCCAGGCAGCTCGTTCAGTCGCGCCAGCGCGCGATCGAAAAAGCTCATGAAGCGATCCTCATCGGCAGCGGTTATGCGACCCTCCGGAACCGGGAGCGAGACGCGCAACGTCAGCGCATGATCGGTCCGGAATCCTGGGTTTACACTGCGCAGAAGAGAGAAGCTTCGCAGCATGAGTCCCGCGCCGACCAGCAGCATCACCGAAAGCGCGACCTCGACCACCACCAGCGACTTGCGCAAGCCTCCGCCGCCACGGGTGGCGCCGCGACCTCCTTCTTTCAGTGCATACGTGAGTTCAACTCGGGGTCCCCAAAACGCCGGCACGAGGCCGAATATGATGCCCGTCGTCAATGCGATGGCACCCGTGAATAACAGCACGCGCCAGTCGAAACCAATCTCGCGCGCGCGGGGGAGTGAATCCGGACTGAGTGCGACGAGCGCGCTGGTACCCCATACGGCCAGCAACATTCCGATTACGCCGGCAATAAGCGCGAGCAATATGCTTTCAGTCAAAAGCTGGCGTAAGAGATGACGTCGTCCCGCGCCCAGTGCGCTGCGGATCGCCATCTCGCGCTGACGTGGAGCGGCCTTGGCGAGTAGCAGGTTCGCGACATTAGTGCAGGCGATGAGCAGCACGAAGCCGACTGCGCCCAAAAGAATGTAGAGCGGCAAGCGAATGTCGCCAACGATGGCGTCGAGATACGGCCGCGCGCGAAACGCGAAACCGGTGCTCGCCGGGAACATGTCAGGAAAATTGTCGACCTCGTACTTCGCGACCGCGTCGAGATCGGCAGCGACGCTTTTCTCCGTTACGCCGGGACGCAGCCGCCCGATCACGCGGAGGAAATGCGAGTTGCGGACGTTGACCTCCGGATCGGTCGTCGTGAGCGGCACCCATAGATCGACCGGCGCCTCGAATTGGAAGTCGCGCGGCAGGATGCCGACGATCTGATATTCGGAGTTGTCGAGGTACATCGACTTGCCGACGGCATCGTCAGCGCCACCAAATCGCCTCTGCCATAGACCATACGTGATCAGCGCTACGCGATCGCGACCCTTCGCGGTTTCCTCGGGCAGAAAATTGCGGCCGCGCACCGTCTCCACTCCGAGCGTCGGCAGGAGTGACGGCATTACGATCCGCAACATCACGCGCTCGGGCGCGCCGCCGCCGGACAAATTCGCATCACTGTCAACCCAGGCGCCGATGTTTTGAAAGCTGCGCGTTTGCTGGACCACGTCCTGATACTGTGGATAAGACAGCGGAGCGTCGTAGCGATTGAAAATGGCGGCGCCTCTGTTAATGGCGTAGAGCGACTTCGCATCCGGCAATGGCAGTGAACGCAGGAGGACGCCATCGACGACGCTGAAGATGGCACTGTTTGCACCGATACCGAGAGCCAGGGTCATCACGGCAATCAGAGTGAAGCCCGGTCGCTTGATTAATCCGCGCACTGCATAGCGCAAATCCTGAATTAGTTGTTGCATAGGAGTTTACTCAGACCTCGACGTGGCCGGATGTTTTCAAAGTGCGTGCCACGCGACACAACGTCAGGTCGTGTCAAGAAATCCGAGGGATCGCGCGGATCTGAGCGGGTGAAGGCCGATTTTTTGAATACGTGGTGCAGTTTGAGGAAGCGTCAGGGTTCGGTTGTGGGATCACACGATCCCATTTTCACAAAAGCGAGATGCGAATAATTGAACGGGTTATCCGTGAGACTGAATCCGCTTACTGATTCAGATCATTAATCAAGACAACGTCCCACTTCCACACCCCACGAGTGACAGCGAATTGTCCATCCGCTGAAAAGTCGAAGTCGAACAGATCATTCTGATCGAACTTAGCCAGTGCCTCCGGCGGCTTGCCGTCCAAAGACTGCTTCATGAGGTTGAGAGTCCCATCGCTCTCCGTCAGATAAATGAGGGCCTTGCCATCCGTGGTCCACTTGGTCCGGTAAACCCACAGCCTGCCGGCGGGAACTTCAATCCTTTTCAAAGGCTGCCCGCCTGATGCCGGTAAGATCAGGATCTCGTGTTTCGATCCTTCTCTACTCACACAAGCAATCGTCCGCTGATCGGGCGACATCGCCGGCCGTATCGCAACATAGCCTGCGACTTCGATCGATTCGCCACCCTCAACTGATATCTTCCATGCGTGTAGGTCGTCGGTCGTGTTGTAAAAGACCCATTTACCATCCCCGGAAATGGACGGGTAGAACTTTGGACCACCGCTGGTAAGCTGAACTTGATTGCTGCCGTCGCGGTTCATCCGCCATATTTGAAAATTGCCGGTGCGATTTGAGATGAAGACGATGTAACGATTATCGGGTGTCGGTGTTGGTAGAACATCCATCGCAGCGTCAACGGTGAGTTGTTGTTGCTGTGAGCCATCGGCGTTCATTATCCAGAGATCGTTATTGCCGCTGGCTGTCGACGTGTACATTAAACGTCCGTCAGCAGACCAGCAAAAGTTACCGACCGCCGGCGTAATCTTTTTGAGCGACTTCGAGTCGGGGGTTGGTCCAATCCAGAGATCCGAAAGAAATGTCATTTGCGAAGCTGCTGCTTTGTTTACGTTTCGCGCGACGGTGAGATCAAGATAGGAAATCAAACCTTCAGTGAGTTGGGTCAGTTGCAAGCCCGGGTAGGTGAGTTTCCAGAGTTGGTTGTTGTCTTCGAGATTGGTCCGAGCTGAAAGTATTAACGCGTCCGCTTGCGGCGACCAGGCCATCTTGGTAATGCGAAAGAATTTCGGAGCGGGCAGTTCTTTTATCCTGCCATCGCCGGCATTTACTTCGATCAAACCGAATTCGCGGCCGCCACCGTTTGAGTTGCCATACGAGCAAATGATAGTTGCGCCGTCGGGCGTCCACATCGGTGTATCCACTTCGTGTGGATGAGCGCTGGTGAACAACTTCTTCTCACCGGTACCATCCGACTTCACGGTGAACAGGGAATACTCGTACTGTCCTTCCGCGTTTATGGCTTCACGAATAAACGCGATTCGGCTGTCGTCTGCGGAGATGGAGAACTTGCCCTGCGGATTGTCGACGATCTTCGTTGGTACGCCACCGACCAGGGGAACTCGATAGAGCGCCAGCGGATCGCCTTTCACTACATACAGGTATTCTCCGCTGTTTGCGAAGGCGAGTCCGAAAATGTGACTCGTCGGGGGAATGACTTCGACGTTTGTATTTGCCTCGAGATGACGCAGCCACACTCCCGCCTTCCTTTCAGAAGCACGTTGATATGCGAGGTATTTGCCATCGGGCGAAAGCGCGACGAGATTGCTTTGTCCGGTTGCAGTTAGTTGTTCGAGTTTTAGAGGAGCGATACCGGATTTCGAAACAGCAGGTTTGTTATCGACGTTGCTCCGGCGTTTGGAAAACTTCCACGCCATGAATCCCGCGCCCGTTAGTAGTACGAGCAGCGCTGCGGCAAAAACGGTGATTCTTTTGCGCCCGTCCGCTGTAGCAACCAGCGCCGGGCTTTCAAGAGGTTGATTGTTTGAAACAACCTCGACTTCCGCGAGGAAGCGATAACCTCGTCGCTGCACCGTGCCAACGTACCGCGGGTTGCGAGCATCGTCATCGAGACACTTCCTTACTTGTTGAATGTTGAAAGCAATGTTTGCGTCCTCAACAAATGTGTCCGGCCAGAGCCGTCGCTTCAACTCTTCCTTCTCGACGATGCGGCCCCCGCTTTCCACCAGAATCAGAAGCGTGTCAAACACCTTCGGAGTCAATGACACGCGCTCGCCGGCGCGGAACAGCACACGCTGATCGGCATCAATCGTGAAATCGCCAAACTTGTATAAGTGATTGTTGAGCGAAGACATAACCGCTCTTAGAAGTTTCTTAGAACCTTCTTAGAACACCTTTTCAACGACTTCAGCGCGTTCGCGAGTAGGCCGGCATCGAGGTCACGCGATTCGGATCAACGCGGATTCTAACAGCCACATTCAGCCGCAGCAATTAGGTGTCTGTGCAGGAGGTTTCTTTATGAACAACACGGTCGTTAGCTTAGTGAGAGTCTTCTTAATTCTGATCGCATTGGCGGTGAGCGCATTTGGCCAGGCCGGGGGAGATGAAGCTTTTGCAGTAGAGGATCTCGCCACTGCGGCGCTCATGACCAGCGCCGGCAGCATTGGAGTTATCAACACAGCACCACCCTGCTTTGCCTCAAAAGTCAGAAATCGCTGTTGGATCAATGTCAGTACCACCTGCGGTAGCGGGTGGGTCGGCCTCCAGAATTCAAAGTCAATAGAAAATATCGCAATGCTCATCACCGACCCACCCGCTACCGCAGGTGGTACTGACATTGATCCAAGTGCAACGCCCTTGATTGCACTCATGTGTCGTCTTCGAATCTGTGTGAATACTTATCAATCATCATCCCTCGCCGCTTTGTCTCAAAACTCGGACATCGGGGTCGGGCATAGTCAGTACAGGAAGCGGTAGCGGTCAACGAATTTGAGGTCACGAGTGGTTAGAAAATATCGATGCTGATCATTGACCAGGTCGCTACCGCTCCCTGTACTGACCGTGTCCAACTATGTTTCGCACTTTCATTGACCGAAGCTTCTTAGGGAGGCGAAAATAAGCGGCCCGGATGTCGAAGACCAACCTAAGGAATCAAAATGAATAGCAACCCCACTGACCTCGCTCTCATTAACATCGTTACGACCTCAGAACCAGAGAACATCGATGAAGTCATCGACATCATGAGGCGCATCGATGCGGTTCTGCCGGACGCCGACGGGCTCAAATGGTTCAACTGGTTGTACCTGGCGGTGACAATGGCAGTTCAGACTGCTCCTCCACCCGGCGGTTTCAACAATCCGGAGTGGCTAGCGCGGCTCGATGTCATCTTCGCCAAATTCTATTTTGCCGCAATCAATTCCTTTCTTAACGGTCGGGAAACCGCGCGCTCCTGGAAAGCATTGTTCGAAGAACGTCATACGGCCCACATAGAGCGCATTCAATTCGCGCTCGCGGGTATGAACGCTCACATCAATCATGATTTAGCCCTGGCTCTGCTCCAAACAAACGCTGAGCTAAACATCACACCAGAGAATGGTAGTCCGGAGCATCAGGATTTTGAGAATGTTAACGCCATTCTCGAACAAGTTCTTCCTCAAACCCTGCATGTGCTTGCGCAAGGTGGACCGATTGGACAGACGGCAGAGAATACCGGCAGGGTCGGTCAACTCCTGGCGATCTGGAAGGTACGTCAAGCCAGAGATTTGGCTTGGGACTTTGCGGATCACTTAAGGCTTTTGGGTCCATTGAAACGCAAGTTGGCGTTGCTGACGCAGGACAAATTGACTGGAGTGATTAGCCGAAGCTTATTGCTGCATTTTTGATAAGGAGTTTCTGGTTGTGATGTTTTCTTCCAGGTTGTCACTCTAACCTGGAGGTACTGAATCATGACTAGATTAATCACAGCAGTATGTTTGGCTTTAGCTCTGGCCGCCAGTGCGCTGGCCCAGTGCGATAAATCGACGTGTTACCTGACTCCGCCGGGGCTTCGTTATCCCCTGGTGGATTGGCGATTCGTCAACAATGGAACTCTTCCGCAAACTCACGCAGTTTTCATGACGGAAGACACCATTACCGTCAAAGTTGAGTCCGGCAGCCGGCTCAATCTCTCGCCCGACGAAATCGAAATCGTACTTACTTCTCAGGGTAGCTGGCGAAAAGAGTTGGTGGCCTGGAATAGTTGCACACGCGGAACAGGTCTGATCGCTACTCAGGGATCAAATAAAGGTCCGGTAAGTATGCGGCTCAATAGGACCAACTGCCTTGCCGATACGATCCTTCTTCGAAAAGAAAAATTTCTTCTCGGCATGGTCGACATGTACCACATGGACCCCGCTCGATTTTGGGGGTTGTGGGCCGGAAAGATCATCACTATCAATTGGGTCTCGGATTGGGAGTCTCGCAGCTATCCGCCGGTGTGCAACTTCCCGTGTGTTCCCACTCAAACATATGAATGGTTCGGAAAGTTGTACGACACCGATTCCAAAGCTGACATCGCGTTATTTCGACAATATACGGACCAGTGGTTCGTCATCAATAGTGCAACGGGTGTGAGTTTTGACAGGCAGTTCGGCAATCTTAGCAGCACTGCTGTTCCCTTTGATTACGACGGAGACGGAAGAACAGACATGGCAGTCTGGGATAGACAGACAGGTGAATGGTCCGTCCTTCATAGTCTTACTGGACAAAAAAGAGTGGTCCAATGGGGACTCTACGGCGACATACCTTTGCCCGGCGATTATGACGGCGATGGCAAGGCCGATTTAGCAGTTTGGAGACCTTCGAGCGGTACGTGGTTCATCAAGGGCTACGTCACCGGCGTTGAGACTACACGTCAGTGGGGTAACACACCTGATATGCCCGTTCCTGCCGATTACGATGGCGATCGCAAAACCGATCCCGCGGTATGGACCCCATCCAACGGAATGTGGAACGTGATGACGAATCCGGCGCGGGCGGTCCAATGGGGACTCAACGGCGACACTCCTGTGCCGGCGGACTATAACGGCGACGGGAGTACGGATTACGCAGTTTGGCGAAACCAGGTGTGGTGGATCAAGTACAGCAACACCGGCGTCTGGACCGAGATTCCGTTTGACGTTGGAGGCGGTCAGCCGGTTCCCGGCGACTACGATGGAGACGGGAAAGCTGACCTTGCCGTCTACAAAGCATGGGTGAGCGAGTGGTGGGTCAGAAAGAGCTCTGACGGCTCAACCGTACTGCTCGCAGTGTTCGGAGGCCAGTTGGATGTTCCTGTTCCACGGAAGTAGCGCGATCACACACGCTAAGACCGGGGTTATAAACCCCGGTCTCAGCGTAAAACCAGACGCGGATGCGCGCGTCAACCATTAAATTAAGGCGTTGTCTTTAATTCCTGGAACCGGCGTAGCGCTTCATCTCTTACCTTTTGCAGTGCATTTTCCGGCGTGAGATCAGGTATGGCGGAGTTAGGAAATAGGAAAAACAAGACGCCGCCCGCGACACTCACGTCACGGATACGTTGACAGTGTTCATCACGCCACTCTCGGCAACGATCTTCTCCGATCGCCTTCAGTAATGCAGTTGACCCTTCACCCAACTTATTATGAGGACCACCGTCTGCAATAAAGACCGGTACTACCTTGTCTTTGAAAACTACCACACCCAGGTCGCCTTTATTGACGCCGGTTTTGTCGCGGAATTCGGGATCGTTGGTTCCGCCCAGGCCGGCAATTGGAATTGCGACATATGGATATTTGTCGGCATCAACATTCGCTGCAACGCCAGATTGATTTCGCCACTTGAACCAGGTGGGACACTGATCTGTTGAACCCGCACTATTGCACGCCTTCCAGGAGCCATCGATATCCAGTGAGAGCTTTGACTCAAAGAAGATCGCGCCGTTGGGAAATTTCAACAATGCCTTCACCCGGTTCTTGTCACCGCTGCATTTCCGAAATCCCGTCATCCTTTGCGTCTTGAATTTGTCGTGTGCGTCACACCTGTCAAACTCAGCACGATAGGATTCATTAACCGGCGTAGTGTTTTCAAACTTTATTCCAGCTAAGACTTGCGCGGACGATGCGGGAGGTGAGTATTGTGGCGACAACATAAGAGCACCAACTGAGGCAATGAACAAAATGATGGGAATCGATAGTTTCATGTTCTTGTCCTTCTGATTTGATTTGGCCCCTCTCGTTCACGCACCAACATCACGGCAGTGTCAAATTTGAAACGAATAACCCGGATCGTTGTGCTGATAGCCGACAAGAATCTCGTGAATGTTGTAGGGATGAGTCGGGTTTCCGGACAGCTTATTCTTCAGTACCTGGAAGACGTGCTCGATGCCTGCGGCGTCGTCGATGTCGATGTCGGCTACACAATCACCGGCTTGATTCATGAAGAATGTCAGTTGCAGGTTTCCGTAGTGGTCCGGTGTCTTGAAACTTCCCGCTCGTGTGAAATCGGCCGGCGGATGGTGCAAGCTCGAGTCGGCGGGATGGAACAATCCCTCCGAGACACTGTTCTTCGTTTCTTCTCTTAACTCCTTTGGTACGGCCGCGAAGAACCGATCGCCGCGAATCTCACGAAGCTCCTGAATATAAGAGAGGACTGTTCGCCCGTTAGTAAGCAACGTGGCTCGCGTCTTGGCCGTTATGTTCAATAGCCCCGCCCGGCGAATGTCGTCCAATGCATCGTAGAGTGCCTTACCTTTCTTAGCCTCGAACCCCAACACCTTTTCGCTGTTCTCCAACATGCGTTGCAGATCAGCTTCCGTGTTTCCAAACACAGGAAACTTCACCGCCTTCACCTTCGAGGGGTCGATGGGGAAGGTAAATTCGAGAGCCGTGGTCCCGCTGGCTTTCAACTTAATGAATTGGCTGATGTACTGATAAGCAGGCGGATCGACCTCGATGCGGTAGAGTCCCTGGGGTGCCCCACTCAATCCTTTGATCTGGATTTTTGTCGACGCGTTATTACTGACTTTGACTACCTGGCTCAAAACCTGATGCCGAAGAATGATGTCAACCTTCTCTTTCAGAAGATCTCCATACACATCACGTAATTCCAGACTCAAGATGACAGGGTTTGGCATTTTCGGGGACTCCTTTTTATTGGCGATTGCGCAACTAACTAGTATGTCGTTCCTGGGAGAAACGTTTCTGCCGGCCCGGACGGGAAACATTTTGTTATCGCTAATCATAACTGTTGGGGAGTAGGCATGCGGAAACCAACACAGTCGCTGGTGGTCTATGCTGTCAAAATTAACCCGGAGGGAATAGAAGATGCCCGATTATTACTCTGAACCATTTCTAAACCTCGCCGGGCTCACTCACAAATCAGCACTTATCGCGTGGGGGGCGTTCTACTTCCGAGTCCGCAACAACGAAACTGATTTCAAATTAGTGGATGACCAGGACCTCGACCATGTCCATCCGCCTCGCCATCAAACGGTCGGTGCGCGGTCTGAACCGTATGGGAAAGCCACAGTGGAAGTGATGAACTCGCACGGTGAGGTAGTCGCAACGGCCTTCACTGAGACAACTAACCACTGTTGGGTGACTGGCCTCCAGGCTGATACCGAATATACCTATCGGGTGATTGTGAACGAGGAAGAGTGGGCCGGCGGAGATCGCCGTAATTGGGAGCGGCTGGGTAACAAGATGGGACTTGGACCAAAACGCAAGCCTTATCAAAATCGCTTTCGCACCCATCCCGATCCGACCCAACCATCAGGTGAGCCATTCACTTTCGCGGTGATTGGCGATTTCGGCGTCGGGATAAAACAGGAAGGCGATCGTGAGCAGCGGCAGATTGCCGAGGCGCTCGAGAAAGCCGTGGACCAGCACGACGTTCGGCTTGTATTGACGACCGGGGACAATATTTATAAGAACGGCGACGAAGACGACGATTGGTACTTCACCTACTACCAACCGTATCGCTATCTAATCAATCGCGTGCCGGTTTACCCCACCATTGGCAATCACGATGCCGGCGAGACCGAAAGCCGTGACGATCGCGATCAGCTTATCGATAACTTCTATATCAATGAACGTATCGCAGGTGAAGAAGCTGCGGGCCGCGCGTCAGTAGATCCGGGATTGTTCTACCGCTTTCGCTATCACGCGAATGCAGAGTTCATCTGCATCGACACCTCAAAGGAGCCTGAGGTATTCCCCAGCCGCCTCTTCGACCACCCGAAGCATAAGGAATTCTTCAAGACCGCATTGCCGGAGACGCCGGGAGTGTCGCCTGTGTGGCGTATTCCGTTTTGCCATCATCCGCCATTCAGCGCCGGACCAGAGCATCACAATACAGGCGGCATGGAGGCGCTTGTACAACGCTTTCACAGTGCTGGCGTCAAAGTCGTCTTCAGCGGTCATCAGCATCACTTGCAGCTTAACCGAGTCAATGGGATCGACTACTTGATCTCAGGCGCGGCCGGAAAGGTTAGTAAGAACAAGCCGAACAAGTTTAATGAGGCAGGTACTGTCTGCTGGTCGCCGACGTGTCACTTTCTGCTGGTTAAAGTTGAGGGGAAGAGCATGACGATTCGAGCTATTGGAAAGTTAAACGGAGTGGGTGAACTGATTGATGTTCCGAGGAAGTCGCCCAGCGGCGCCGTTTTTTCCGAGCCGATCATTGTTAATCTTCCATAGTCACCGGCCGATTCAGTCTGATGTCGTGCAGCGCCAAAGGCGCGAAATATGAAAGCCAGGGGCAAGCGAAGCGCGTCGCCCCTGGTACACAATCGAAATGCACCGAGCCCTGAAAGGGCGTAATACGCCGCAAAATATTTCGGCCCTTCAGACCTGAACGACGCATATTGAATAAACCCAGGGGCGACGCGCTTCGC
>JBIOUJ010000139.1:0-8895 GCA_044867025.1 Pyrinomonadaceae bacterium | reverse complement strand
TCGATTGCAAGTACACCGACTGCGCAGCCGTTTGTCCTGTGGAAGCTTTTCATGAGTTGCCCGATCGTCTTTACATCAACGCCGACACTTGCATCGATTGTGATGCGTGTGTTCCTGAATGTCCGGTCGAAGCAATTTTTGCCGATACGAATGTGCCCGAAAACTACGCTCATTGGACCCAGATCAATATCGACGAAGCTCCAAAGTATCCGATCATAAGTCAGAAGATTCCTGCGCTGCATGGACCGACCTGTACCGGGCCGGAAGAGTGATCGCAGAGTAAGTAGTTGATCGCAGTATTGATCCTCATTCTCGTTCTTGGCGGATCTGCCTTCGCTCAATCCGGCAGGCGGAATAAGCCAGCCCCTACTCCGATCCCGACGCCGGAGGCTAACCCATCACCGTCTCCGACACCGTCGCTGCCCGCGAAATCAGTGGTCACCGCTGAAAAGAACCAGGACTATCGCTGCACCGCGGACGGCACCCTCGCACTTATTCTCGACCAGGGCCAGGTCGCAGGTTTTACACCAAAGGAAGTCGACACAAAGGCCGACATCACAGCCAGGCCAGAACCTCTCTACACGCGTGAAGCTCGCAAGCAGGGCATTCAAGGAGTCGTGGTTCTTAAAGTTCTGCTTGCGGCAGACGGAAAGATCGATCGAGTCAGAGTCGTCAGGAGACTGCCTTATGGTCTCACGGAAAACGCCATTCTGGCTGCTTGTGAGATCAAGTTTAGGCCCGCGATGAAGGCCGGCAAGGAAGTGTCGCAATGGGCAACTCTCCAGTACGGCTTCCTCATCGCAAACTCCTCCATCTTTGGACCCTGAGAATTCCAGATTGGACCAGTGAATTATGAAGCGTTTTGTTTTTCCCCTCGCCATAGCGGCGTGTCTCCTCGCGGTAGTCGCCCAGAACACGCCTGTAGCCGCTAAAGACACGTGGGTCAGTCTACGCACTAAAAACTTCTCGATGCTGGGAAACGCCAGCGAAAAGGACATCAGGCGAGTTGCAGTCAAACTCGAACAGTTTCGGGAAGTCTTTACCAACCTGTTTCCAAACACGCGGTTCAACTCTCCGGTGCCAACCACGGTTGTCGTGTTCAAAAGCGACAACTCGTATGCACCATTCAAACCAAAACCGGACGTCGCTGGCTACTTTCAACCCGGCCCGGACGTTAACTACATCACGCTCACGACCGAAGTGCGCGGCGAGCAGGATCCGTTCTCCGTCATCTTCCATGAATACATACACCTGCTCGTAGAGAACACGTTCCCGAACGTGCCGGTCTGGTTTAACGAAGGGCTTGCGGAGTACTACAGCACGTTCACGATTTCTGACGATCAAAAGGTTGTCCTCGGTAGTCCAATCAGCAACCACGTCTACTTGCTTCGCGAAAGCAAGATGCTGCCACTGCGAACGTTGTTTGAGGTCGATCACAAATCGGCACATTACAACGAAAGGGACAAGCGGGGCATTTTTTATGCGCAATCCTGGGCGCTGATGCACTACTTCATCATCGGTAAAGAAGGCCGGTCTGAGAAGCTGAGGGAGTTTATAGGTCTTCTGAATTCCAAGGTTCCGATGGAAGAGGCGTTTCAGAAAGCTTTCCAGATGTCTTTCGAGACCATGGAAAAGGAGCTGCGTGATTACATAAAACAGAGCCGTTACAACATCCTTAAAGGACGGTTCGAAGGGAAATTCGACGACACAGTTATCGCGGCCACGACGTTAACGGAAGCCGAAGCACAGGCCTACCTTGGAGATCTGTTGCTCCACAGCAATCGCAAAGACGCCTACACCTATCTGGAAAAGGCGCTGAAACTCGATCCGAATCTCGCGATGGCCCATGCCTCGCTGGGGATGGCCCAGTTTCGTGAGGGCAACACTAAGGAGGCGCGCGAGAGTCTCGAGCGTGCCGTGACGGCGAATTCGCAGAATTACCTGGCCCATTATTATTACGCTTACAGTTTGAGCCGTACTGGTCCTGACGATGCGCCAACAGGCGTAGGATACTCATCCGATGTCGCTGCAAAAATGCGTGAGCATTTACAGAAAGCGATCGCGCTGCGTCCTGACTTTCCCGAGCCGTACGGCCTGCTCGCGTTCGTGAATCTGGTGACCAGCACAGACATTGACGAAACGATCGTGAAACTGAAGCGCGTCTTGAGTATGTCGCCAGGTCAAGACGACATCAGATACATGCTGGGCCAACTCTACCTGCACAAGAACGAACTCAAGACTGCACGCGAACTGCTGGAACAAGTCGCAAAGTCAAATGCTGACGAACAAACGCGACGTCATGCGGAAACCCTGGTAGCGCATATCCGCACGGTGGAAGAGCAAAAAGCGCAAGCTGAAGCGAGAGCTGCGAGTGGACCGCCGGCAATCGTGACGGTTGACATGCAGACCACCAAAGAGGAGGAGCAGCCACAGGATCCTTCGCGATATCTCCGTGAGGTATTGAGAAAGCCCGCCGCTGGTGAAACGCAGTTGCAAGGCACGCTCGTCAAGATCGATTGCGATGCAAAGGGAATCGTCTTTGTTGTACAGACGCCCGCAGGATTGCTGCGACTCAAAACTGCGAGTTTCGAAACCATCGATCTCACAACTTACGATCCGAAGGTACAAGGCGAGATCTCCTGCGGCGCGCGCACCTCTGTGGTCGTGGTTTGCTACACCCCCAACGCCGACAAGCGCCTGAAAATCGACGGAACTCTGAAGTCAATCGAATTCGTCCCCGCGGATTTCAAACTCAACCCGTAATCCGTGAAATCCGCAGCTCAGATCCTGCCCGTATATTCCACGAGTTCTAAAATTTAGTTCCGACAAGGAAGGTAATACCGTGAAAAAGTTATTGGTCATGGTGCTGCTTGCCGTGGCATCGATCACGTTTGCGAGCCGGCAAGCTCAGGCTCAGATGAATTCAATGGACGACAATCCAATGGTTGGCGGCGCCGCGATGTTTAAGTCGAAAGACATCGTCGACAACGCGGTCAACTCCGCGGACCACACAACGCTCGTCGCGGCAGTGAAGGCTGCGGGGCTCGTGGAAACGTTGAAGAGCAAGGGGCCGTTCACCGTGTTTGCGCCGGTGAACTCTGCGTTCGACAAGCTGCCGGCGGGCACCGTCGAAACACTGCTGAAACCCGAGAACAAAGGGATGCTGACAAACATTCTCACTTATCACGTTCTCGCTGGAAGGTTTGATTCGAATGCGCTGGCGAAGAAGATCAAGGCGGGGCATGGAAAGGCGTGGTTGAAAACCGTCAACGGCGGAACATTGACCGCGTGGATGGATGGAAATGCGATCGTGTTGACTGATGAAAAAGGTGGACAGTCGCGCGTGACGATCGCGAACGTGTACCAGTCAAATGGCGTGATTCACGTCGTCGATAGCGTACTGCTCCCGAAATAGTTACGCAGATGAACGCAGATTACACAGATCAGATCTGTGTAATCTGCGTAATCTGTGGATTACTTCTGCTGCTGGCCTTCAGTGGCGATGTTACGCTTCGACCCATTCAACTGCTTCATCAACTCCTCAACCGCAGCCTCGAGTTGTCGATCGCGTCCAGCAAGTATGTCTTCCGGTTTATTGTCGACGAGCAGGTCCGGCTGCACGCCGTAGTTCTCCATGTTCGTGTGTTTCTGATCCGCGAGAAACACGCCGACGCCCGGTGTGCGAACAGTTGAACCATCGATCAAGCTGTAGCTTCCCGTGCCGATCACGGCTCCCATGGTTGGCGTACCAACAACCTTCCCCAACCCCAACGCACGGAACCCCGCCGGAAACATTTCGGCGTTCGAAGCCGAGCGCCAGTTTTGCAGAACGATCTTCGGTCCGAAGAATCCCGCAAACGGACGGCCCGTCGCTTCAGTGCCGCGCGGCTGCCACACCTGATACTGGCGTTGGACCAGGATCGCGAGCAACTCCTGCTCGATGTTGCCGCCGCCATTCCAACGCTGATCGATCACCATCGCTTCCTTGTTGCGAAACTCGCGAAGCTCTTTTTCAAACTTTCGCAGCGACGGCGGATTCATCGCCTGTATGTGCAGGTAGCCGATGCGTCCGCCCGAAAGCTCGTCGACTTTCTTCCTGCGTTCCTTCACCCACCGCTCGTAGCGCAACTGCGTGTAAGCCTGCGTCGAAACAGCCTGGATTCTCGACTGCCACGCGCCAGCCTCGGCCGGTTTGTCGTTGAACGTAACCGTCACCTTGCGATTGAGCGGATTGTTTAGGAGCGCCCAGTAATCGTCACCGGCTTTCACTTGCTTGCCGTCGATCGCGAGCAGGTAGTCGCCGTTTTTGACGCGCACCCAGTCTTTGTCGGCTGGACCATCTTCGTAGACATGAGTCACACGATAACGTCCCGCGGCAGCGTCGGGCTCGAGCTCGATCCCGAGGTGTAACGTCGAAACACGATCGCCGCCTGGTCCACGTTGCGGCGGCGCCGCGCCTGTGTGCGAAGCATTCAACTCACCGATCATCTCGTTGATGATGTTGAGCAACTCCTGACGATCGCCGACGTAATCGACGAGCGGACGATACTTCGCGCGCATCGCGTCCCAATCCATGCCGTGCATCTTCGGATCGTAGAAACGATACTTCATCGTTCGCCATCCATCGTCGAACATCTCGGCCCACTCGGCGGGACGATCGACGCGCACACGAACGTTGAAATTGATCCGGCGTCTCGTAGTTTCACGTGGCGGGCCCGCAGCCGCTGTGCCCGCTGCTGCTCCCGCACCCGCGCCTGCTGCTGTCGTTGCCGGAAGTGGCATTGAATAGATGCTGTCGCGTTCGCTAAAGAACACGGTCCGTCCATCACGCGAAACGTGTAGGTCCGAAAATCCGCCGCCGCCGAAACCGCCGCCGCCTCCTGGGCCACCTTCACCTTCACTCGGTGGTTGTCCGGCAGTGATTCTCGTCAAACGACGACCATCTTCACCAATTGCGTAGAGCACTGGAATGTTAGCCGGCCCCGCGGGTTCGGTGGTGACGAAAACGATCGTGCGACTGTTGGGCGTGATGGTGTAATTGAAAATCGGAAACGGCATGCGCGTGATCTGGCGCACGCGGCGCTTCAAGCCTTCAAAGTCCACCTTGATCTCTCTTGGCGGACGGTTCGCCTGCGGTCGGGAACGTGCGGCCGGTGGCGCACCTTCGCCACCTTCCTCGGCTGCAGCCGGGGGTGCTTCCGGTTCGCGCTCTTCGGCGTCGTCTGGATCTTTGTCGAGCCGCTCCAACCAAACTGAATAGATCTGAGCGGACGTTGGCGCCTGTCCGGTAGGCGCTTCAGTACGTTGGAAGAAGAGCTTGCGGCCGTCGGGTGAAAAATGTGGATTCCCGTCGTTGTAAGAATCAAATGTGACGCGGTGCGGGTCTTTCTCCTGACCTGACGCGGCGATCATGTAGACGTCAGTCGTGCGCGCCGAGTCTGATTTCGAGTAAGCGATCCACTTTCCGTCGGGCGACCATACGGGCACGCCGAAACCGCCGTATTTAGAGGTGTCGAGTACAGCCACCTGCTTCGTTGCGACGGTCAGCTTGCGCAAATTGTTGTCAGACGCCGTGAAAGCGATCTCTTTCGAATCGGGGGACCAGTTGTAACCGAACTTCAGCGCATCAATGTCCGTGAGCTTCTGCGCCGGAGCCGAACCGTCAACCGGCACGACGTAGAGCTCTTCGCGTCCGCTCTGATCGGAGATGTACGAGAGCCACTTGCCGTCCGGCGAATAAGCAACACCGCGATCGCGAGCGGCGCCGTCCGTGAGCTGTTTCAGATCTCCTTCTTCAACCGGCGCGGTAAAGATCTCGCCGTGAATCGAGAATGCGACGCGTCGAGAGTTCGGCGCGAGATCGTAATCGTCCACTTGAGAATTGAACGACTGTACCTCCGACAGGTTCTCCTGCGTTTCGGCGTCGATATTTAGAGCGATCGGAGTCGCTCTCTTTGAAGCGACGTCGAGCTTCCAGATTCCGAAGTCGTGTTCAAACACGATCACGCGTCCATCGGAACTGATCGCGGGCCAACGCACGTCGCCGGCTTTAAAGGTCGTAACCTTGTCTGCCTTGCCCCCGTTTTCTGAAACGCGCCAGATGTTCGTGAGACCGTTGCCATCGCGATCGCTGACGAAGTAGATGTTTCCATCATGACCCCACATGGGCCATGAATCGAGACCGTCGAAGTCAGTGACCTGAGTAAACTTCTTTGCCGCAACATCCATCACCATGATGTCGCTCTGGTAGGAGCCGCGATAATACTTGCGCCAGTAAGACTGCGCCTTCTGGTTGTACGCGAGTTTCTGTCCGTCGGGGGAATACGACGCTTGCACGCCCATGTCGGTTCCGGCTTTGCGGGCCGCGCCGCCCTCGGTGCTGACGAGATAAAGCTGCGGCATGAAGTCTTCACCGCGCTGGGCGCTGAAAATTACCGAGCGCGAATCGGATGACCAGCCGAGCACCGTGTCGTCGGCGGAATGCGTAGTTAGCTGTTTGGCGGTGCCGCCACCTGAAGGGATCAGAAACACGTCGAGGTTTCCGTTGCGGTCGCTCGAGAATGCGATCCACTTTCCGTCAGGCGAGAAGCGTCCGTAAACGTCGCGCGCGCGATTGACTGTTAGTCGTTGCACGTTCTGGCCGTTCTCATCTGCGGTCCAAATATCACCGAGATAAGTAAACACGATGCGGCCGTTGTGGTAATGCGGATAGCGCACCAGCCGCGCCTCGCGGGCAAAAACTGCAATTGCGCTGAAGAGAAACAAAGCTGTGGCGAACAGGATGGTAGTCTTTTTCATGGCTCACTGACCTCGGGCTAATTGGGAATGGAAACTACTGGTGATGCGGAGGCTGGATTATATCGATAAAATTGCGAGATTGCGAATTCTGGATTGCGAATGGCATCATTGACGGCGTGAGCTCGATTACGTGTCGAAAAATGCGTGCGGGGGATGTGAAGGATGCGTTCCACATGCTGAGTGATTTTCTCAGCGCGGATGAGCACTACCTTGCGAGCAGCCAGGCGTACGGCGACTTGGGACTCAAGGGACTGAACGACGCGCTCGACCTCTTTCTCGAACGCCCCGAGCTCGGGTTCGTGTGGATGGCGTATGACGAGAAGGGCGTCGCGGGAGTCTGCGTGGTGTGTTACGCGATTTCGACGTCGATGGGGGCAGTCGTCGCGAAGCTCGACGATGTTTCAGTGAAACCCGACCGGCGCGGCAAGGGAATCGGGACGGAATTACTGATTCAACTGAAAGAACAACTGCGGAAGGAAATGGTCACACGCATCGACGTAGCCGTACACATGCAGAACCCTGAAGCCAAGAGCTTCTACGAGAAATCAGGCTTCGTCGCACTCAACGAAGAGCGCTTGTCTTGCTTAATCTAGTTTTGTGCTTTTTGTGGACTAAGGTTCGCGATCTCCTCGAAATACTTCGCAAACGCCACCATCCCGCCTGACGCCTGCTGCCAGTCGAAATTTTCGTTGGGCGCGTGATAGCCGTGCTCGGGAAGTGAGAGTCCAAGAAACAGCACCGGACACTTCAAGACTTTCTCGATACTCGTCATCGCTCCAATCGTCCCGCCGTCACGCACGAACACCGCCTCACGCCCAAACGCGAACTTCACCGAGCGCTTCAGAGCCTGCGGCAGTTCGCCTTCGAGGATCGTGCGAAATGCCGGCGCCGCCGACTCAAACTGAATCGTCACGTCAGGATTCCTCTCTTTGACGGCCTCGGTGATCAGCTTCTTGATCTTCTGCGGGTCCTGCACCGGCACTAAACGGCACGAAGCCTTCAACTCCGCACGCGGCGGCACAATCGATTTTAATCCCGGCCCTTGATACCCGCCCACTAGCCCGTGAATCTCGAGCGTCGGCATGCCCCAGATTCGCTTCATCACTTCCACAGGATCTTCTGTGCGCATTTTCTTTAAGTGATGCGCCTTCTTGAACGCCTTCGTCGTGAAGCCGGAATTCGCCCAGTCCTGGAGTTCCTTTTTCGACGGCGGAATCACGTCGTCATAAAAGCCTTTGATTTTTACCTTGCCTGTTCTGACGTCGTAGATGTCGCAAACGAGCTGCATCAACTCGGCAATCGGATTTCGCGAGGCGCCGCCCGTCTCGCCCGAGTGTGTGTCGACAGTTGCGGTTTCGAGCCGGAGAATAAAACCGAGCAGTCCGCGCAATCCCGCCGAGCTCGCGGGTCGATTGCGCGAGACCCAAACCGTATCAGAAACGACCACTGAATCCGTGCGCAGGTTCGGCGCAGCCTTGGTGATAATCTTTTCGAAATTCGGTGACCCAATCTCTTCTTCAAACTCCCACAGAAACCGTATGTTCACCGGAACATCAGCCTCAATCGCCGCGCGTGCGCCAAACAACGCGCTGAGCGCCGGTCCCTTGTCGTCAGTCGTTCCACGGCCGTAGTAGGTGTCGCCTTTTTTTGTAAAGACAAACGGCTCGGTGTCCCAAGGCTCCGTTTCCTTCGACGCCGGCTGCACGTCGATGTGGTTGTAAACCGTGACGGTTGGCAGTTTGTCGTTGTTGCCAAACACGCCGTGAATGACTGGATTTCCCTTTTCAGCGCGGTAAACCTCCGCTTTTCCGCCGTATTTCTCGATTGTTTCGACGGTGAGTTCGACGCCTTTTCTGATGTCCTCGAGGTGATTCGGATCGACGGAGACCGTTGGAGTTTCGACAAAACGCTGGAGTAACGATTCAAACTCCTCGCGGTGCGATTCTGCAAAAGACAAAAGGTTATCCCTTTTTAGAGTCGTGGGCATTCAAGATCCTCCGTCGAACTGTTGTTTTGGAAAGCGGGAGCCATAATATACGAAGAATTTTTCGCCGCAAGGAGGTAATCTCTGCGTACCTCTGCGTACCTCTGCGCCTC
>JBIOUJ010000138.1:0-18684 GCA_044867025.1 Pyrinomonadaceae bacterium | reverse complement strand
CATCTGCGAAAATCTGCGGCTAAACCTTTCACATCTATAGAGTAGTCTTTTCCCCATCGTCCAACACATCTGGAAACCAGCACTCACTTCCCAGGCAGGCGATTGGTGACGAAATCGCCGACACGGCTTGCGGCGGGTGGGTCCAGGTTTGACAGGACCGCAATTACGTACCCTGGTGCGGGGCAGATTTGGAGTATGCCGTTCATGCCAGGTGCGCCGCCTCCGTGACCGAAGCATCTCGTTTCATTGATCACTGCGTCCTGGAATCCATAAGCATACTTCCCGCGCCCGGCATCAACTTTTCCCGTCGTCAACATTTCCGTGTATTGCGCGTTGAGTAGCTTGTGTGTTTGCAGTGCCGTTGCGAAGCGAAGTAGATCTTCCACCGTGGAGTAGCCACCGCCTGCCGAGGTCCCGCGGTAAGGAAGAGTGTCAATGTTGGGCCGCCAGTCACTTGGACCATCTTTCATATAACCAACACTTCGCTCCGACACCGTCTGCTCCTCCGGTTCGGAAGCCGTACCAGTCATGCCCGCAGGCTTGTAGATGTGATCGCGAACGTAGTCGTAATAACTCTGACCGCTGACTTTCTCTATCAATACACCAAGCAGAAGAAAACCGTAGTTGCTGTATTGCCAACGACTACCCGGCTCGAACTCCAGCGCGCGCTGACCGTAGAGATTTACGTAATCGCGCAATGTCTTTAACTCGAGACGATGTTTTTCAAACTCTGGGCCAAAAATGTCGCCCGTTCCCCCTGTGTGTGATAGCAATCCGACAACCGTTCCTGGACCAGCGCAACGATCTTTGTCGGCGTCGACTCCTCGACCTTCTTCAGTTCGAAGCCCCCGGTCATTTCTCGAAATCCGAGATCCGGATCGGCACGCTGTACGCCGAGTCGGAAAGCTGTTGCGCAGGAACTCTTTGTATTTATCCGCGTTGCCGGCGTTGAAAACCTCCAGCCAAGCCTTTGCCTGATTGCCGGCGGGCGTGTTGGGAAATTGGGTTTGTGCCTGGCAGGCTGGCGCGATAATTAAGAACGCGACGACGAGAAGTGCTGCTCGAGTGGTGTGATTCATAGTGATTATTTAGCCACAAGTTACTCGGATTATTAAAACCGATCCATATAATCTGTGGCTAAGTTAATTGTTCGAAAGTGGGATCGTAAGTCCCGCAAGCGAAACTCTGCGTGATCGTTCCTTACTAAATGCAAGCGATTTACCTCGATCGCGGCTTGGCACAGACTTTGAAACTGCGGCCCAGAAGTAGTTCGAAACCAACCTCGGGACCTATCTGCCATGCATGACGTAATTTACTGCTTCCGTATGCTGCGCAAGCGGCCGTCGTTCACCATCCTTGCCGTGCTCACGCTTGCTCTCGCGATCGGCGCGAGCACAGCCCTCTTCAGCATCGTCAACGTCGTGGTGCTCAATCCGTTCCCTTACAAAGATCCTTCGCGACTCTTCTTTGTACGTCAGAGTCTGCCGAAGATTGGCGTGCAGGATCAGTTTCGAGCTTCAGGACCGGAGGTGCTCGACGTTGCGAAAAGCGGGATCTTTGAACGTGTCGCTGCATTCGAACCTGTCAGTCGCAACCTTGCCGGCAGTGACGAGCCCGAGCGAGTCGCGGCAGCCAAGGTGTCGACTGAGTTCTTTAATATACTCGGCGTCGAACCTCTACTCGGCCGCACGATCGCGCCCAGCGAACAAGGTCCGAAAGGCGAGCGCGTATTGGTGATCAGCCACGGACTCTGGCAACGACGCTTTGGTGGCAACAGTGCGGTGTTGGGCCAGAAGGTCTCACTCGACGACGAACCTTTCACGATCATCGGAGTGATGCCTCCGAATTTTAGATTTGACGAAGGACAGGCGTGGTTTCCGTTTCCGTTCGACTTCGCGGAGGGCCAACGCGGGGGCCGCGTGTTTCCGATCGTGGCTCGCATGCGCTCAAACACGACTGTCGAACAAGTAAATGCAGCACTCGCTAATCTGGCGCGACAAAACGAGCAGGATTTCATCGGCACAAACCAGGAATACGCCGGACGGCAAATCTTCGTGCAGCCGTTTGCCGATTTTTACCTTGGGCCAGTTCGCAGAGCGCTCTTCATTTTGCTGGGCGCCGTTGCGTTGGTCCTACTTATCGCGTGCGCCAACATCGCAAATTTGCTGCTTGCGAAGTCGATGAGCCGTTCGCACGAGATCGCAATCCGAAATGCGATGGGCGCGAGTCGCGCGCGAATCATCCGGCAGATGTTTGTCGAGAGTGCTGTCTTAGGTTTGCTGGGCGGCGGGCTCGGGCTGCTGATCGCGTCGTGGGGAACACGCGCGCTTGTGAATTTGATTCCGACCGGCACGATTCCCCCGGGCCTCGAAGTCGCGATGAACTGGCAAGTACTGCTCTTCGCGTTAGGCGTATCGCTCGTGACTGCGTTTCTGTTTGGGCTGTGGCCGGCGATTCAGGGATCCAGAACACAGACGCGCGAGGCTCTGCAAGCCGCGAGTCAACGCGCGACTGCCGGTGTTGCAGCTCGACGCGCGCAGGGCGTGCTTGTAGTTGCCGAAGTAGCGCTGTCGCTGATTCTTCTCGTAATGGCGGGTCTGATGATCCGGAGTTTCGCAAAGTTGACGAACATTGATCCGGGAATGACGACGGCGAATGTCATGTCGATGCGAATCAATCGCTCGCCGTCGAAGTCGAAAGACGGTTCACAGAATGCGATCTTTTTTCAAAGCGTGATCGATCGCGTGAAGACGTTGCCGGGAATTGAAGCGGTCGGTGTTGTTTCACACATGCCTTTTGTTTTCACAGAAGAGTGGTCCATCACTGTTGAGAGTGCTGCGAATACCAGTGTTCAGACGCAAGTCATCGACACGCGAACCGTGAGTCCCGACTACTTTTCAACACTGCAAATCCCGTTGGTTGGTGGACAGGTCTTTTCTGCTGAGGATGGTCCACAGTCGCTTCCGGTAGTTCTCGTCAATCAGGCGATGGTCAACCGCTATTGGTCCAATCAGGATCCGCTCGGAAAGAGGATCAAGATTGGCAACCTCGACTCGAAGAGCCCTTGGTTCACGGTTAAAGGTGTCGTCAAAGACTCGGCTCAATCAACGCTCGATGAGGGAATTCAACCCGAAATCTATTTTGCACTCGGACAGATGGCGGGACGCTATCGCCGCATGAACCTCGCAGTGCGCACGAGTGTGGACCCGAAGAGCACGCTGGCTGCAATTCAATCGGCGATTCGAGAGATCGATAAAGACCAGCCGGTGTATCAGGTGCAAACAATTGACGAACTGATTCGCGATTCTGTTGCGACGCGTCGCTTTGCGTTGACGATCCTAATCCTGTTTGCGGTGCTTGCTCTCGTGCTCGCGGTGTCTGGGATTTACGGAGTGATTTCTTACTCGGTTACGCAGCGAACGCAGGAGATTGGGATCAGAATGGCCCTGGGCGCGAGAGCGACAGACGTGCTGCGACTCGTGTTGAAGGAGTTCATGCGACTCACAGTAGTTGGTGTGGCGCTCGGACTTGTTGGCGCGTACCTGTTGACGCGACTCATGACGAGTTTGTTGTTTGGCGTAACGCCAACGGACGTCACGACTTTCGTGCTAGTTTCGATCACGCTGTCGCTCGTTGCGTTGGTCGCGTGTCTCATTCCGGCGAGACGAGCGGCGAGAGTCGATCCGTTGGTGGCGTTGAGGTACGAGTGATGCCGCAAAAAGGCACATAAGGAACACAAGCTGTGAGAAACTACGGCTCGTGAAGAATCTTCAGGACGATGTCGACGAGCTGTTCAAACTGCCTCTCTCAGAGTTCACCGACGCCCGGAATGCACTCGCCAAGCGGCTGAAGCAGAGCGGGCGTGCTAACGACGCCAATGTCGTTAAGACACTCGCGAAACCTTCAGTGTCTGCATGGACTGTAAACCAACTCTACTGGCACCATCGCGACGCATTCGAAGAGTTACTAGCGGCGGGTCAACGCTTTCGCAAGGCGCAACGAGGCGGGAAGGTCGCCGATATGCGTGGAGCGCTTGATGCACGCCGCCAGGCGCTCTCGCAGTTGTCGGATCTGGCGAGTTCGTTATTGAACAACCCCACGCCTGACATGATTCGACGCGTCAGCACTACTCTCGAGGCGATGTCTGCGCTTGCATCGTTTTCCGATGGTCCGACTCCGGGAAGGTTGAGCCAGGACGTGGATCCACCGGGTTTTGAATCACTCGCTTCATTTGTCCCTGCGGCGAGGCCGGCGAAACGCACTGAAGAGAAGGAGACACGTCAGGTAAGAATCGCTGCCGCGAAGGTTTCATTGCAGGCTGCGAGGAAGGCGCTCGCCGACGCACGCGCGAGAGTCCAGAGCTTAGAGTCGTCGCAGAAAAAAGCACACGCGGAAGCGAAAGAAGCAGAGAAGCGCAGGCGCGAAGCAGAGGAACGATTCAAAAAAGCAAGTGCCGCGGCGGACGCTGCGACCGAACGCTCGCAAAGTTTGACGGCTGAAGCACAAGAAGCGACGCAGGCTGTGGAAGACGCGAAACGTGCGGTCGAAAGCGCGTCGAAAGAACTAGAGTCACTGTTTAGCGAGCCGGTCAGGTAGCCACAAAAAGGCACAAAAAGTAGTCACAAGAAATCACTAGCGTTCGCCGAGTGCGTAAATCGCATTCTCTCCACGCAGGATCAACATCCCTTGTGAGAGTGCCGGCGTGGCCATCAGCGGTTGGCCCATCACATTCCGCGACAGCAATTCATATTGTCGGCCTGCCTTGACGACAAACACATCGCCGTCTTCACTCGCGAGATACAACTTTCCATCTGCCGCAACCGGAGACGCACTAAACGAACTCGGCAACCTCTGTTGGTATATCAGCGCGCCGGTTTTCGCCTCGTAGGAACTGAGCACGCCATTGTCGGCAATGACGTAGAACTGATCACCGTAGATGATCGGCGTCGGCGTGTAAGGACTTCCTTTGGTGGATGTCCACGCAAGAAACGCATTCTTGTCTTCGCCCGACTTCAGTGAGATGTCGCCAACCGCGCCGGGACGAAACGCGTACATCGCCCGTCCGGGCGGATAGCCGCCGGTGATGTAAATGAGATCGTGTGCAACGAGCGGCGCCTGCATCTTCACTTCCGTATTGTTATCCGAAAAGCGCCAAAGCTCCTTACCAGTGAGAGGATCGTACCCGCGGATGTACCGCCCGCCGTTTGCGATCAACTCCACGCGATCCTTGCCTTGATAAATCGTCGGCGTGGTCCATGACGTGATCTCGTTCCGCTCGACACGCCACACTTGCTTGCCGTCTTTCAAATTGAACGCAGCAATGAACGACTGCTTGTGACCATCGGCTTGAACGATCACCAGATCACGATAGATGATCGGACTGCTGGAGTGTCCCCACGAGGATTCTTTGTCGTCCCAAAGTCCCGGATTCAGAACACCCAGATCCTGCTTCCATAGGGGCTTGCCGTTTGTGTCGTAACAAGCAAGGCCTTCGGAACCAAAGAGCGCAACAACGTAACGGCCGTCGGTGACAGGTGTTGAGTTAGCTTGCGTTGCTTTGACGTGTCGCTTCGCTCGCGGCACACCTTCGTAAGCTTTGTTGGACCAGAGCACCTGCCCATTGCGCTTGTCTAAAGCGAAGATCATCCAGGTGTGGGGGACGTCGTCGTTAGCCAGATCGATACCTCGATCCTTCGCTTTGAACGTCGGCTTTGGATCATTGCTGATCGCAGTGATCACAAAGATCTGGTTACCCCAGACAATCGGACTCGAGTGTGAGAGGCCCGGGATCGCCGTTCGCCAGAGCACATTTTGTGCTTTCTCCACGTCCCAGGTGGTTGGCGGTTTCGAACCCTCGGCAACACCAGACGCGTTTGGCCCTCGAAACGAGGGCCAATTTTGCGCGTTGGTCGGGATAGAAGCAAAAACGAGAACTGAAAGAAAGACAACCGAGGAAGTCAGACGTTTCATGGTTAGCTTTTAGCTTTTAACGCAGCCAGTTCTTTCTCGAGTTTCTGAATATCCTCTTCGACGCCTGATTTGAAATCGGGGTTGGTCAACGTCGTCAACGATTTTTTGAGCGCCATCAGGCGAGCGACGAGCAAAGCTTGATCGGCAGGCACGCTGATGTCAGGCGTCACGCCCGTGCCTTCCCAATTCGTTTTTGTGATCGGACTGATCGCGCGTCCGGTCGGCACGAACATTCCGAAATGCTCGGTGATGCGGAAACCACCGCCCGGATGTGCGCCGCCGCCCGTCGTCTCACCGATGATCGTCGCGCGCTTCAGGTTCTTCAGATTGTAAGTGAACTCTTCCGCGCCTGAGAACGTCCGTTTGCTCGTAAGCACATACACGTCTTTGTTCAGGTAACGTTTGCCGGCCACTTCCTTCCTGGTCCAGAACTCGTCTGTGCGGTTTCCTTCTCGCCAGTAGAGATCGTTCAGATGGACCGGCTCAGCACCGAACAAGTAAGAACACACCAGCGCAACCATCGCCGGATTTCCGCCGCCATTGCTTCTCATGTCGATGATCAGCGCGTCAGTGCCGTTGAGGAAGTTCATCGCGGCGGCGACTGTGTCGGCACCCAGTTCCTCGTCCGCGAAGTTGAAGAACTCGAGATAACCGATATTGCCCGGGAGGCGTTCAACTTTACCGAAACCGTGGTTGAACCACGTTAAGGCTTTCACCCTTTGTTCACGCTCTTCCGACGTCGGCTCACGTCGCGGTCCGCGCTCAGGGATCGGCTGATTCGAATAGCGCACACGCAGATGCTTGTCTTTGCTGACGGCTTGCAGATCGTTCGTCAGCGTCGTCGCGAATTGCTTGGCGCTGGTGATCTGATCGTATTCCTTTTTCTCGGCGCGCTCGCGAATTGACTGTTCCATCTTCTTCGCGACTTCAGGAAAGACATACGAGTCGTTGAGCCGTTTTAAAATTCCGTCGATCACCTGTGTTCGTGTTGCGGCGTCGATGGTGAGATCAGGTTGTTCCGGCTGTGCGAAGCTGACGATTGCACCGGAGAGCGCGAGTAAGCAGATTATCGCGAGACGGACAATGACCTTGGAGGGGGTTGATTTAAGCATTAGTGGTTCTCCTTCTTTCTAAAAGCTAAGATTTATTTGCGACTGAGCAGGCCGTACAGCATCAAGTTAGCTACGTCCGTAGCTCGCTGCTCGACTTCTTCACGCGCGCCTAATTCGGTTGTGCTCAAACTGTAGGGCAACAAACCATTCGTGGCTTCCAGGAGCGCGTGCGCGGTGGCGCGCTCATCGTCAAAACTAAATTCACCAGATTCGCGTCCGGACGTCAGCACTTCCGCGAAAATTTGCGCCTCGGCTTCAAAATATTGTGCGCGCCGCGCAAGCAGACTCGGACGCAGGACCGCGAGCAGATCGTTGAGGCTCTGCGTGTAGTGCTGAATGCTGTCGAAGCGAAACAACACGCGCGTCAAAAGCATGAGCCGGAGTCGTTCCGCCGCCGTGGCATCAGAATGGGCAATCTCCTTCAGACGCTCCCGCAGCCGATCGACGATTCGATCTATATGAGAGAGCACGACTTCTTCTTTGCTGCTGAAGTGTAGATAGACACTGCCCTTTCCGATGCCGGCTTCGGCGGCGATGTCCTCGACGGTCATTTTCCGGTAGCCGAATCGCGCGAGCAGACGGTCAGTTGCGTCTAAAATGGCGTCTCTTACGGCAGATTTCGGTGCAATTGCGGCCATTTCAACCGGCTGACTCCTGACTAGAATCGAATTTCAGTCATCTAAGACGTATGGGCGACAGAAAAGTTCCGGAGAATTTAGCCACAAAGAGGCAGAAAATGATCAGAGTTGGATTCGAATTAACTTGACGCGGCTCGACCCGCCCGTCTTAATCGACACATCTGACTTGGGACATTTGAAGTGCTTCGCTACGAGTGCGATCAGTTCTTCGTTTGCCTTGCCGTCCACCGGCGGCGACTTGATTTGCGCGAGCCAGGTTCCATCTTCCTTCTGCTCGAGCACACTGGCGCGTGAGTTGGGTTTGACTTTTATCTGTATGACTCGCGGTGACATGAAAACGCTCAATTTAAATGTCGATTTTACAACTCGCCGTTCGACTTATGTTAAAAGGAGTCGAATCTTGCGATCACGTCAATAAAAAGGAACGAAAAGATGAGCAATGTACGAGTACTCGTAGGCACCCGTAAAGGCGCATTCATCCTGACTTCAGACGGAAAACGGGAAAAATGGGACGTTAGTGGCCCGCACTTCGCCGGCTGGGAGCTTTATCACCTTAAAGGTTCGCCCGTGGATCCCAACCGCATTTACGCGTCGCAAACCAGCGGCTGGTTTGGTCAAATCATTCAACGCTCGGACGACGGCGGCAAAACGTGGTTTCAACCGGGAACGCCCGCGGGCGCGCCCACGACCACGCCCGAAGGGATGCCGATGGGCGAGAGCAATAAGTTTGTTTACGACACGTCGGCTGAGACCGGCAAACCGCTCACGACACATCAGTTTTACGACGGCACTCCACATCCGTGGGAGTTCAAACGTGTCTGGCATCTTGAACCGTCGCTCGACGATCCCGACACGGTCTATGCGGGCGTTGAAGATGCAGCGTTGTTTCGTACGACAGACGGCGCTCAGACGTGGAACGAGCTGCCGGGTTTACGCGGCCACGGCACGGGATCTCAGTGGCAACCGGGCGCGGGCGGCTTGTGTCTGCACACGATTATTCTGGACCCTGCCAATCGCGACAGGATCTTTATTGCCATCTCCGCCGCGGGTGCGTTTCGCACTGATGACCGCGGCGCCACGTGGAAACCTATTAATAAAGGACTGCACTCGCAATACATTCCCGATCCGAACGCCGAGGTGGGCCACTGCGTTCATCACATTGCGAAGCATCCTTCCAATTCCAACGTCCTGTTCATGCAGAAACACTGGGACGTCCTGCGCAGCGACGACGCGGGCGACTCGTGGCAGGAGGTGAGCGGGAACCTGCCGACAGATTTCGGGTTTGTGATCGACGTTCATGCGCACGAGCCGGAGACGATCTACGTCGTGCCGATCAAGAGTGATAGCGAACACTATCCGCCGGATGGCAAGCTGCGCGTTTATCGGAGTCGTACCGGCGGCAACGAATGGGAAGCGCTCACGAACGGTTTGCCACAAAGCAACTGTTATGTGAACGTGTTGCGCGACGCGATGGCCGTCGACTCGCTCGACTCGTGCGGCGTTTACTTCGGTACGACTGGCGGGCAGGTGTACGGATCGGCTGACGCTGGAAACACGTGGGCTCCGATCGTTCGAGATCTTCCGGCGGTGCTTTCAGTGGAGGTACAGACGTTCGAATGATTCAGGTTGTTTTGCCGGCACATTTGCGAGCGCTTGCGGGCCTACAGGGAGATGTTCAACTCGAGCTTGATGGTCCAGTAACACGACAGGCCATCCTTGATGCGCTCGAAGCGCGATATCCGATGTTGCGTGGAACGATTCGCCATCACGTCGGCGGAGAACGCCGGCCGTTGCTTAGGTTCTTTGCGTGCGGCGAGGACGTGACGCACGAGCCTGCGGACGCTCCGCTTCCCGACGCGATTGCATCGGGAGCGGAGCCGTTCTACATCATCGGCGCGATCGCCGGTGGTTAAGATCCTTGACCCCGGGAATTTTTTGCGGTCCGTTGAGGTATTTAGATAATGAGGTGAACAAATGAGGCAACGAACCAACGCTCTCGCCAACACTCTGGAAGAAGGAGCCCGGGCACTGGCGAGTTTTGCAAGCACATTAACAGAGGAAGAGTGGCAAACACGTACCCCCAAAGACGGACGGAAAATCGGAGTGATCGTGCATCACGTTGCTACCGTTTATCCGTTAGAGATCCAGCTGGCACAGACTGTTGCATCTGGTAAGCCGGTCATTGGTCTTACGAGTACGAGCATCGATGAGATGAATGCAACTCATGCACAAGAAAATGACGCCGTCACGAAAGCACAAGCGCTCGATCTGCTTGCCAGAAATAGCGAAGCGGCTGCCGCAGCGATACGCGCATTAACTGACGAGGAATTGGATCACGCCGTCCCGGTATCTCTTTACTCGGATGCTCCAGTGACATGCCAGTTTGTTCTCGAGGATCATGCTGTGCGGCATAGTTATCACCATTTGGCCCGGCTCAGAGCAGCGTTAAAACGATAAGCACCGACTCTGCGTTCTTTGCGTATCTCTGCGCTCTCTGCGTTACAGTTTTTTCTAACGCGGAGATACGCAGAGAGCGCAGAGAACATAAATCCTCCTCTGGTCCAACTCCAAAAACTCCTCATCAATTCGTACGGAATAAACGAAACGCTCGAGCGGTATGTATTAGCGGCGGGTTAAGCCGCTAATACAGATGAGGTGAGAGCGTTATGAAAATACAACTCGTGAATGTCTTGAAGAAGGTCGGTGTACTCTGCGCAATTTTATTCGTAACAGTGGTTGCATCAGCTCAGGGACAAACTCTCGGGTCCAGGGTCAGGGTCAACATACCGTTTGACTTCCATATAGGTGAAACGAAACTTGCGTCGGGCAAATACTCCGTCGGTCGTGCGAGACAGAACTCTGACGATGTGGTGATGTCGGTGGAAGACGAACGTGGTCGCGCAAAGGCGATGCGTATGTCGATGCCAGTTCTGACTCGAGATGCCACAAGCAAAGCCAGGTTGGTTTTCCACCGTTATGGAGATCAGTACTTCCTTTATCAGATTTGGCCTGCCGGCGCGACGACTGGTAGACAGTTTCTGAAGTCGCACAGCGAGCGCGAAATTCTGCAAACGCTGGCTTCCGTAGGACAAACAGATCCGAAGATGTTGGTCGACACTGTGACCATCACGGGTGATCTGCGGTAAATCTTCCTGCGATGGGTGGAAGCTATGACGGTAGATCAAGATGCACAACGTGCCGCCGCAGGCGACATGGACGCATTTGAAAAGGTCTACCGTCGCTACAACCAAAGGGTTTACTCACACTGTCTGCGTATGGTTAGAAACTCGGCGGACGCAGAAGATCTGACGCAGGAAGTTTTTATCCAACTGTTTCGGAAGATCAATACTTTTCGCGGTGACTCCTCATTTACAACGTGGCTCCATAGGCTCACCGTTAATCAGGTGCTGATGCACTTGCGCAAGCCGATAGTCAAGACGGAAAAAACCACTGAAGATGGCGCAACGCCAATTAGAATTGTTCGAGGAACCGAGAATCCCAGCCGGATGGCGCAGATCGATCGTATTGCGCTGGACCACGCAATCGCCGAGTTGCCACCAGGTTATCGCATGGTATTTATCCTTCACGACATCGAAGGATACGAGCATGAAGAGATCGGCAAAATCCTTGGATGTGCAGTGGGAACATCAAAATCGCAATTGCATAAAGCTCGGCTTAGACTTCGTCAGTTCCTGACCACGCGAAAAACCACCCACGCAGGACTCAACAATACTCAGGTCGTACTGACCCCTGGCCAGGACTTCTGTCGAGCCTGCGGATAAAAAATCTCGGGAATAACTCAGCGGGTTGCACGGTATATAGAGCAGAAGCGAACAGCGGGGGTGAAGGTGAAGGCCGGTGTTAACCCCAGGGAGGTGGCGCCGGCCGGAGATGAGCGCACTGTGGCCTGAGGCTGGGCGACGTACAGTGCGCTCATCTTACACGATAAGCCTTCGGGCTTAGGTTCCAAACTCAATTACTGCACGAGGAGCACCTCTTGACTTCCTACGCCGCGTGAAACAAACTCCTTCCACATTCAGAGTCTATTCTACCTGCTATATGGGGCATGTTGGTCCAACTAGCGGTACGCCTGACACCTTTTCCCCCTCGGAAGACACATTGCGAGAGAGAACGGAGGCGCTACGCTGGCGATCTGTCTTTGAGAATTCCGCCATCGGCGTCGCCGTAGCCGATCTCAATGGCCGTGTTCTGGCGACCAATGCGACCTACCAAAGAATGCTGGGTTACACAGAAAGTGAATTCGAGGGGATTCCAATACTGGAGATCACTCATGAGAGTTTTCGCGAAGCTAACTGGGCCCTGATCACAGAACTGTTGGAAGGGAAGCGAGATCAGTTTCAAATCGAGAAGCAATACCGGCGAAAAGATGGCAGTCTGCTCTGGGTGAGAAACAACGTATCGCTGGTTCGCGATTCCGAGAGCACGCCTCGGTTAATGCTGGCTTTGTCAGAAGACATCACGGAACGCAAAGCAGCAGAAGAAGCTCTCCAAAAAAGCGAGGAGCGAGCCCGCCTGATTCTCAATTCGGCCGCCGAGGGAATCTTTGGTTGTGATTCGCATGGAACCTGTCTTTTTTGTAATACGGCCGCAGCGCAGCTATTAGGTTATGACGGTCCTGAGGAACTCCTCGGTCAGAACATGCATGCGGTCGAACATCATACCCGAAAGGACGGCACACCGTTTCCCATCGAAGAGTGCCCGATATACCTGGGTTTCCTGGAAAATCGAGGAGTCCATTTCGACGACGATATTTTTTGGAAAAAGGACGGCACCAGTTTTCCCGTTGAGTACTGGTCTCACCCACTCATTCGCGACGGCAAGACTGTAGGCGCGGTTGTTACCTTCTTCGACATCACGCATCGAAAAAAAGCGGAAGACGCTGTGCGAAAGAGTGAGCAACGACAACACACTCTGCTCGAGATCAACAACGCGATCATTACGAACCTTACTCGCGACGCGCTCTTCGCCTCTGCATACGAAGCAATACGACGGGTTGTCTCATTCGACCGAGCCGGCTTCCTTCTTTATCAGCCTGAATCCAACAACCTGAAGCTTCTCTCCATGGAGGGTGAGCAGGAGTCTGAGTTTTTCGGTGTCGGCAAAGAATATGACCTGGAGGAGAGTAGCATCTCAGCATGGGTACTCGAGCACCAGCAAGTGGCCAGACGCGGCGATCTGAAGCGGGAACAGCAGTCGTCAAATGAAAAACGTCTTGTTACTGATGAGAACATTCAATCTTATTGCGTGGTCCCACTGGTCTCGATGGGAAAGAGCATCGGTACTTTCGCGTTATGGAGTGAGACCCAGAACCGGTACTCAGAATCGGATGCGGAGTTGCTCAGGGAAGTCGCAAACCAGGTGGCACTGGCAATCTCAAACATGAAGTCATACGAAGAGATTGCATCGTTGAAAGCGCGACTCGAGAAGGAGAATGTATACCTTCAGGAGGAGATCCGGACCGAACACAACTTCGAAGAGATCATCGGTGACAGTCCCTCTCTGCGGGCACTGCTGCGCAGAGTCGATCAGGTCGCGCCGACAGACTCGACCGTCCTCATCTACGGAGAGACAGGAACCGGCAAAGAACTGATCGCGCGCGCGATTCACGATCGCAGCAATCGCAAAAACAGGCCGTTGGTGAAGGTGAACTGTAGCGCGATTTCCGCAGGTCTGGTTGAGAGTGAGCTGTTCGGCCACGTGAAAGGCGCTTTCACAGGGGCGTTCGAACGTCGTATTGGCCGGTTCGAGCTCGCCGATGGCGGCACGATTTTCCTGGATGAAGTCGGTGAGTTACCGCTCGATACTCAGGTTAAGTTGCTTCGGGTTTTACAGGAGCGCGAGTTTGAGCCGGTTGGCAGTAATCGATCCGTACGTGTCGACGTTCGGATCATCTGCGCCACAAATCGCAATCTCGAGGAATCGATCAAGGCTGGTACGTTCCGGTCAGATCTCTACTACCGATTGAACGTGTTTCCGCTCGAGGTTCCACCGCTGCGCGAGCGTCGTTCGGACATTGAACAGCTTGCGAAATTCTTCATCTCCAGATACGCGCGCAAACTCGGTAAGAAAATAACCGGTATCTCGGAGAGAACAACGGAGAACCTGTTGTCTTATTCGTGGCCAGGCAACATACGTGAGCTGCAAAATGTTATGGAGCGAGCGTTGATTCTTTCTAGTGGACCAATACTCGACCTGGAAAACGATCTAACCAGCGCGTCTCCGGTTCTTCCA
This sequence comes from Pyrinomonadaceae bacterium, assembly GCA_044867025.1. Lineage (GTDB taxonomy): Bacteria > Acidobacteriota > Blastocatellia > Pyrinomonadales > Pyrinomonadaceae > PSRF01. The sequence goes on along the minus strand of JBIOUJ010000138.1, from coordinate 4,712 downwards.
GAGGAGCCGCTCGAGGTTCCGACAGTGTTTCCCGGCGCGGACCATTCTCCGCTGAAGACCTTGAACGAGGTTGAGCGAGAACACATCTTAGCCGTGTTACAGCAAACGCACGGCGTAATTGATGGCTCGAATGGTGCGGCGAAGACTCTCGGCATGCATCCGAACACCTTGAGACATCGCATGGAAAAACTCGGAATCAAACGCTCCGCCCACCGCATTTCGTAGCGTCCTCCCAACACCACTCTCTTTAACTCCCAAATACGGTAGACGCCTCGCATTTCACTGGCAGTTTGTGCGGCACACAATCTGCACTGGACCAACCCATGAAAAATTTCGATTCGAAAGAATAGAAGGAGATTTACGATGAGCAATCTACACAGGCGGAGAACGAACTGGCAGTGGGTGGCCGGCTTTAGTCTCGCAATCATTTTCATGATCCTCGCAGTGCACGTACACGGGCAGGAACTATTCAGCACTGACGATTCAGCGATTGAACCCGTCGCAATCCAGGACAACACAACCATAGACTTTCTGGCGCCGAGTGTGTTCCAGGCGGCTGGACCAAACATCGCGTCGATTCAAGGGACCATCACAGACTTTCGCGCCGCGTTGGGTGATCCCGTTAATGGCAATGCGCTCGAGGAAAAGGGTACGGGCCGGCGCGAGATCAACTGGGATGGAGGAGTCCCTCCGAGTGACGTTACTACTCCTCCGGTAAATCCGTTCAATACTTTTCTGAATACCCGCGGGGCACAGTTCACGACGCCGGGGATCGGGCTTTCACAGGCGCCCCCGTCGGGTGGACCACAAGGCGGCCTTGTAGGTCTCTTCGGCAATGCGTCCTACGCCACTACGTTTCGCGCCTTCAGTCCTTTGCGGCTGTTCACGCCCGTGGGGAGCAATATCACTGACGCCGCTTTCTTCGTGGCTGGTTCAAACGGAGAAGTGCAAGCAGCCGTTACTGGTTTTGGTGCGATCTTCACTGACATCGATCAACCTGATGGCAGTGGGCCAGGAACAAAGCAGGGCAATCGACACTCGAGCACGCTGATACAGTTTTTCGGTGCTGACGGCCGGTTGTTATTCAGCAGTTTTGTTCCAGCCGCGCCCGGGGATGGTGGTTTTTCTTTCTTCGGGATCAAGTTCAACGACCCGCGTATCTCCAGTGTTCGGATTACGGCAGGCAATGTCGCGCCTGGTCCGAACGACGACAAGGCCAACGATGTCGTCATGATGGACGACTTTATCTATGGCGAGCCTCATAAGCTCCAGTAAACGTGAAATCCTTTGTGTCCTCTGTGGTCGCTGCACAGAGGACACAGAGAGTTCAAAGAGAAAAAGCGCATGTTGAAGATCACGACAGCAGTTTTGTCGAAACAGGAAATTACGTTGCAATTGGACGGTCGAGTTACAGGCCAATGGGTTGAGTTGTTACGAGAGTCTGCCAAGTCCGTGCTGGACCAGGGCGTGATGCTCAATATCGATCTCAAAAATGTTTCTTACGTCGACTGTGAAGGGATCGCGCTCATGAAGGATTTGATCCGGCGCGGTGCTCGTCACATCAATCCCCCGCTTTTTGTTGCCGAGCAGATCAAGAAGTGCAAGGACGCACCGGTCTAGCGAGTCTGAGGAGAGGGTAATGAGAGTCACCACTGCAACTTATGAGGACGCACTCTTACCGCATCTCGACGCGGCATACAATCTCGCTCGTTGGCTTACTCGCGACGAACGAGATGCTGAAGATGTTGTGCAGGAAGCCTACCTGCGCGCGTTCAAGCACTTCAGCGCTTTCAAAGGTGGCGACGCGCGCCCGTGGTTGTTGACGATTGTACGGAATACTTTCTACACCTGGGTCCATCACAATCGACTACCAGAAGAGATGACGCCGTTCGAGGAGGAGAACGACACGCACGTCTCGGACGCTCCCGATCCGGAGATGCAATTATTGAAAGAAACGGACAAACAAATACTCAGGTCTGCATTACGCAAATTGCCATCAGAGTATCTCGAAGTGATTGTGTTGAGAGAATTCGAAGAACTGTCTTATAAAGAGATCGCAAATGTCGTTCACGTTCCTCTGGGCACGGTGATGTCGCGCTTGGCTCGCGCGCGCAAACGCCTCGCCGAATTGATTTCCAAGTGTCGGGAGTCAGCGACGTAGGGTTGCTTCTGCCTCAACCTCTTGTCGCAACGACGTCTTGATGCGCCTTTTCAACTCCCGCGGCGCGCGGTAATACAGGGAGGCGTCCTGCAAAGACGAACGCATCGATATCACACGGCAATAGCGAAGGTTGCAGTCGTTGCACTCGTCGATGTGTCGTTGCACCTCTGCTGACGCAAGTCGGTCCAACTCGCCATCAGCGTAAGAATAGATTATTTCCACTGCTCTTTGACAACTCACCTTGGAACCTCCGAGTAGTTGTGATTAGTCAGAGCTAACCTGCCGGCCCTGGGGACCACTGGTAGCCGGCGCGCCAAATTTTATTGCTTCGTCGAGATGCGGTAGGGTGCCGCGTCTTCAACCTGGGTGGAGTTTGTCTCGCGGCGCAACGGGGTTGCCTTTTCCGCGATCCACCTTTAATACCCGCGAGAGCCCGCTTTTATTCCCGGTTTTCTGATTTATTTTTGCGTGAAGTGATCGTAGATCGCCTTCGCGATTCTCGCGATCGTTCCCTCGCGCGTGACCAGGTCGGTTCGAGCGTCGGACACGAAAACAGCGATAGCCAGGTGTCGTCCATCCGGTAAGGTGATGAGTCCTATATCGTTCGTGGCAGGAGCGACGCCGTCGTTGCTGCCACCCGTTCCCGTCTTATGTGCGACGACGACGGTTGTTGGTAAGAGTCCCTTCAGCCGTTTCGCGCTGGTTGGCGTTTCCGTCATGTGCTTAAACAAGAGTTGCTGACTCTGTTCAGATAGTCCACGTCGTTCGTGCAGACTGCGCAGCAACTGGACCGCTGCCTGCGGTGAAGCCCAGTTGCGATACTGCGTCTCACGATCCTTTCCGATTTCTTTTTCGCTGTTGGCGACGATTATCTCGTTGATACCAAGCTCGTTTAGATATTTAGAGACCCCTTCAACGCCGACGAGATCGAGCAATACATCGGAAGTCGTTCCATCGCTTTCCGATACCGTAAAGCGCAGGAGTTCGCTGAGCGTTAACTCTACGCCGTTTGGATACTTGTCTCGAACTGGACTCGCTTGCCCGAGGCGCACAAAGTCGCTTTTATCGACGCGCTCTTTTTGTTCAAGATTCAGTTTCCCGATGTCAACCTGGGCCAGTACTGCCATTGCTATCGGCAGTTTGTAAACGCTTTGCATCGGAAAATGATCGTGAGGATTTAGCGAGACTGATTCACCTGTTTCCAGAACTTCTGCCGCAACACCGACGCGTCCCTTCGCCTCGGAGGCGATCTGTTCGATCTGCTTTCGCAGTTTGTCGTTTTGTTTATCTGTCGGTGTTTGTTTTTGAGAAGTAGACGCAGCGACTAGCCTAATGTACACAGGTTTTCCGTTCAGTAGAACGAGCGCCACGCCTTCGGAGAAGGAGTCAGCAGCTTCAAACTCCGGTTCGATGAAGAAGTTTCCATCTCTATCGATGTAGCCGAACTTTCCGCGGTCAAGGACAGATGCAAGACCTTCGGAAAACGGACTCGCAATCGTGAAGCGCGGGTTCACTACAGAGCGACCATCCTTACCGATAAAACCGTAGACACCAGCAAATTTGACTCGCGCCAATCCTTCCGAAAAATCATCAGCCTCTTCATAATTAGGAGCGATGACGATCTTGCCAGTCTTATCAATATAGCCCCATTTGTTTTTGACCAGAACTTTGGCGAGGCCATCTGAAAACCTATCACCCACCGCATCAAACTGTGGCCCAATGACAACTTGACCAGTGCGGTCTATGAATCCATATCCGCGGTTGGATTTTGACTCAGGTTCAATCAGCACTCTGGAAAGTCCCTCATAAAATGGTTGGGCAGCAGAGAACGGTGTCCTGATTATGATCTTTCCGGCCGGGTCGATGTAGTTATAGGAATCCGTTAGCCTTTGGCCACTTACCGCGGCAAGACCTTCTGAGAACTCTGTTACATATCTCGATCTGGTTTTGATTACAACTTTCCCGGTGTTGTCGATGTAACTTGCGCTTCTCTTGTCAGAACTTACCAGTGCAAGCCCGTCCGAAAAGTCATATGCATATTCGAACTGCGGCTTGATGACGATTTCCCCACGCTGGTTGATGTAGCCTACTTTATAGTCGATAGTTACGCGGGCCATTCCGCCGGAGAAGTCCTCGGCGTCATCAAATTGCGGTTCGATGACCACTCTGCCGGTTTTATCGATGTATCCGTATTTACCGCCTGTTTCGATAGCAGCGAGTCCATCATGGAACGGATGCGCCGCCTCGAACGGTTGCTCGAAAGCGATCTCCCATGGCTTAGGTTTTGGCGGATTTACATGCGAGGAGCGTTGGCTGAGGTACGAATAGAGCACGGTCAGGGCGAGACCAATGAATATAATTGTTTGCCTCATTCTCATCGTCTTGATATTACCAAACCCGCTGACTCTTTTCTGCCTTTTAGTGGCTTGCCTCAAAAGTCAGCATTTCACTTGGATAAATGTCAGTACCACCTGCGGTAGCGGGTGGGTCAACCTCCCGAATTCAAAATCCATAGCAATATTGCTTGCTCATCATCGACCCACCCGCTACC
>JBIOUJ010000137.1:0-9910 GCA_044867025.1 Pyrinomonadaceae bacterium | reverse complement strand
TTCTGTTCTATTTGCTCGATGGTCCCGATTCCATGATTCGGGTAAACGACTTTCTGGCCGACTTTGAAGCCCACCATGCACCTCCATCGAATTTGAAAATATCAGACTGCGCCGCACGCGCGGGTCTATGGGGAATTTCCGAGGACGCAGATTGCGTCGAAGCCCTTTTTGGAAAGTGATTGAAGTCTAGCAAGCTATCTTGCGAAGCGTCAAGGTTTGGGTGCAGCCACAAAGAGGCACGAAAATAAAGAGATCATTTTGTGTCTTTTGTGCCTTTTGTGGCCCTACTGTTTTAACTCGTAATCCGTGAGGTTTTGGCAGGGCTTTAATTGGAGCTCAGTCTTTTGTGTTTCGGCGCTTCGACGCAGTTTAGTTCGTGCTGTTGCGGCTTCAGGTTGTCGCAGTTTTATTACGTTTGCGATCTGCGCATCGACATTCGTCTGCGTCAGCAACCAGTAGCGACCCGGCGGCAGATTGTTGAGTGCGAATGTTCCGTCCGCAGCGATGTCGGTGACAAAGAAACGCAGCACGTCGTCTGCTTTGTCCGGTTCCGCAGATATTAAATAAAGGACCATACCCGATGGTGGTTCAGATGACGTCAACTTACCGCGAATCGACGCAGCTCCTTCAGCGAGCGTGATCGTCAGGTTGTTGAGTTGATCGCCTTGCTTCACCACGGTCCAACTAGCCGCTGCATTGATTCGCGATGTTTGTGTCTTCGCAGTTGGTGCAGGCGCGGCGCTCATCGTCACTGACTGGAGATACCAGTAACGCGCATAGAAGCGAGGTTCAAACTGATATTTCCCTGGCGAGAGGTTTCTTAAGACGAACGCTCCATTCGCATCCGGTGATCCCGAGCTTCCAAAGTTTCGCTGATACGCTGGGCTGTCTGGATCCTTTTCGGGACGTCGTATGTGAATCAATGTTTCCGCCAACAATGGTGGGCGTTTGCCCTCGCATTCCGGAAGTTTTGAAGGTTCGAGCACGACCCGTCCACTCACGTTTGCAAGTGGTTTGGGTATGAGTTCGATGCCCGCTACATTAGCTCCCTTGACCGTGATGCGCTTCGGCTCTGAAAGCATGATCACGGGCATCGTCGGAGTCTGCGACTGAACAAACTCCTGCGCAAACAGATCATATTCGCCGTCACTTATTCCACTGAACGAGAAGCCTCGAGCTCCCGGACCTTGAAACGTAGTACCAACGGGCATCACGCCACCGCCCACAGGCGCGAGCGTTACTGACGCTCCAGTGTTCGTACCGCTAACTTTGACCGTGCCGCTGACGGTGTGACCCGATTCTGCCCGGTAGCGAATATCAACATTGCTTTCTTCGCCGGCCTTGACAGTCACTTCAGCAGCATCATCGCGTGTTGAAGACGGAGCGTACGTCGGCGCGTCAGTGTCGTAGGGATTGAACAGGTACGGCTGCGCGATGTTCGTCCCACCCGCACTGACGAGATAGGTGCCGGGAGAAATTCCGTAGATCCGGTAGACACCACGATCGTCAGTTGACTGCTCCATGCTGCCGAAGAAAAGCTGCCCCGGTGGTTGCCCTTTTGCGTTGCGAACCATGACGACTCGCACGCGAACAGAGATTACGGGTTCTCCCATTGCGTTCGTCACTGTTCCAGTGATCACACCGCCACGCACCAATTGGAGGTTGACTGTGTCGCCGATGCGGTAATAAGTGGGGGAGTTTGGATCGTTCGGGACCGAGGTGTACGCGGGAGCATTCGCACCGACGGTATAAAGACCCGGTTCCAGGTTGTTCGCCTGAAACTGTCCGTCTGCGTCGGTCGTCATGGTGCGGCCACTGCCTGAGGAGTTGACTGCACGGACGAATGCAGACGCGCCGGCCATCGGTTGCCCGTTCTCGTTTACGACTTTTCCACTGATCGTGCCTTTGGCCGGTTCCTCGGCTCTCTTCGGCGGCGTTTGCGCCTGAACGATCAGTGCGAAAAACAGTGAGAAAGTTATGAGCCTCAGTTGCATGTTGTGCCTTATGGTCGTGATGGTGGCGGTGGTGCTGGTGCACTCAGATCGACCGTGATCACGACGTCCGTTGTCACACCGTTCTGAACACTCACGTCTTGTTTCACGCGGCGAGCCGGTCCGCTCCCGGGCGCGCCCGGAACCATCACGGTCAATTCGTACGTACCCGCTGGTATTCCTTCGATCAGGAAATGTCCGCGAGCATCAACCGGCGCAGGTCGAATACCACTTGGCCCAGTTTCACCGGGCTTGGCCACCCGGACAAACAACATCATTCCCGGAGGCAGTGAACCATTTTCCAGTTTCACGACACCACGTATGACTGCGTTCCCAAAAGCAACGACCACACGCAGACCGGTAACATTCTCGGCTTCCTTAACCTCGATACCACGCGGCAACACAACTCCATCGCGCTCGATTCGAGCTATCGAAAATCCTTTTGCGAACGGTTGATTAATCGCGCCCAGTGACAAAGTCGCAGTGCCTCCAGGCAAACCCGGTAAACGAAAAGCTCCGTCGGCAGCGATCTGCGACACACTTGACTGGCCAAAACCGTTGGATCCTTGCGAAGCTACAAACGCCCTTATCTGAAGTTTCAGTAGTTGTTCAAATGCGGCCTTGTCTTCACTTTCCAGAACGATAACGCCACTCAGGCTAGCGCCCTTGGCGAGTTTGATAACAATTCCAGTGAGGTCTTCGTCGATGATGTCGAAACTGGTCGTTTCGGCACGCATCTCGGTGCTGATGTTTTGAAAAAGATAGATGCCGTACTTACCGGGAATAAGTCCTTCTGTGAAAAATTCGCCCTGGGCGTTCGAAACCATCGATGCGCCCGTGAATTCGGGCCGCTGGCCCACAATCCGCTGAAGACCAAAACGGATGTTTGGTACCGGCAGGCCTTTCTCATCTATCAGTCGCCCGCTCACGGAGAATGTTTCGATTACGGCGCCGAGCTTGATATCGACGTCTTTAGCTTCACCTCCTTCGGTGACTTCGATAACCGTCGCCTTTGAGTACTCAGTCACATCCGGATGAAAAACCTGCCGGTAGGTGGTGCGCGCCGGCGAAAAGTTTCCGGAGAAAACTTCCTCATCTCTCCCCGTCGCCACCTTGTAACGACCCGCTCTGAGGCCAAATGCACGGTAAATACCTCTGTCATCAGTTTGTGCGTTGGCCATTGGGTAAACCGTTCGGTCCGCTCCCTGCCGGTCGAACGCGTTGGCTTGAAAAAGATTGATCTGCTGCGCGATCACCGGGCGACCGTCTGCGTCGGTTACTTTGCCGGTGACGACGCCGCCACGCACGATTGAGAAGTTGATGCCCTCGATATTTTCGCCCTCACCGACTATTACGTTTTTGCCTCTCCCACCGTTAGCGCTGTCAACGACAACGTAGGCAGGCGCAGACGGTACAACCTCATAACTTCCGGGTTGCACGTTGGTGATGCGATAAAAGCCGTCCTGGTCCGTTGTTGCTCTTGAGAACGATTGATCGAAAACAGCTATGTCATTCTTGCGCAAACCGACCGTTACTCCCGGCGCACCTTTGTCTTTGATCGTGATTCGCCCGGAGACTGTGCCTCCTGGAGCTTTGCTGTTTTTCTGCGTTCCTCTGCGGCCCTCTGCGTTCTCTGCATTTAAGTCTGCTTTCAACGCAGACACCGCAGAGATATGCAGAGGGCCGCAGAGAAATACCGTCAGAGTAAGAGTCACGAACGGGATCGCGAACAGGTCACGGGCGGAGAAACTCATACCGGTCGCTCCTTTGGTGTGCTGAGGAGTGCGGGTGGCATCATAGTTCTTCCTGTTGTCAGCTTCAAGATTCTACTGTTAGGATCGCCCGGCCATGGCTCATCTAAAAATCACCGACGCAAGTGGGCGGCAATGGCAGTTCAGCTTTCTGCCGCAAACCGCTTGCACGATCGGCCGGGCACCCGACAATTCGGTTGTGCTTGATGATCCTCGCGCATCCCGTTATCACGCTCACATCAATCAACTGGAAAACGGCGTCTTCAACATCATTGACGGCGCGGTCATCAACGGCCAGCTTCGTCGTAGCGCGAACAAGGTTTTCATCAACGGTGAGCCGAGCTTCGAACATCAACTGAAAAACGGCGACCGCATAACCATCGGTGCGAGCACTCTGCGTTTCGAGCAACCGGATGAGGAACGAACGACTGATGTTCGATACGACGACAAGCCACTCGGTCACACGCAGTTGCTGATCTCGGCAAGCGACGTGATGTCGACCGTGCTTCGTTCCAAAGAAGAAGTCGCAACGTCGCCGCAGCGAGATAAAGTTCTCGAAACTCTCCAACGCAAGGCAAATATTCTCAGCGCCCTCTACGAAATGAGCAAAACGCTGGGCTCGGTCTTTGATTTAAACGCCATATTTGAAAAAGCGACCGATATTATTTTTCGATCGACTCCGGCGGACCGTGTGGTTGCACTTCTGGCTGACCACGACTCTGACGAAGATGGAAATCTGACACCTATCGCAATGCGTGCTCGCGACAACCGGCTCGAGGCGCACGCGCGCAAGCTTTCAATCGGTCGCACGATCACACGCAAAGTCATGCGCGATCGGGTTGCGTTGCTTTCGCAGGACGCGGCGTCGGACGAACAGTTTGCGGGTGTCGATTCGATCGTCTCGCAAGGCGTAAGGTCGACAATCTGTGCGCCGCTGATGACGGAGTCTCGTGTTCACGGTGCTCTTTATGCCGATCGTCTCGATCCGTTCGCGGCGTTTAAGCCGGACGATCTCGAGCTCATCAGCGCGGTTGCTGCGCAGACGGCGATCGCGGTTGAAAATGCTCGCGCGCACGAACGTCTCGCGCGGGAAGAGGTTGCGCGGGCCAACTACAGCCGGTTTTTGCCCGAATACGTCGTGAAGCAGATGCTGGAGAATCCGGAGTCGTTCAAGCTTGGGGGGACCAGTCAGACCATCACGATCTTATTCGCGGACATTCGCGGTTTCACCCGCATCTCCGAACACGTCAACCCGGAGAAAATCGTCAACCTGCTCAATCGCTATTTTTCGGCGATGACGGAGATCATCTTCGCGCATGGTGGAACACTGGATAAGTATCTGGGTGACGGTTTGATGGCCCTTTTTGGTGCACCCACCGCCACGCCCGACGACGCATCCAATGCTCTAAACGCTGCTGTCGCGATGCAGCGTCGCCTCCTTGGCATCAACCGAGAGTTGCGGGACGAGGGTTTGGCGGAGATCGGCGTCGGAATGGGGCTTCACACCGGCGAAGCAATAGTCGGATATATCGGCTCTGATCGGCGTTCGGAATACACGGCTATCGGCGATACTGTCAACACTTCGTCGCGATTGGAGTCTAATGCTCGTGGTGGCGAGATTCTGATTAGCGACGCCACGGCGCGCGCGGCCCATAGCCGGTACAAACTGAAACCGCGTGAGCCGATCATGGTCAAGAACCGGCAGCAACCCGTGAATCTCTGGGAAGTCGATTGGCAAAGAGCCAGCGGATCGTTTTGAATCGGTTAATCATTGGTCATCACATTTGTCATTTGTCATTTCGGAAGCCGGCGGTCTTAAATGGGAGATGATAAATGTCAAACGAGATATGAACAATAATTTCCCATCAGATCAATAGGTAGTTTGTTTGTTTTCTTCGTCGTATGTCTTTCATCGGTAAAACCAAAACTTTCCTCGGCCTCAACGCCTTACGAAACTTCGTTTCCGATTCGATGGCCATCGACATGGGTTCGGCAAGCACGATCATCGCCGTGCGCGGGCGTGGCGTGGTCGTCGACGAGCCTTCCGTGGTTGCAGTCAACAAGGCGACGGGCGAAGTTATCGCCGTCGGCAATGAAGCACACAAGATGCAGGGTCGCGAGGCGCGCGACGTTACCGTGATCGCGCCTTTGGTCGACGGCGTCGTAGCTGACTTTGAACGAACACGCACGATGTTGGACCACTTCGTCAGGGAAGCGCGAAGTGGTATGTCGCATTTCAGCCGGCGCGCGATCATGAGCGTGCTATCTGAAGTCACGCAGGTGGAGCAACGCGCGCTGCTGGCCGCTGCTGAAGAAGCGCGCATAAGCCGCGTCTACATGATTGAAGAAGGTCAGGCAGCGGCGATAGGCGCCGGCGTTCCGATCAACGATGAACATGCCGCGGCTGTCGTAGACATCGGCGGTGGCACGACAAACGTCGCGGCGATTATCAGCGGCTCGATCATCGCCTCACGCGCGGAGAGAATCGGCAGTTCTGATATCGACGTGGCTATCATGGATCGATTGCGGCGTCACCGGGGCCTGACAATCGGAGTGCAAACGGCCGAACGACTAAAACTCGAGCTCAGCTCCGCGATCGAGCCTGAAGACCCTGCTAAGAGAATCAACGTGCGTGGCCGCGATGTGCAGACAGGAAGCCCGGGCGCGGTCGACATCACGGCGGGCGAAGTCTATACGATCACTTTGCCGATCGTTCGTCGCGTTGCCGAGGAAGTCCGGATGTTACTCGCCGATCTGTCACCCGAAGTTGCAGGCGACATCTTCGATCGCGGACTCATCCTGACCGGTGGCGGCGCTTCACTGGAGGGACTGCCGAGCTACCTGCAAAAAGAGCTCGGCCTCGCCGTAAGAGTCGCTGATGAGCCACGCTTCGCTATCGTGCGCGGGCTGTCGCAACTGTATGAGGAACCGCTATTGCTCCGGCGTGTCGCGCGCACAGAACCCCACCCCTTAATCGATACTGAAGCAACCGCGTTCGAGACCTGAAACCATGCGATGAACATATTGGAGTTTTACAAACGCCAGATCACGGTTGCACACCTGTTTGGCATTCCGGTGCGTTTTGACTATCGGTGGTTTGTCGTTTTTCTGCTCAGCGTTTGGCTCATCGCGATGAACCTGGCTCAGGGTGGAATGTGGGTCGGGTCGGTAAAGCTGCTTCCGATCAGCGTCGGTCTCGCGTGGGTTCTCGCGATAATCACAACGATCGGTCTGTTTCTATCGGTGCTGGGCCATGAGCTCTCACACGCGTTGATGGGTCGTGCTGAAGGGATTGAGATCGAAGAGATCGTGCTGCACCCATTTGGCGGTTTGGCGCGTCTTCGTAACGAGCCGGAGAGTCCACGCGCGGAATTTCGCATCGCGATTGCTGGTCCAGCCGCGAGCTTTTTGTTTGCGGCTGTAAGTTTTGTCCTGATGGTGCCGACGGTGCGTTCGGGTTATCTCGCGGCAGGAGGCGTGTTGCTGCTTCTCGGCGCCGGCAACTTGTTGCTCGCAGTGTTCAATTTGTTTCCGGGCTATCCGCTGGATGGCGGTCGCTTGCTGCGCGCGATTCTTTGGCGTCGCACGGGCGACATCAAACAAGCCACGCGTCTCGCGGGAATGTGCGGGATGCTGATCGCCGCGATCCTGATCATCTTTGGTGTTTACATGGCCATCGCACCGAATTTCCAGGCTTACTTCATGGGCTTCTGGTCGGTGCTCGTAGGCCTGTTTCTTTTCGACGCCGCGTACAGCGTCGTGAAGCATGTTCGCGGCCGAATACAGAACATAGTCAGCGAGGCGATGTCGGCTCCGTTCTCGATCGAACCCGATGTACTGATCACTCATTTGATCGACTCCGTTTTACCTCTGCACAGGCAAGTCGCTTTTCCCGTTGCTCAGAACCACAGGCTTTACGGCATGCTGTCGTTGGAAGATCTCAAGGCGTTACCACGCGAACGCTGGCACCTCACACGCGCACGCGACGTGATGCGACCCATCGCACCACGTTTTTTCGTCGAACCAAACACCACTCTCGACTACGCACAGGAACTGATGAAACGAAATGGGATCGGTTCGGTTGCCGTCGTCGGTAAAGGCGGCGAGTTAGTCGGTTTCCTTCAAAGCGGCAAATTCAAACGTACGAAGAAACGCGCAAAATAACCATCCACAGATTACACAGATTACACCGATTGCCACCGCCGAATTTTTTCGCGATAATCCGACCGGAGCTTTCAGATTCGAAACTTGTAGGACTCGTCGTATGCTGGCCGTACTCGGCGCGCTCTTTGCCAACGCGTTGATCGCGATACTGAAGTTTGTAGGGGCTGTAATTACCGGGTCGTCGGGCATGATGGCTGAGGCGTTACACTCGGTCGCGGATACCACAAACCAGATTTTTCTTTTGTTGGGTTTGCGGTTTTACAAGCGACCAGCCTCAGCAAAGCACCCTTTTGGTTTCGGAAAAGAACGGTTTTTTTGGTCTTTCATTGCAGCTATTTTCATCTTTGGCGTTGGTGCGACCTACGCGATCTATGAGGGCATAGACAAACTCGCACATCCGCACCCGCCAACGAAGCTGGTGTGGGCTTACTGGATACTCGGCATCTCGTTTGTCTTAGAGGCCGGGTCGATCGCATTGGCGATCTACCAGGAGGTTAAAGAGGCGCACCACGAAGGCCTGACGTTTATGCAGTACCTTCGCGAGTCGAAGGATCCGACGGCCAAGACAGTGCTCTTTGAAGATTCCGCTGCGCTGATAGGAATCGTGATTGCTTTCGTCGGGCTCTGGCTGACCGACCATCAGGTTGGAGGAGAGGCAGGAGCTTACTGGGATGGCCTTGCTTCGATAACCATCGGCCTGGTGCTGGCAATCGTCGCTTTTGTTCTGGCGCGTGCATCGCGGGGTTTGTTGTTGGGTGAAGCCGCGAATGCGCAGGAGGTTGCAGCCATCAAGGAGGCCATCGAAAGTCATGCCAACGTCGACTACGTGGTTGAGTTGTTGACGATGCACCTGGCGCCAAAACAGATTTTGATAAACGCGCACGTGAAGCTTAAAGACAATTTGGTTACTAGTGATATTTTGAAGTCTATCGAAGAGATCGAAGAGCGGATTAAGCGCGCCGAGCCCAAGGTGGAGATGATATTTCTCGAGGCCGCGCGAGGCGACCGCACAGACGGACACGCCGCCGTTCCGCAACATATCGGTTGAAGCTGGGTGGATTTCGAATGTTCCTGGAGAAAAGAAGTTGTCGTCGCTACGCCGAGAGTCGTGGGCTTACAGTATTGAACAGTCGAGATGTTACTTCTACTGCCATACACCGAGTATTTAAGACGAGTTATTGAACCGCGAAATCTCGCGGACATTATCTTCGTCTTTTTGCTGGTGTATGCGGTTTTGAAACTCCTACGCGGAACTCGCGCCGCTCCCATGGCCGCCGGGATCGCCGCCCTCGTTTTCCTCTACTGGCTTTCCGTAAAACAAGATCTCGCAACGCTCGAGTTTGTCCTCAGCAATGGACTGCTCTACATCGGTATCGCGATCATCGTGCTCTTCCAGTCTGAAATCCGCCAGGCGTTGATCACGTTCGGAAATCGCTTTCGCATGCCGTTTTCGAGGCATCGGGGGCAGTTTGGTGAAGGCATTTACGACGAGATCATCCTTGCTGCGACGACGCTCGCTTCGACGAAGACAGGCGCGTTGATCGTCATCGAACGGAATGTCGGCTTGAAGAACGTGACTGATGGCGGTGTGCAACTCGACGCGGAGCTTAGCTACGACTTGCTGGTGAGTATTTTCAACACGGCGAGTCCGCTTCACGATGGTGCAGTCGTCGTGCGGCGGCATCGCATCGCGGCAGCGTCGTGCTTTCTGCCGTTGACGCTGAATCCGCGGCTTTCGAGAGACCTTGGCACGCGACATCGTGCGGCGATTGGCGTCACGGAAGACACGGATGCGGCGGCGGTGGTCGTTTCGGAAGAGACCGGGTTGATCTCGTTCGTGAAGAAGGGCGAGATTCGACGAGGACTCGACGCGACGAAGTTGCGCGAAGCAATCTTCGAGGCGTTGGAAATCGGCCCGCGAAAAGACAAGGAGCAGAAGCATTCCGAGGCTGAGTCCGACGCCGAGGAGGCCGCGCCCATTTGAGCCGCAGATTTTCGCAGATG
>JBIOUJ010000136.1:0-49267 GCA_044867025.1 Pyrinomonadaceae bacterium | reverse complement strand
ATACGCAGAGTTCAGTCTTTGCTTATCTCTGCGATCTCTGCGTTGAAACAGTCATTAAACGCAGAGATCGCAGAGATACGCAGAGGCCGCAGAGTAGCCCTAAACATAAAAGCGCCCGGCATGGCCGACATGCCGGGCGAAATCACAGGAGGAACCGAGTGTTATGGTCGTCACTATTCCTGCGACGATCCGTTAACCTCGTTGGCTCTGATGTTTTTGAAGACGTTTCAGGTTGCTTTCAGCCGCTGCGCCAGGCCTAGTCACGCTCGTATCGCAGCACGACACCCTCCCCACCAACTGCCCATAGAATCTTCTTGTTGAAATTGAGCGAGTAAAGGTTTTGCTTCGTTGTCGAATTTTGTTGCATCCAGGTGCGACCTTCATCATTGCTTTGCAGGATCACGCCGCCTCTTCCAACTGCCCAACCCGCGTCATCGCTTGGAAACTTGATGCTCAACAGCGTCACACTCACATGTGTCGGAACTTCAGTCCACGTTTCACCGCCGTCAGTGGTACGTAACAGCGTTCCGCGTTCACCTACGACCCAGCCCTTCTTGTCGTCGCGAAAATCGACGTGATAGAGCGTCACCTTGGTTGCGACGTTCTGCTTCGTCCAGCTCGCGCCTTCATCACGCGTGAACAGGATCGTGCCTCCGGCGCCGACGATCCAACCGCGTTTGTCGCTGACAAAATCAATGTGTATCAGCTCGGTGCGACTGGGAGCCCGCTGCCTGCGCCACGTCTCGCCGCCGTCGTCGGTGTAAACGAGGATACTGTCTATCACTCGTTCCTTCTTGCTGATCGAACCGACAACCCAACCTTTCTTCTTGCTTGAAAAACGCACGCTGTACAGCTCGACATCAGAGCCTTCAAATTCTTCCGGACTGAAGATTCGCGATTGCGACCACGTCGATCCATTGTCGCGAGTGATAAAGATGGAGTTTCCCGCGATGAGGAATCCTGCTTCTTTGTCACGGAAATAGATGTCGTTGATGGCGGCGGTTGTTTTGACGGCCTGGCGTACCCAGGATTGGCCGCCATCGTCTGTGCGACTCAGGAAACCGGCGTCGCCGCCGACCCAGCCTCGCTTGCTGTCAACGAAATAGACCGTATTGAGATCGTTGCCACCTGTGCTGATCTTGTAAGGTACCCAACCACCCTGCGCGCTCGCAGAGGTTACAAGAACCAGCCACACAAAGACGCCGGCAGATAGGATTCTGGTACTCATACGAATTTGTTTTCGCATTTTGTACCTTAGTTCGCCGCCGCAAGACAAGCAATCCGTGTAATCTGTGGTTAATTAGCCACAGATTACACAGATGAGACTCTATAAACACGTCCTTCGAAAACTACGACGACGCGCTCGCCTAGAGCGAAGAAACTTCCGAGTTTCGGTATCTGCTTCAGCAACGCGAAGTATTCGTCGCTGCCAAACACAACCTTCGTTTCCGGCAGACGCGAGTCGGCCTTGAATTCGGAATCAGTCCAAACGTCGTCGATTAGGTAGAACGTCTTCTCTGCGACGCGCTTCACAGCCTCGGACTTATCTTCCTCTCTGAGATACCCGGCATCCTGCTGCGCACGTGCCTGTTTGCTTCGCTGGACGGCCTCGGCGCCCGTCACCGTACTCAGGCCTGACGGCGCGTTTTGCGGATCGGGCGATGCAGAAGGCCGTGGCGCGTTGAGACCACCCAGCCTGCCTTTGGAAGGCCGCCCGTTCACGGGTTGAATGCTGTCCGTAAACCGCTGCGATACTTGTCCATCTTCCAACGCCAGATAAGACGTGTAAGGCGTGACGATCCCATATCGCGTTCCGAGATCTACGATCTCGTCGCGCAGTTCTTTTTGCTCGCCATTCGTCCGCACCTGCTCCATCAGCCAGCCAACACGACGCGTCGCCCACAAGCGTGGCAGATATTCATTCGTTTCAGCACGCAATGGAAAACTGAGGTTCGCGTACGTATAAGTCCGCGTCGATCCGCCTGCTTTGCCAGTGAGCTTCATTTGGATCGACTTGAGATCCGCATCATTGCTGTAACGACCGATCAGCATCACTTGCGAACCGCGAAACACGTCCGGAATGGCACGCGGATAAATCAGATCCGTCTGTGCGCCACCCATGTCGAGTTGTAAGTCGGTAAGCACCGGATAATTCACTTTCGCAAAGAAATTCGAAACCTTTACTTCGAGATCTTCTTTCGGCTCGACGTAGTCTGCAACGCCGCCGTTTTCAGCAGCGAGCTTGTCGAGCAGCGCCGTGTTGACGTCATATCCGACTCCAAACGTAAACAAACGAACACCGGGCCTGCTCGCCTTGCGAACATTGTCGACGATCTTCGTGACGTTCGTTTCGTCCACCGTCGGCAAACCATCAGTCATGAACACAAGCATCTTCGGCCGCTCACGATCGGTTTCGCTGAACTGTCGAAGCGACGCGAGCAACGACTGGTTGATGTTCGTTCCACCGACAGGCTTCAACGCTTTCACGAATGCTTCGCCACGCGCGCGTCCCTTCGCATCCGCCGCAATCAAACCGGTTTCCATCAAATGCTCTTCACCGGCGAAGGAGATGACATTGAAGCGATCCTGCGGTCGAAGAATTCTCACGCCGTAGAGCAATGCGGAGCGTGCCTTCTCCATCTTTCCTTCTTCCGCCATCGAGCCGGAGGTATCAACGACGAACACGACGTCCTTGGCTGAGTACTCCTGTTCCGACCAGTCATCTTTCGGCGAGATCATCAGCAGGAAGTAACCCTGTTTTCCTGGTTCGCGATGAGTGAGCAGTGTTAGACCAAAGTCTTCTTTCGAGATGGTATAGAAGAGTTGAAAGTCCTGCGGCTCCTTGCCGCGTTCGCTCTCGAATGAAACAAGCGACCGCCTGTCGCTGTGGTTGCGTTTCACGTCGATGACGTGTGTTGGCGAGTAAACATTGCGCAGCGGGTCTTTGCTTTCGACTTCGATTCGTCCCGCCACCGAATCGATTTGCGTTAACTGCCTGCCGACGCCGAGCGGATACCGGTATGAAACGGTGCCGCCTTCAGCGCGCACGACCTGCGTGTAAGTTATCTCGAGCTTCTTGTCGGAATGCGGAAGGATCGGAAAGATGCTCGCCTGGAAGAGATCCTTGCCGGCATATTCCAGCAATCCCGGATCGCGCTGCCGTCGCACGATCTCGTCGTAGATGCGACGTGCCTCTTCGCGGGTCCTGACCTCGCCCACGAGCCTGCGGTCGCCGTCCCAGATGGCAAACTCCGCGACAGAAGCCGTCTCAGGAATCGGAAACAGGTACGTGCCTTCGAGCGTCGCGCCCGTGTTGTTCCGAAACACCTGTTCGACGTGCGTTGTCGCCACCTGCGAGCTGATCGTCGTGTCGATCTTGATGGATTTGATGGGTAGGGAACGCGGCAGCGGTGGCAACGGACGTGGAATGTCCGGGCAGCGACGGCACGGGCCGGGCACGATGATTCCCTGCGCGTTGGCAACGGCGGCGAATGCGGTAAAGACCGAAATCAGGAGGAAAAGTCGTATTAGTTTTGTCGGCGATGGCATATGAGTCTCCAAATTGGGCGTTAATGCGGCCTGCTGGAAGTTAGAACGCTGCTGCCGGATGGTTCTTGCAACTCAGTGCAGTTCTCTGAGCCGTTTATTGAAAATCGCCACGCCAGATGCTGCCGTCGTGACGATAAGCCCGCCGATCGCGAGGACGCGCTGCGGTCCGAAATGGGTGGACAGGGTGCCGGCCAGAATGTTTCCGATGGGCATCGTCCCCATAAAGGAAAGCAGAAACATGCTCATCACCCGGCCGCGCATTTTATCCGTAACGAGCTTCTGTAACAGCGTGTTTGTGAGCGCGACCGAAACCACCAGAGCAAAACCTAACCCAAACAGGAATAGGAGCGAGAAAGTGAGTCTTGACGACAGCGCGAAACCGGTGATGCAGAGACCAAACATTGTCGCCCCGCCAAGCACAAACCAGCCTTTGCGTCTGAAGTCGCCGAGATAAGCGACCAGCAATGCGCCAAGAAAAGCTCCGCCGCCTGCTATACCCATCATCAGCGCGAGACCTGTCTCACCGAGGTGAAATATGTCGCGCGCGTAGATCGGAACCATGCTGAAATACGGCGCGCCAAAGAAACTGTTGACCGCTGAAAGAATTAGCAACGACGACACACGAGGGCGGTTGCGAACGTAACTGATACCTTCGACGAGGTCTCGCCACAATGCTCGCCGGTCGCTCACCGCGTGCGCAGCAGAACCCGGCCTGTCAGACCGCACCATCCAAAGTGCAACAACCACTGCGACAAAAGAAATACCGTTGGCAAAGAAACACCCGGCAAGGCCGAACACTCGGAACGCGACGCCTGCCAACGCTGGTCCAACAACACGCGACAGTTGAAACTGCGTTGAATTCATTGCGATCGCGTTGGCGAGATCTTCGCGGCCGACGAGATCGTACGTCATCGCGAGATACGAAGGACTCGCCAGCGCCATGCAACAACCGGTGACAAACGAAAATCCCAGAACCATCCAGCGATTAACTACGCCAGTGGCAACCAGTGCGGCAAGTCCAAGCGCGGCAATGCCCGCGACTACCTGCGTGTAAAGCAGCAGGCGGCGTCGATCGATCAGATCGGCAAACACGCCGCCGACGAGTGTAAAAACAAAACCGGGCGCGGTTGCCATGAATGCGTCGAGTCCGAGCCAGAAGGCGGAGTTCGTCAACTGCAATACCAGCCAGCCTTGCGCGACCGCCTGCATCCACGTGCCCACATTTGAAAGAAACGCACCCACCCAAAACAGACGGAAATTGCGATGCGAAAGCGCGCGAAACATTCCGCCGCGCCGCGCGGTCGTCGGCTTTGAATCAAGTGCGGGAGCAATCTCGGTGGGCATTAATAAATCAGCTCTTTTGTGCTCTTCTTTTTTGTGCCTTTTTGTGGCCAATCAAACTTTTCGGCGCCAGGCCGAGAGGGAGCTACCGCCGGCGCCGCGTCGCTCGGCGATAATTTCGGCCATGATTGACAGCGCGACCTCTTCGGGGCTTACGGCGCCGATGTCGAGGCCGATGGGTGCGCGGATTTTTTGTAGTTGTTCTTCGCCGATGCCGCTCTCGCGAAGACGTTCGATGACGATCGACGTGCGGCGCTTGCTTCCGATCAGGCCGACGTAATCCGGATTCGCGCGCACGACAGCCTGCATGCATTGCTCGTCTTCGTTGTGACCTCTCGTCACAACCGCGACCGAAACTCCCCGTCCATTCCCAATCCCATCACGCACTGCCGAACTCCACTCGTCAGCTACCACCAGGTCGATCTCATTTTCTGGAAAGCGTTGGCGGTTTAAGAAGTCAGCGCGATCGTCGATCAAGGTCGTGTGATAACCCGCGAACGCAGCCAGCTTCGCGAGTGATGCACCGACGTGTCCCGCACCACAAACGACGAGGCGTGGCGGCGGTTGAAGTCGTTCGAACAACAGAAGAGTTTCGCCTGCGGCGGGAAACTGAGGTGCAAACTCGCTGACACTGAACATCCGAGTCTCATCGCGCGATGTACGAATGCGCGCGGCCTGGTCCACGACGATCGAATCGAGTTCTGCATCGCCAAGTGTGCCAATCGAATCGCCGTGCTCGCGAATCAGGAGTTTCGAACCAACCGGTTCGGGGCCCCCGACCCTCGTGACGAGAATTGCTGTTTCGCCACGTTCGAGTAGTTGCTCAATCATCTTCGTAATCGACTGCGAAGATGTTTGACGCTGCTTGTCACTCATCGATCTTGATTTTAACTGGAGGGAGCTCTTTTGCCTTGCTTAAGCCAACGAAGGATGCGGCTCGCCGCACGAGCCAGAGTGGCCCAATTAACAAGTAGACCGGGTTTTTGAAGAAGGCGGGTTGGTTTCCTTCGATAGCATGTCCAACAAACTGAAGAATCCAGCCGGCAATAAAAAGCACGAGCGCCCACCGCCAGTTGAAGAGGAACAGCGGCAGCGAGATCACGATCATCGGGATTCCGATGCTGTGTGAAAGCCTGTTCAGCGGATGCTGATGCTTGGCTTTGTAGTTGGTGAGAAAACTCTCAGACATGGATCACAACACTTCAACAAATATATCCATTGTGCCGCCGCAGACCATTCCTTCCTCGCTTGCCTCGTCGGCTGTTAGCGAGAAGTGGTGCAGCTTCGATTCACCGGAGCGCAGCGCGGCTTTCGCCTCGGCCCAAACTTCCGCCTCGATACAGCCCCCACCCACAGTTCCAGCTACTTCCCCGTTTTGAAAGAAGAGCATTTTCGCACCACGCTGTTGTGGAGTCGAGCCACGCGTGTGAGCCACCGTTGCGACTACAACACGCTCCCCACGATCGCCGGCCTCGTTGATCATGCGATAAAGATCGCGCTGTGGAATGGTAGACATTTGTTCTGGAACTTCGTGCTCTGTACTTTGTCTAAGAACAACAGTCTACGGTCAGACGTAGCAAAGCACAAAGGAGCGGACACAACAGATTCAGTTGAGGTATTGTAAAGCCATTGGTTCCGGGAGTTCGAAATGCTGAAACCCGAGTACAAGCCGCCGCCGCTCAACGGAGCCCTCCACGGATTCAACCTGTTCGCGGGTGTCATCCTGCCCGCGATCTCCATCACCCTCGAGGCCACCACTCACATCTGCGCCAACAGTTTCCTGGATCCCATTCCCTCAGTTTGGTACCTGATGCTCGCGATCTTCATGCCGGTCTCGCAGCTTCACGTTTGGTTCACAGTTAAGCGGGGGACCACTGAGCGTCTCGTTCTCGCAGGTTGGCTCAACGCGCTTTCCCTCGGTGTCTCGACCTTCTATTCGATTGTTTTTATTCCGTTCCTGCCGTTGGCGGCAGTCCCATTCATTGGCATCTTCAGCCTACTGCCTCTCGCTCCCGTGTTGTCGCTCGCGGCAGCCATCATTCAGCGGCATCAACTAAAACAGATCGCAGCGCGAGCACCACAAAAGTTTTTCGTCATGCGCAAGGTCGGGCTGCTCACAGGCCTGGTCCTTACGGCGGCGTGCATTGGTTTGCTTGAACTTCCTGCCGCAAAAACGCGCTATGGTCTGAAGCTTGCCACCTCTCAATCACCTGAAACGAGAGCGAAAGGAATTCACTTTCTACGAGAATTTGGAAGCAGAGAGTACCTGCTGCGCGCATGCTATGGACAGAAGGGAGGGCCCATAGATTTCCTCATTCATGTCTTTACTACTCAAGCCGGCATCGACGTTACAGACGCTGAGGAGATCTACTATCGCGTCACCGGCGAACCCTTCAGTTTTTCGCTGCAACCACAAAATACCCGATGGCGTTTGCGGTCGCGAGAGGAGCTCGACTTCGATTCCGATGAAAAGAGACTCTCTCTCTCGAAATCCAGGATGTACACGAAAGCCGACGCTTACGGCGGAATTGCCTACACAGAGTGGACACTCGTTTTCTCAAACGAATCCGCATACGCGAGGGAGGCTCGTGCCGAGGTGCAATTGCCGCCCGGAGCTCTCGTGTCGCGTCTGACTCTGTGGGCTGACGGCCAGGAGCTTGAAGCCGTCTTCGCAAAGCGAGGCGAAGTCAGAGACACACATCAGCAAGTACGTGGTCCGGTTTTAGTAACTACAGCCGGGCGAGATCGCATTCTGGTCCAATGCTTTCCTGTGCCTGCTGATAGTGAAATGAAGATTCGTATCGGCATCACGATACCGTTGCTGTTGGAAGACCTAAATACCGCCAAACTTTTGTTCCCACACTTCATCAACAGAAATTTCCGCATTCCCGATGAGGTCAAACACTCCGTTCGGATCGAGTCAAGAACCTCCATAAGTTCCGCTAGTAGCGCGTTTAGGACGACCGGGTTCACCGCAGACATGTTCGCCCATCACGGTCATATTCCGGAACGAGAGATGTCGAACCCGCGGACATCAATTCTGATCGTTCGGCACAATGTTCCAATCTGGAGCAAAGATCCGTTTCAGAGTGGCAACTTCATGATCCAGCAAGATTATGAAGCGCGCCGGCCGAAGCACTTGTACCGGCTGGTTCTCGTGGTGGACACGTCTGCGGCGACGCCAGAACTGATAGACGAATTAATCGCAGCATTAAAGTCGATCCCGGCTGGGCTTGATTTCAAACTCGTGATGGCTGACGCCGGCGGAAACTCGCACAACTTTATTGCCTCTGGCGTTAACCAGGCTTCGGCGTTCTTAAGCAACGCTACATTGGGAGGCGGCGCAGACAACGTGCCGGCGTTGCTTAAAGCCTGCGATCTCGCGACTGAAAAACCTGGAAACAACGCAATTGTTTGGGTGCATGGTCCACAACCCGTACAACTTCAGCCCGCTAAAGAGCTGCGATGGCGCTGGACGACTGGAGGCTACGGACCGTTACTCTACTCACTTCAAACCAGGATTGGTTCGGACGAGATCCTGAAAACGCTCGACGGAATCGATGAAGTCAAATCCGCGGCGCGCACCGATGAGTTCGGCGTAGATTTTAAAAGGCTGCTTCAGCGAGTCACGGGTCAGATGACGACGATCGAGTGGGTCAGGACAAGCAAAAAGGTTGATAGTCTTCCGTATCCCAACGAGGGAATTCAAACCTCGGACCAGCTCGCGAGGCTTTGGGCCAACGACGAAGTCACACGCATTTTGGCAGCAAAGGATGAGTCGTTGAACGATGCTGCAACGATGCTCGCTGTTCGTTATCAACTCGTTACACCGGTGACTGGCGCAGTCGTTTCGGACAAAGCGCAATCCGCATATTGATCTGTGTAATCTGTGTAATCTAAGATCGCTGCCTCGAATTAAGGAAAACTATGAAGAGAGTTGCTTCCTCTGCAATCCTGCTTTTGCTGATGTCGTGTGGAGTGTTTGCGCAAACGGCTCCGGACGCGGCTGAGTTAACCAAACTTCTGAACGACTTTCTGGCGGGCGCATCACGCAATGATGCCGCCGTGCATGAGAGTTTTTGGGCGGACGATCTGATCTACACGCGTTCGGCTGGGCGGCGTGTCAGTAAGGCTGATATTCTGCGTGACCTGCGCTCTGCGCCCGCGACGAAACCAACCGATCCGAAAACCGTTTACACGGCGGAGGACATTCGCATTCAACAGTACGGCGACACGGCGATCGTCGCTTTTCGTCTGGTCTCGACAACTGACGCCGGCGGGACGAAATACGTCGCAAATCTTTTGAACAGCGGCACGTTCGTTAAGCGCGATGGCAAGTGGCAGGTGGTGAACTGGCAGTCGACGCGCATGCCTCGCACTGAAGAAGAAAGCAAACGCGAACTTGCACAGGTTGACGCAGCCCTTCATGAAGCGTTAGCAACCGGTGATTTGAACAAGCTTACGGCTCTGACTGACGCAGGTTTCGTCGCGATCATCGGAACCAATCAGATGAATGTAAAACAATTGGTCGATAACGTAAGGCTGCACGGATTGAAGTACGTCAAACCCGACGCCGCGAAGTCGACTATTTCAGTTTTCGGTGAGACTGCTGTGGTGAGAGGCGAGGGGCCGAGCCCTAATAAACACCGCTACTCAATCACGTACGTTAACCAGTTAGGAGTCTGGAAAGCCATCGCGATGCACACAACCACCGCACAGTGAATCTTGTGCTTTTTTGTGGCCCTACTAAGGTTTGCGAGGAGGGGCAGGCTTCGCGGGCGCTTCAACTGCCGGCTCCGACTCCGCCTGGGAGCGACGCTGCTGTAGTTTAGCCCGCAGCGCGTCCACTTCCGCATCAGCATTCGCGCTCGCAGTCTCTAAACGCGTGCGGCTGTTCTCCGCCAGTTTCAACTGCGCGGTCACTCTCGATCTTTCACCCTCGAGTTGCTTCTTGCGCATATCGCGAATTGCTTCCGGACGCGTGCTTCCATAACCAGCCGCGGCACTCTCGATGTTCTCGGGTTTCAACGCGAAGTCAATCTGCTCGAGCTTCGCTTCAAAATCCGCAATCTTGCCCTGGACCTCCATCAACTGCGTCCGCAATTGCTCCGCACGCTGCTCTGCGCGTGTGAGGCGTTCCATCTCGCGCTCGTCACGATCGTCGTCCGACATCTTAGTCAGCTTGTCGTTCAGCTTGTTAACCTGATTGGAGAGCGAATTAATCGACTTCTGCATGTCGTCAGGTTCGGGAGACGCAGCGGGCTTCGCGAGTTTCGATTCCGTGGCTGAGGTGGTTTCCTGGCCACCCTCGGCGGTGCTGATAATCTTGACGTCGCCGGTCGCGGGGGTGTCCGCAGTGGCGTCCGCAGGCGCGATCGGAGGATTGGTAATCACAGGTCTGGCAACCGCCGGTTTCGTAGCGCGCCGTGAACGCCGCTTTTTGCGGGTCTGCGCATCGGCCTCAACCAAACAAAAGCTCACCACGAGGCACGTGGCGATCAGGAACTTGATGTAACTACGAAACCTGACACCCATTACCATGCTCCTTTACAAACCGTCGCTTCTAAGATACCCCCGCTATCCAGATGCCATCAAGCTCGAACCAGATGCTTCGGGTTGCACGCCGCGCCGGGCGGCCTGTTCCAAAACTAAGTGCGTCTTGCAATTACCTGATAAAGCGCATTTTTAAAGAACACACGCTTCAGACGGTCGCCCACATGCCGCGGCGGTCGTTCGCGTGCGCGTGCCCGCGCTCCGTCGACGTTACTTTTCGCGCTCAGGATCTCGAGCGGCAGGTTTTGAAACAGCTCTTCAGCAGCGTTTAGCGTGAGGTGTGTCGTGTGATCCGCAAAAGGGCCGAGCTCATACGGCACCCCGACTGCTCTCCAACTCGAATGCACACCCGCCGCGACGGCATACACTGGGTGATGAATGTTGACCGTGAAATACATCAGTCCGCCAGGCGCCAATATGCGCGTGAGCTCGGCAACAATCTTTGACGGCGACTCCGCATGATCGACTACGTTGTCACAAAGAACGACCTCGAAACTCTGACTGCGAAATGGCAGCGACTCGCCTACCGCAGCCACGGTCTGCGCACACCTTTGCCACTGTGGAAACAGATTTCCATAGCTTACGGCGAGCGGATCGACTCCGATTCGGCGTGCGGGACCGAAGTAGAAGATTAGACCATGCGCCCCGCTGCCGACTTCGATCACACGAGCATCCGGCGCGATCGGTTGAAACGTCGCCAGTAGCTCGCGAACGCGCAGCGACGACTTCTTCATCGCGGCAATTATCTCTTCTTCGCGCCCGCGAACGTGTTCCGCCTTGCGTTGCTGGTATTCGAGTTGACGTTCGAGTGCCCTCCTCGCAAGTCTTTGCCGGGTCTTCTCTCGAAAACTCATTTGCTTATCCGGATTTTATCCGTGTCATCTGTGGTTAAGAAGTTGCACAGAGAAGAACCTTAGAAGGGTTGAATCTTGAAACTAATATCCATCGCCGGTGCAGCGCTCGTGAGCGCTTCAATTCGGATCAGTTGTGCGCCGGCTTCCGCATACTCACGAACATTCTCAGGTGTGATCTTTCCGCAGCATTCAATCACGACGGTTTTGGACAGCTCTCTCGCGTTCGCTGCCAGCCGCGCAAAATCTGTCGCACTGAGATCCCGGATTATAAGCGCGTCGCCACCCGCCGCTATCGCGTCTTTTACTTCGTTTTCGTTGCTTACTTCGACGGCGATTTTGTGTAGATACCCGAGCTTCTCTTTCGCTGTTTTGACGGCGTTCGTGACTCCACCGAGAATCGAGATATGGTTTGCGGTTACCACCACACCATCGTCCAACCCGAATCTGCTGTTGTATCCGCCTCCGAGTTCCACGGCGTACCTCTCGAGCAGTCGCAATCCGGGAGTTGTGGCTCGTGTGTCCGCGATATGCGTGCTGGTGCCGTCAACTGCTTTCACATACTTGTTTGTGATCGTCGCGATACCGGAGAGTCGCGTTAAGAGATTCAACGCAACTCTCTCCGCAGAGATCAGCACGTCGGCGAATCCGAGCATTCGCGCAATCACCTTGCCTGCTTCAACTTCTTCGCCGTCGGAAACGAACGCTTCAAGTTGTTGTTGAGAGTCAAGCGTCAGGAAAACTTCCTCCGCCGCTTCCAGGCCCGCGACGATCATGTTTTCACCTGCAACAAAACGAGCGCGAGCACGCGTGTTGCGAACGATGATCGACTGCGTCGTGATGTCGCCTCTTCCGAGATCTTCGCGCAGGAAGAGCCCGATTTGTGAGTAGAGCGCGCCTTCGTCGATCCAGTTCATTGCAGGTTCTCGACTGTTTGCTGAAGTTGAGACGTTTGTTGCGCGATGTCTGCGATGCGTGCGCGCACTTCATTCACCCGCTCAGCCGGAGCGCGCGAGACGAAGTTGGGATTGCCGAGTTGCGCCTCGAGCTTCGCGGCTTCTGCATTCAGCTTTTCCTGCTCGCGCTGCAAACGCCGTCGCTCCTGCTCGAAATCAATCAAACCCTCGAGCGGCACGGCCAGCTCGGCGCCGCCTGTTAACACTGCTCGCGCCGAAGCCTTCGGCGCGTCGAGTCGCTCCGTTACAGAAACATCTGAAGCACGAACCAGACGCGAGATCTGATCGCGCGCCGCCGAGAAAACCTGGCGCAGATTCTCGTCCGGCGATCCCACCATTACCGGAATGCGCTCGCCGGGTTTGATATTCATTTCCGAACGAATGTTTCTGACGCGCGAGATCAGTTCGATGATCGCCTGCATCTCCGACTCCGCCGCTTCGTCGATCAGTTCGGCGGCGCCTTGAGGATACGCCGTCAACATCACAGTCGGCTCTGCGCCGGCATACACCGTGTGCAACTGTTTTTCGCCAGGTAAGCGTTGCCACAGTTCCTCTGTGATGTAAGGCATGAATGGATGCAACAAGCGCAGGGCTTGTTCGAGTACCGTCAGTAGTCGCGTGCGCGCCTCTGTGCGCGCGGCGCTTTCCTGTTCCGCGGTCACTTCGGCTTTTGAAAGCTCGATGTACCAGTCACAAAAATCATCCCAGAAGAAGTGATACAGAATCTGCACCGCTCCATGAAACTCGTAATTGTTGATTGCGGTATTCAGATCCCGCGCTGCCTTGTTCAGCCGCGACACGATCCATCGATCGTGAAGCGCAGTGTTGTTATTGAGTATTTCCGCGTTTACTCCGGCGCCTTCTGAATTGAGCATGCAGAATCGCGCAGCGTTCCAGATTTTGTTCGCGAAGTTGCGATACGACTCAACCTGTTTTTCATTCCAACGAATGTCTGTGCTGCCAACCTGTGACAGCGTCAGCCGCGTCGCATCCACACCGTATTTGTCAAAGACTTCGACCGGATCGACGCCGTTGCGCTTAGTCTTCGACATGCGCTGTCCGTGGGCGTCGAGGACGGTTCCCGTGATGTAGACATCGGCAAAAGGCTCCTTACCGACGAACTTCATCCCCTGCATCACCATGCGCGACACCCACAGAAAGATGATGTCGCGACCCGTTACGAGCACGGACGTTGGATAAAACGTTTTCAGGTCATCCGTTTCGTTGGGCCAACCGAGCGTCGAGAACGGCCACAGCGCTGAGGAGAACCACGTGTCTAACACGTCAGGGTCCTGTGTGAGTTCGCTCGTACCGGCCTTCTCGCGTGCCTCTTCTTCGGACATGGCGACGATGACTTCACCGTCGGGCGTGTACCATGCGGGAATCTGGTGTCCCCACCATAGTTGCCGCGAGATGGTCCAATCGCGAAGGTTCTCGAGCCAGTTTGTGTAGATCTTCTCGTAACTTTCCGGCGTGAACCGTGGTTTGTGTTCGCGCGCCATGAGATCGAGCGCGAGGTCGCGCAACTGGTCCATTTTCATGAACCACTGCATGGATATGAGAGGCTCGATGACGGTCTTGCAACGCTCGCACTTCGAGATCGAAAACTCGTAGTCAACCACCTTCTCCAGTAGTCCAAGCGATTCAAACTCTTCGACTACTTTCTCGCGTGCCTTGTACCGATCGAGTCCGGCGAACCTCGCGCCGGCATCAGCAGTCATTTTTGCGTGTGCATCGATCACCACAACTTGGGGCAGGTTGTGACGCAAGCCCATCTCGTAGTCGTTTGGATCGTGCGCAGGCGTGATCTTCACAGCGCCGGTGCCGAATTCAGGATCGACGTACTCGTCGGCGACGATCGGAATCTCTCGGTCCGTGAGTGGAAGCAAGACGGTCTGGCCCACAAGGGTGCGATAACGCTCGTCGTTTGGATTTACGGCGACAGCAGTGTCGCCGAGCATCGTCTCGGGTCTTGTTGTAGCGACCGTGACGCGCGCGTCGCTGTTTTTGATTGGATACTGAAGATAATAGAGTTTTCCGGCCTGCGGCAGCTTTTCGACTTCGAGATCGGAGAGCACCGTCTGGTCTTGTGGACACCAGTTCACAATGCGGTTGCCACGATAGATCATTCCCTCGTCGTACAACTGGACAAACACTTCGCGGACCGCGCGCGAGAGGTCTTCGTCCATCGTGAACTTCTCGCGCGACCAGTCGACGGATGCGCCCAGACGACGCATCTGAACGGTGATTTGGCCGCCCGATTCGTGTTTCCACTGCCAAACGCGCTCGACAAACTTCTCGCGCCCGAGGTCGTGGCGTGACTTCCCTTCTTCTTTGAGCGCCCGCGAGACCATCAACTGCGTGGAGATACCGGCGTGGTCCATCCCCGGCAGCCAGAGCGTACGAAACCCACTCATGCGCTTATGCCGCGTCATCACGTCCATCATCGTGTGTTGCAGCGCATGGCCCATGTGAAGCGAGCCGGTAACATTCGGCGGCGGAATAGCTATGCTAAAGATCGGCGCCTCTAGATCCTTATTCATCTCCGGCGCAAAATACCCATTCCTCTCCCACCGCTCATAGTGGTGCTGCTCCGCCTCTTTCGGGTCGTATTGTTTGGGGATATCCATGACGTAAATAAAAGGTACACAAAAAAGCACAAAAGGCACAATGATGAATTATCAACGCTGTTGGTTGACTAATTCACTTGTGCCTTTTGTGCTTTTTTGTGCCCTTCTTACTTCGGTTGGTTCTCTTCCAACTGCCGCTTGATCAGCAGCTCCGCCAAATCCGGCACGACTTCCCACGCGATCTCGCGGATTACTTTGTCTGACATCAATTCGACGGCGCGACGGGCAATGGCGTCGATCATTTCGGGGGAGAGTTGATCCGTAGTGATGGAAGTTGCAGTACCAATGGGAGCAGGCGCTGGGGCCGGTTCAACAAAAACCGGTTCGGGTTCGGGTTCGACAACCGCGACATCATGCACTTCCGGTGCGTACGCCACTTCCTGCGTGTCTGCAAACGAACTGTGAACTTCATACGAACCCACCGCAGCAACAGCTTCCTTCACCTGCGGCTCGACAAACTCGCGCATCGGTGCGGCTTCGTACGCGGGTTGCACTACTTCATCATCGAGGTCCAATACAAAATCGTCGTCCCCACTCGCACGCACTGGCTCTATGTCCCCGAGGTCCAATAGCACGTCGGATGAATCGTCCGTTACTCTGGTTTCCATGTTCTCCTCGCGTCCAAAAGCTTCCGCTGCTATCGCCTCGTCCAACGGCAAGGTATCGGCCGTCGTGACTTCCAACTCTTCCGTGTCCATGAACAGCTCTTCTTCCTCAGGCTCTTCGGTCTTTGGAAGTTCGGCGGTCGGACTCTCTTTCTCGACCGGCGAGCTGCTCACAAGCGAGCCCACTCTGTCGATCAGTCGTCGAATGGATTGAAATGGTTTGGTCAAGATGTCATCCGCGCCAACTCTGCGCGCCTCCGCTTCGTCGAACGGCTCAAACGAGCCCACGAGCAGCATCACGGGTATGTGTTTCAGCTTCTCGTTGGTTTTGACGTATTCGCAGACCTCGTACCCGTTGGGTGAGGGCATAAAGACGTCTGCAAGAACTATATCGGGTAACTCTTCCAGGAGCTTATCGATGGCGTCCTGGCCGTTGCCGACAGCCACGACTCGCACACCTTCATCGGCGAACGTAAGGTCGATAACTTTCTGAATGGTGGCCGAATCGTCGGCAAGTAGGAGTTTGCGTCCAGCTAGCAAAGCCAATCCCTTTAGCTGAATTGCACCATCGGCGGGGCCTAGTGCTGATGCACGGATGGCGCGGGCATGTCGTCGAAGCAGGGCCTCGGAAGAGGCCCGAAAGGAAACCTAACACCCGCAGGAATGGCGCGTCAAGAGTTTGTTTTAGCCAGCTTTGCGGTTACGGGCCGGAAACGACTATGTCGTCCGGGGTGTTGGGTTTGCCGTCCGGACCGAGGGAACGCAGGGAATAGCGGTCCCGCCGGCC
Source organism: Pyrinomonadaceae bacterium (assembly GCA_044867025.1). Lineage (GTDB taxonomy): Bacteria > Acidobacteriota > Blastocatellia > Pyrinomonadales > Pyrinomonadaceae > PSRF01. The sequence continues at coordinate 32,995 of JBIOUJ010000136.1, read as the reverse complement.
GTCGTAGTGGTAGGGACGGTGCCATGGATCCACCCGGATTACACGGGTCAAGTACTTCGGACTGAGGTGGTCGACCAGTACAGATTCTTTGTCTGAGACAACGAAATGACCTCGCTCCCGGCGAAATTCGGACAGCGCTTTGGCGATTGTCGATAGCTCATCTGTTGCTGCGGAACGCTTGATCTGATCGACACTGGAAGGCAGGTCGACAATCCTCACCCAATCACGCGCGCCACTCTTAAATTCAACGACTTGCCAACCAGCATTGCCGTGCGCCAACCGAAAGTCAGCCCGAACGAGCGCCGTGATCAGCGCAGTTGACTCCGATCCGAGCGACAATCCAAATGACGAGATGCTTTTAATCCGGACGTCATCCGACGGCAGCGCGACGCCTAACAAACTGGCAATCAAACAACGCGCGCGTTTGTTCGTGAGTTCATCGGCGGAACGCCTTCGTGCAAACTCCGATGGCGCATCACATTCACCTGACGGCAACTCAACGTTCGAAGCTTTCGCGATGACTTCCAACTTCTCCCAACGATCTTGTCCGGTCCTGATCTCAGTCAACTGCCAGCGACCTTCATTCATTCGCACTCGAAACACTGCCTGGATCTCCGCACTGACTTCAGCGCCCTCGCCACTCGACGTGACCGATGCAACGCGAACAGCACTGCTGGGCAGAGACCACCCAGCCACGGTCTGTATGACTTTGCGTGCCTGGCTTTTACTCAGATCTGCGCGTGCGTGAGAAGGAGATACGATCAAGAACACGAACGCAAACAAACAAATCATCCACAGATTACACCGATTCTTTTCTGTGTAATCGGTGTAATCTGTGGATGTTCTTCTCATCTTTACTCAGCAGACTTTTTACCGATCAGCATCTGCAACATGATCTGAAGTTGCGCAGTGGTGAAGGGCTTTGGCAGAAATACACGCGCGCCGGCCATGAAGCTCTCGGACGAAAGCTTGGGATCCTGTTCGGCGGTCATCATCATCACCGGAATCCGCTTTAGCCGCTCTTCTGCGGTCATGTAGCGCACCAGCTCAGTGCCCGAGATGTACGGCATGACAACGTCGAGGATCGCAGCGGCGAAGTTCGCGTCGGCCTGCAAGATCTTATACGCCTCCCGACCGTCGCGCGCGGTGACGACTGTAAAGTTTTCCTTCTCGAGAATCGTAGTTATCAGACGGAGGATCGCTGGATCGTCATCTGCCACCAGCATCCGCGGCTTCTCGGTATCGTTTGTATCGTTCGTAACGGGGTCGTTATTGTCCATGTGAGTGTTCTTCTCTTGAGTTAGACTTCAACAGCACGGCAACTCTCGCCGGCTTGTGTGGAAAGCTCGGCTGCCAATTTGATCGCAGCAACCATGCTCGAGTGTTCAGCAAGTCCTTTGCCTGCGATGTCGAAGGCAGTGCCATGATCGACTGAAGTTCTGATGAAAGGCAGGCCCAACGTAACGTTGACTGCCTCTCCAAACGACAAACACTTTACAGGAATCATCGCCTGATCGTGATAACAAGCGACGACGGCATCGAACTCTCCGCGCGACGCACGGAGAAAAACTGTATCTGCTGAGAACGGCCCCTGCACGTTAATGTCTTCGAGACGTCGAGACGCTTCGATCGCGGGCATGATCTCCGAAGCCTCTTCCACTCCGAACAATCCACCTTCAGCTCCGTGCGGATTGAGCGCAGCGACTGCAAGTCGCGGACGTTCGATTCCCCACCGCTGAAGCTCGCGATGTGTCAGACTGACGATCTTCATCACGCGATCGCGTTCGACGAGTCTGATCGCTTCCGAGAGTGGGACGTGCGTCGACAACAACACAATACGAAGGTTCGCAGCGACGAACGCCATCGCATATTCCTCGGCGCCGGTCAGGTGAGCCAGAAACTCCGTGTGACCAGGAAAACTATAACCACCGAGAAACAACGCGCGCTTGTTGATCGGCGCCGTCGCTATTGCATCGATACTGCCGGCTGCACACAACTCAACCGCGGCTTCGATGTAACCACCCGCAGCTTTGCCTGCGGCGCCCGATTCGATGCCGGGTTCGATGAAGCCGCTGATGTTATCAAGATGATAGATGACGGGTTCGGAAAGCGGATCGGGAAACTCTTCGCCAACGCGAACGATGTCGTAGCCAGACTGAAGATCGAGAGTACGTGCCGTGTGGGCCAGCAACTGTGCATCACCGATGATCACAGGCACGCAAACTCGTTTGACTTCTTCTTCAGCAACAGCTTTGAGAACGACTTCGGGACCAATCCCTGCAGGGTCGCCCATCGTGATGCCGATGCGCGGCAAAACTCTCCGGGGTCGAGGTCCCGGGTTAGTTGAGCTTTGGTCTGAGTGTCGCATTACTGGAGGCGACGCACCTGTTGTCCAGGGCGAGGAACTCAGGGCGAGGCTGTTTCACTTTCCTAGGCGCTGGCTGTTTCAACCCGCTCGTCGGCCTTGAACATGTACTTGATGTTCCGCTTGAGAACAAGCAGATTGGGTGCTCCCTTTCGGTTTACCTTCAACGCACCGCGATCGTACCACTCAATCGTGCCTTCAATCTCTTCGCCGTCAAGTAAAACAATAACCATCGGCGTGTGAGCGTCGATCTGTTTCTTGTAATAAAAGATCTCGGCGTTGGTTTCGTTGGGAGGTGGAACTCTTTTCTTAACCTGGACCGAAGAAGCATGTTGTTGTGGGGCACGTTCACGTGCCTGACCACCGTCGTTTGAGGCGCGGGAACTCCCATTCGAACGCTCTCTGGGCTGCGGAACTTCTCGGGCTTTGCCTTTCACTTCCGCGAGTGTGGTTCTGATGAGTTTGCGATTCACGTGATTATTACCTCCAAAAATCTATGACAGGGTGTGTTCCACCCGGTCGGGAACTAGCAATGTATAGGACACAGGGCTTTGTTGTTCAGATCAGTGTCAAAACTTCTCGCAGGCTGCGGCCCATCCGAGGAGAGGAACGAACATACCCGTAATGGAATTTCCTGCAAGGAATGGACGACATGCTACACAACAAAAGAAGAAAATGCAAAGGGGAAAAACGTGGTGATATCAAAGATTTACATGCAAGAAATGATGCAAGACATTTTTCTCGCAGCAGATGAACGCAGATGAACGCCGATTCGTGATCGGCGTTCATCTGCGCTCATCTGCTGCGAGAAAAATGTCTGCTTAATCGGCCTTCTTGCGAATGAAAGTTGGGACGTCGAGATCGTCAACACGACTACCCATCATCGGCCGCGGGAGGTCGTCGGCCGGCCTTGCTACGTAACGTGGCGGCGGCGCGGGAATCGCCGTTGTCGCAGCGGCAGACACAACTGATGCGGCTTCTCTATCAAAACCCGTAGCTATCACAGTAATCTTCATTTCGTCAGTAAGGGTCTCATCAATCACAGCGCCGAAGATGATGTTCGCGTCATCATCAGCCGACTCGCGAATGATCGACGAAGCAGCGTTGACTTCAAACAACGTGAGATCCGGTCCGCCAGTGATGTTGATCAAAACACCTTTGGCGCCCTGTATCGTTGCCTCTTCCAACAGCGGTGACGAGATTGCCTGCTGAGTCGCTTCGATTGCGCGGTTCTCGCCAGTCGCTCGACCAGCGCCCATCAAAGCCATGCCCATTCCCTGCATGATCGACTTCACGTCGGCGAAGTCGAGATTGATCAATCCCGGCACAGTGATCAGATCGCTGATGCCCTGCACTGCCTGACGCAAAACGTCGTCAGCAACTTTGAACGAGTCAGCAAGTGAAACTCCGCGATCGACTGTGTGCAGCAGTCGCTCGTTCGGGATCGTGATCACGGTGTCGACACACTCGCGCAGTTCTCGCAATCCGTGATCGGCTTGCTGCATGCGACGCCGTCCTTCGAAATGAAACGGCTTAGTGACGACGGCGACTGTCAACGCATCGAGCTCCGTCGCGAGCGAGGCAATGATTGGCGCAGCGCCCGTTCCAGTCCCACCACCCAAACCCGTCGTAACAAAAACCATGTCGGCGCCTTCGAGCACTTCGATGATCTTGTCAGTGTCTTCGAGTGCGGCTTCACGGCCGACGCCCGGATCCGCGCCCGCGCCCAGTCCCTTCGTCAAGCGACTTCCGAGTTGAATTTTGATTGGCGCGCGTGAACGCTTGAGCGCCTGGAGATCTGTGTTGGCAACGAGGAACTCGATGCCTTCGATCCCTGCTTCGATCATCCGATTGACTGCGTTGCTGCCACCACCACCGATGCCGATCACTTTTATCCGGGCTCCGGTGAGTGGCGGATCATCATCAATGAAAATATTAATGCCTGCTGCCGGTTGACGAGTGTCCGGTGTCATAGTTAGTTCCTCTCTCCCAAAACGGGACGGCTTCCAAGGCCGCTTCCTTCTATGTTGGGTGTCTTGAGCCATCGGCATCGATATCTTGCGGACAATATCTTGTGCAACCGGGGCGCAAGCATACAACAACTTGTCAGAAAATACTACCGAATCTATTTCGAAATCTTGACACAAAGTGTGTCAGCTTACCTGTAGAACCACGTCTACTCACTCCTGTGCGTATCTCGGCGGCTTGAGCGCGATATGCGAGTAGTGCCAAACCGGCAGCCGCAGTCCATGCAGGACTCTGAATGTCTTCGACCAACCCACCGAAGCGATCTCGTTCGGGGTATCCAATTCGCACCGGCGCATCAAAAACCTGTTCCGCGATCTCGGTCATGCCATGCAGCAGTGCTCCACCGCCGGTCAACACCACGCCACTCGAGAGCTGTCGTTCCCAACCTGCGTCTTTGATCTCATCGGCGACGTGCATCAGCACTTCTTCCGCACGAGGCTGAAGGATGTCGCAAAGAATCTGTCGCGACAGTTGGCGCGGAGGACGTCCACCAACCGAAGGTACATCGACGAGCTCGCCGCGTTCCATCTCACTCAAAGAACTGCTGCACGCACAACCCACGGTCCTTTTGATCTTCTCAGCTTCCGGAATCGGAGTTCTGAGTCCGAAAGCAATGTCGTTCGTGAAGTGCGAGCCACCGAGCGGGAAGACCGCCGTGTGCTGCACAGCACCGCGTTGATAAATAATGAGCCCTGTTGTTTCAGCACCCACGTCCACGAGCGCAGCTCCAAACTCTTTGTCATCTTCAGTTAGCGACGCCTCGGCCGCGGCCAACTGCTCCAGGACCATGTCTGCCACGACGAGCCCCGCGCGATTCACGGCGTTGATTGCGTTCTGACGCGCGGTCACTGGACTCGTCACGATGTGCACCTTCACTGCCAATCGCGCGCCGATCATTCCGACTGGATCGTTAATGCCATCCTGATCGTCGACGATGAATTCCTGTGGCAGTCGATCGACGATCTCCCGTCCCGCGGGAAGTTGAATCGCGCACGCTGAATCGATCGCGCGTCGCACGTCTTCGGGAACGATCTCGCGATCGCGACCAGACACGGCGACGATCGCCTGGCCGTTGAAGCCGAGAATGTGTGAACCCGCGAGGTTGATCGTCACCTCTTCTGCTTCGAGTCCACTCATTCGCTCTGCGTCTTCGACCGCTCTCTTGATCGCATCGACTGCTGCATCCGGATTGACGATCACTCCTTTGCGCAACCCACGAGCGTCGGCTTCTCCGATGCCGACGACTTCGAGTAGTCCACCCTCACCGGGTTCTCCGGCTATACACGTCACCTTGCTTGTCCCGATGTCGAGACCGATCGTGTGTTGTGTACGCTTGGCCATCTGTCGGGTGCTCCTCTCTGCGTGCTCTGCGTTCTCTGCGCCTCTGCGGTGAACTTGTCTCACGATCCCACTCACCGCAGAGGCGCAGAGGACGCAGAGTTACGCAGAGTTGATCTCAGTCGTTCTTGCGTTCGCCATTTACCAAACCAACAATTGCCCGCTTACCCTGCGTGAGATCGATGTAGCTGATGAGTGGTCCACGTGACGTTTGACGTTGAGCGTCAAGCACGCTCAATGCTTTCGTGAGTCGCGGACCCTGGTCCTGCGATCCGAGTCGAACCTCGATCTGCGAATCGTCGCCTGCAAGCTGCACGCGCACGTCTCGAAGGTCGAGCAAGTTAACCTCGCTCACACGCTCCGAAAGTCCCTGGGTTTCCCAATCGCGCTGCAACTCGAGAAACTTCGCAACACGCGCGCGATTTTCCGTTTGCGCGGTGGTTGAACCGTCTTCATTCCAGCCACGCAGGAAGAACGCGGGCATCTGGTCGGTTGAAGACATCTCACCGAGAGAGACGGCATCGTCGTCAACCCAGATAAAGCGTCCCGCCGAGTTTCGTACTACGGCTTTCGGGACTCGCTCGGTGATTCGGACTCGAATGCCGTCAGGCAAAACACGCGTGACCACCGCCGTGCGCACCCACGGCAGACGCTCGAGACCTTTGCTGAGATCGTTTAGATCAGCACTCCACACGCCCGTTTGACTCACATGGCGACGCACTGCGGCTTGAATATCAAGGACCGACGCGCGCGACGCACCCTTTGTTTCGACCGTTCGGATTGCAAAGAAACTCGCCGACGCTGCCGCGCGATAACCGACAAAAGCGATCAAACAGACGATGGCAACGACAGCGATGCGCAGAGCGAGCGGCACGTAACGCAACACGGATTTGATCCGCACTGCGAGCGGTTCACTATTTTCACGCTTCGCCGGACGTTGGCTGGCTCCCGAGCGGCCTTTACCAATGCCGCTACGATTACCAACTTTCTGAGCTACGATCGGGTCTCTCATAGCTCACTGCTCCTTTCTTTCTTCGTCCACAGATGTGTCTGGATTTGCGCGCCAAAGCTCGACCTCGTATTCGAGTTCGATGCCCTGCTCGCGTCGTACGCGTTCTCGAATCTCTTCTGCGAGCGCAAGCGCGTCTTCGGCGCGCGCGTTCTCACCTTCGGTGACAATGAAATTTGCGTGTACGGGTGAAACGACGGCGCTCCCACGTCGCTGACCCTTCATTCCCATCTCATCGATCATCTTCCCTGTCGCGATTGTGCTCGCGGGAGGATTTTTGAAGAAGCAACCAGCGGAACGTGAGCCGTGCGGCTGTGTTGAAAGACGCCTGCTCTTCGCGTCGTCCATTCGCGCCTTGATCTTTTCCGGATCGTCTTTCGTCAGACGCAATGTAGCGCCGAGCAGTAGCTCCCCTTCTTTGAATGACGTGTGACGGTAGTTCCACTGAATGCTGTCACCCGGAACTTCAACGATCTTTCCCTCGCGCGCGACGCGCACAGTTTCAGTAACGGTGCCGATCTCATGGCCGTACGCACCAGCGTTCATCCAGAGCGCGCCGCCGACTGTTCCGGGAATGCCGCCGAGCCCTTCGATACCGGATAGTCCGCTTCGCGCCACGTCGATGCACAGTCGTGGCAACGAATAGCCGGCGCTGACCGAGACGAGCTCGCCGTCGATATGGACCTCGCCTTTCATGTTGCTCACATTCAGTACCACGTAGTGATGATCCCCATCATCGGCGAGCACGTTGCTGCCGGAACCGAGTGGTCGCCAGCCAATGCCTGCCTGGTCCAACTCGTGAACGATCTTTGCCGCTTGCTCTTCTGTGTCAGGTGCGATGACCCAATCGATCGAGCCGCCGACGCGCAAACTCGTCAGCTCGGCAAAGCGAAGCCCGCGCTCTGCGCGCACCCCGAGTCGCGCCGCAATCTCTTCGAGCGCGCGGTCACGTTCTGCCAGCTTGTTCGTTTCCTCTGTCATCTATCCGCCACGGATGACGCGGATTCTCGCATCAAAAACAGCAGTTGATCGCAAACGCGATTCACCGTTCCGGCGCCGAGCGTCAACACCAGGTCGCCGGGTTGTACGTAGTCGCGCAATGCTGGGGCAGCATTATCGAGAGCGCCGATATAATTCACATCTTTGTGGCCGAAACGCTTGATGGCGGCCGTCAGCGCTTCAGACGTTACACCTTCAATCGGATCCTCACTCGCCGCGTAAATATCGGTGATGAACAGGACGTCGGCGTTGTTGAATGAACGCGCAAACTCCTGCATCAGATCGTGAGTTCGTGTGTAACGGTGTGGCTGAAACAAAACGACGATGCGCCTGCCGCCTGACCCGAGTTTCGCGGCAGCGAGCGTGGCGCGGATCTCTGTCGGATGATGTCCGTAATCGTCGACGACAAGCACACCGTTGACTTCGCCCTTCGCCTGGAACCTGCGGCCCGCGCCGGTGAAGCTGTGCAGACCCTCGACGATCTTTTCAAAAGACACTTCCAACTCGAACCCAACAGCAATCGCAGCCAGCGCGTTATAAACGTTGTGAACGCCAGGCACGCGCAGAATCATTTCGCCGACGACGTCCGTGCCGCGCCAGACATTGAACGACGATCCAAAGTTGTGATCGTGTCGGATTCCGTGCGCTGAAACGTCCGCCTGCGCGCTCAAGCCGTACGTCAGACGGCGGCGTTCGAGCAGCGGGATGATTGCCTGCACGTTCGGATCGTCGAGACAAAGAACCGACGAACCGTAGAACGGCACTTTGTTCACAAAACTCGCGAAGCACGCACGCACGTCGTCCATGTCGTGGTAGTAGTCCATGTGTTCGCGATCGATGTTGGTGACGACGGCGATTGTCGGCGTGAGCATCAGGAAAGATCGGTCGCTCTCGTCGGCTTCGACAACCATCAGATCGCTTGTGCCAAGATGCGCGTTCGATCCAAACGCTCCGACGACGCCGCCGACAACCATCGTCGGATCGAGTCCAGCGTGGCCTAACACTGTCGCAACCATCGACGTGGTGGTCGTCTTGCCGTGTGAACCCGCGACGGCGACCGTGTGTGGTTTGAGTCGCATCAGCTCGGCGAGCATCTCGGCGCGCGGGATCACGGGGATTGAGCGCCGGTTCGCCTCGATGATTTCCGGATTGTCGTCACGCACAGCGGTCGAGCGAACGACGACGTGCGGATGTCCGACGTTCTCAGAACTGTGGCCTTCGAAAAACTCGATACCCATTTGTTGTAGGCGATCGGTGACGCTGGACCGTTTGAGATCCGACCCCGAGACACGGAAGCCGAGATTGACGAGCACCTCGGCGATGCCGGACATGCCGATGCCGCCGATGCCTACGAAATGGACGTGTTGAATTCTGCGAAACATTATTTTTTAGCCACAAAAAAGCGCATAAATGCCTTTTGTGCCTTTTTGTGGCCCAATTCTTCGATCATATCTGCTGCGGCAGCTGCCGCGTCTCCATGCGCGAGTTTCCTGCTCGCTTCTTCCATGCGATTCAAGTCTTCTGGCGCTCGTACGAGTTTCTCAATTTCTGCTGCAAGCCGACCTCCGCTCAGCTCGTGCTGCAAGATCATTCTCGAAGCTCCGGCGGACTGTAATGCTTCCGCGTTCTTTCGCTGGTGATCGTCGGCGGCGTGTGGGAATGGAACCATGATCGAGGCCTTTCCGGCGGCGATCAATTCAGCCGTCGTGGTTGCTCCAGCACGGCAGAGCACCAGGTCCGCTTCCGCAAAATCTGCCATCATGTTGTCAATGTAACTACGCACGTCAGCGCCTTCGACCCACCCGGCGGCCGCGTACGCCGCTTTCACCTTCTCAAAATCCGCCGCACCCGTCTGGTGCTTGATTCGCAGCTCGCCAGGAATCTCTTTCAACTTCGGCAACGCAGCGACCATCGCTTCGTTGATTGCCCGCGCACCCTGCGAACCACCAAACACCAGCAGCGAAAACTTTCCCGGCTCGCGCCGTTTTGGCGGAATTTCAAAAAACTCTCGGCGCACCGGATTGCCTGTCACCTTCGCCTTCCCGCGAAAGTAAGGCAGCGCTTGTTCAAATGAAACTGCCGCGCGATCGACAAAGCGCGCCAGCATGCGGTTGGTCCAACCCGGCAACGCATTCGACTCCATCACCAACGTCGGTCGATTGGTGAGCGCCGCAGTCAGCACAACCGGACCGGAAACATAGCCACCCGCACCGACAACCACGTCCGGCTGAAACTGTCGCAACAGCTTTCGCGTCGACACAAAACTCTTCGGCAGGATCACGAGTCCTTTCATACGTGCGCCGAGACTCACGTTTTTCAGCCCGGCACTTTCAATGAGCGTCAACTCAAAACCAGCTTGCGGCACCAGCCGTGTTTCCAGTCCGCGCGCGGTGCCGACGAACTGCACTTTCGAATTCGCATCGCGCCGCATGATCTCCTGGGCCACCGCGATGCCAGGATAAATGTGTCCACCAGTGCCTCCGGCGGCGATCAGTACTCTCATTGCCGGTTGCCGATGTTTCCACTCGCATGCTGCGACACGTTGAGCAAGATGCCCACGGCTGCGAGCGTCGGCACCAGCGACGATCCGCCGTACGAGATGAACGGCAGCGGAATCCCTTTCGTCGGCACCAGCGAAAGCACGACACTAATATTAAAGAGTGCTTGAGCCACGATGCTGGTAACAATTCCCAGGCTCAGCAACATTCCAAACCGATCGGGCGCCAGCAACGCAGTGCGAATGCCGCGCCAGAGAAAAAGTGCAAACACTGCAACGACTGCCAGCGCGCCTACTAATCCAAGCTCCTCGCCCACCACTGCAAAAATAAAATCGGAGTGAGCGAATGGAAGAAACAACATCTTCTGCTTGCCTTGTGCGAAGCCGAGGCCCTCGATTCCACCCGATCCGACTGCAATCAACGACTGCACAACCTGAAAACCTGCGCCTTGTTGATCCGCCCATGGATCGAGAAATGTGATCAGGCGTTTCAATCGCCACGGTACGAAGATCAGCAACCCCGCCGCGACTACGAATGCCGGCGCTGCCGCCATTGCCAAATGAAGCACGCGCGCACCCGCGGTGTAGATGACGACGACGAATATCAGCCCCAGCATCATCGCCGTGCCGAAGTCAGGTTCGATCACGATCAGTCCGGCAAGCCAACCAGTCACGATCCCGCACGGCAGAAACGTTCGCCAGAAATCACCTTCTTCACCGGCGCGCTTCTCGAGGAAGTACGCGAGAAAAATTATCAAAGAGAGTTTCGACATTTCCGACGGCTGAAGATTGAAGCCTGGAAGCTTCAGCCAGCGGTGCGCGCCGTTAATCGCGCTGAATGCAAACACGCCAAGCAAACCGATCGTGCAGAGAATCAAAAGTCCGTAGACGATGCGACGGTTTTTCAGTTGCTGGTAGTTGAATTGCATTGCCAGCAACATGACGATGAAACCGACGGCGACCCAAACGCCTTGCTTGATCACGTAATGGAATTGGTTTCCGTTCTCCTGTTGCGCGATGACGGCTGACGCGCTGTAGACCATCACGACACCGAACAGCGCGAGCCCGGTCGTCGCCGCGAAAAGCCATTTATCTGGGGCTAATTTGCGTGCCATGTCAGTCCACAAAAGGCACAGAAGAAACTTCAGCTTTGAACACCTTCCCCCGGTGTTCGAAACTATCGAACATGTCGAAACTCGCGCACGCAGGCGCGAGCAAAACCACATCGCCCTTCTGGGCCGCTTTGAACGAACGCGCCACGGCATCTCTCATGTCTGACGCGCGTTCGAACGGTGCAAACTCACCCAACTCATTCTCGATCGTCTCGGCGTCTTCACCGATGAGCACGAGCTTCCGCACTTTCTCGCGGACGAGTGATTCGAGCGGAGCGTACGGCGCCTTCTTTCCTCGTCCGCCAAGGATCAGCACAACCTTTCCGGGTTCCTCCACGAAAGCCTCGAGCGCCTTCAGCGTCGCATCGACACTCGTGGCTTTCGAGTCGTTGTAGAACTTCACTCCCTCGATCTCCGCCACAAACTCCAGCCTGTGTTCGACCGGGTTGAATCGTTTCGCCGTCGCGTTCATCGACTCCACGCCTGCTCCAGCAGCAATGCCCGCTGCGAAGGCAGCAGCGACATTCTCGACGTTATGCAGCCCACGCAATTTCATCTCGTCGACACGCAGCAAAACCTCCCCGCGCCAAACAAGTTCACGCCCTCGCAAAAAGACGCCATTGTCGAGTTCTTTCTTGACACTGAAGTACATCACCTTCGCTCTCAATCCACTCGCCCACGACGAAACCGTTGGATCATCCGCATTCAGCACCGCGACATCTTCAGGCGTCTGGTTCATGAAGATGCGGTGCTTGGCTGCTGCATAGTCGTTGAATGTCTCGTAGCGATCCATGTGATTCGGCGTCACGTTCAAAACCACTGCAATCGACGGTCGAAACGTTTTGATCGTCTCCAACTGAAAACTCGAAAGCTCAGCGACTGTCCAACCATTGTCACTCGAACTCTCAACCATCGAGATCAACGCTTTACCAATGTTGCCCCCCACCTGCACCTGCAATCCCGCATCGCGCAACAACTCACCAATCAGCGACGTCGTGGTCGTTTTGCCGTTACTGCCGGTGACGGCAACGATGCGTCCTTTCAAAAACCGCGCGGCGAGCTCAACCTCTCCGATCACTTCGGCGCCGGCACGTTCGGCATAACGGATCGGAATGATGTTCGCCGGAACTCCCGGACTGACGACAACGAGATCCAGTTGATCGAGCAACCAACTCGGCGGCTCGCCCGGTAACACGCCAACCCCCGACTCTTTCAACGCCAGTGCATCCGGCGTCCAGTTTTCAATCGGCTTCTGATCCGTAAGCGCCACGATCGCGCCATGGCCCAACAGAAATCTCGCCGCGGCAATCCCGCTCCGCGCCGCACCAATTATCAAAACTTTCTTGCCCGCTAGTTCCACTCGCTTAACGCAGCTTCAGTGTCGACAGACTCAACAACGCAAACAAAATCGCCAGAATCAAAAACCGAAAGACAATCTTCGACTCCTTCCAATCCTGCATCTCGAAATGGTGATGCAACGGCGTCATTCTGAATAAACGCCTCCCGGTTCCCGTCGTGCGTTTCGTCATCTTGAAGACGCTGACTTGAAGCATCACCGACAACGCCTCGAGTACAAAAACTCCGCCCACCAGCAATAACATGAACTCCTGCTTCGTCAGCACTGCTACAGTTCCCATCGCGCCACCGATCGCGAGGCTGCCCACGTCGCCCATGAAAACCTGCGCGGGCGGCGCGTTGTACCAGAGAAACCCAAGACTCGCTCCTACCATCGCGCCGCAAAACACCGTCAGTTCTGCCGCCTCCGGCCGGTGCGTCAACTCGAGATAGTCAGCCCAGCGCCTGTCGCTGCTGAGATACGTGAAGCCGGTCAACGCGCTCATTGCTATGAACGTCACGCTGATCGCCAACCCATCCAATCCGTCCGTGAGGTTCACCGCGTTCGACGATCCCAGCAACACGACGACAATCAAAACCAGGTAGAGGTAAGGACCAATAAAGCTCTTTTCGGGATCGGCGGTCCATTTCAAAAACGGAATGCTCAGATTCCACGAGTACCCCGTGCCACCGATGAACTTCGTCGCTGTGTAGAGCACCGCCCAAAGGCCAACTGCGATCAGCAACTGGGCCAGCAACTTCTGCCGACCCGTCAATCCGAGACTTCGCTGCTTCGCCATCTTGGAGTAGTCGTCGATAAACCCGATCGCTGCGAAGGTCAGCGTCGCGCCCATCGCGGTCCAGACATAAACGCTGGAGAGTCGCGCCCAAAGGAGTGTCGAGATCAAAACGGAACCGACAATCAGCACGCCACCCATCGTCGGCGTGCCTCGTTTGACTTGATGTCCCTGCGGGCCTTCCTCTCGGATCTGCTGACCGACGTTCCAACCCTTCAACGCGTCGATCAACTTGCCGCCGAAGAATAATGAAATCAGAAGCGCCGTGATCGTTGCGTAAGCGGTGCGAAACGTGACGTACTGAAAGACGTTGAGCGCCTTTATGACGTACCAATCCTTTTCCCTGAAATGGAAATAGATGAGTTCGTAAAGGAGCCAGTAGATCATTTACGCTTCGTCTTCTCCCGCTAACGGAAATCGCTCACGCAGCGCGTTGACCACCTTGTCGGTCGCAACGCCTCGCGAGCCTTTCACCAAAATCAGATCGCCCTCTTTGACTTCCTTCGCCAGTTCCGCCGCAACCTCGTCGGACGAGTTGAAAAACTTCGTCGCCGAAAGTCCCACCTCACTTGCGCCAGCAACAATTTCTTTCGCTAAACCTCGAACTCCCCACAGCACGTTGATTCCACTGGACGCGATCTCTCTGCCGGCGTCTCTGTGCAATGAAACTTCGTCTGGTCCAAGCTCGAGCATCTCTCCGGCGATTACAACCAGGCGCTTACGTCCCAGACCTCCTTCAGCCATCGTCCGGACCATGTTCAGCAACGAACGCGGATTGGAGTTGTACGAATCGTCAATGACCGAAAAACCGGCCGCGAAGTCGAAAACTTCACCGCGCATCTTCGGCGGTTGCGCTGTGCTCAGCGCCTCAGCAATCTGTTCCGCGGGCATCGAAAACGCCGTCCCCACTGCTGATGCCGCGAGTGCGTTACTGAGATTGTGACGACCGCTCATCGACAACGACGCCCGCGCTTCTCCCAACGGCGTTCGCAATCGAAACCCAATTCTTCCGAGCGAACTCGTATCGATCTCACTCGCGGAAACATCCGCTGCGTTATCGATACCGAATGTCAACGTCGTGCCCTGGTGCTTCTCGCGCATCTTCATCACCAGCGCATCGTCGGCATTTAGAATTGCGGTGCCACCCGGCTTCAGTCCTTCAATCAACTCCGCCTTTGCGGCCGCGATGTTTTCAATCGTACCGAGATACTCGAGATGGACCGGCGCGACCATCAATTCAACAGCAACATCCGGCGGCGTGATTCGACAGAGTCGCTGAATCTCGTGTGTCGGCGAAGACATTCCCATTTCCAACACCGCGAGATCGAACTGATCGGGCGAGCGATCCTCGCTGACCATACGCAACACGGACAACGGCAGTCCGAGACCATTGTTGTAATTACGCTCGCTTTTTAAAACTCGGTGCCCGGCAGCTTGAAGCACGTGCGCAGTCAATTCTTTCGCCGTCGTCTTTCCCGCGCTGCCGGTTATCGCCACCACAGGTTTTCCCCACGCCGTGTACACGCGATGCGCGAGTTGTTGTAACGCGGCGATCGCATCTTCAACCAACAACAAACGATCTTTCATGCACTCGAGATCGGGATCACCATTCACTCGATCGGCGCGCGCTACAGCCGCAATCGCACCATGCTCAAATGCGTCGGCGATAAAACGATGTGCGTCGACAAACTCGCCGTTAAAACCGGCGCGGGCGTAGTCCTGTTGCGAAAGTGCAAAAAAGAGTTCGCCCGCGCCTACCGAACGCGAGTCGATGGAATAATCTTTAATCTGTTTGTCAAACATCTCGGCGCTGACGCTTGTCGCATCGGCGCCCATCAAACCTGCGGCCTCTCGAACCTTCACGTTATTACAGCCTCTTCCCGCTCAATCGATTCCTCCTGCGTGGGCGTGTCTGTGTTTGCCGGTTCGAGCAAGCATTCAACCAACCTCGACAGCGAGCTCTGGCTCATCGAAATTGCCAGAACTTCGGCATAGCTCCCAACACGACCAGTGGCAGGTCTCACGTCACCGTTCGAGCCATCTTTTGGGGGATGATGTTGTGCCCGGAGAGATGAACGCTGGCTGCGTAGTCGTTTTCTGCAGTCAGCAATGCCGTAGTTTACGCCATCTTCGAGAGTTTCTTCATCCATTGTCGTGTCGGGGTCTGACAACTTTACTGATACCTCCCAAAATCAACATATATAAGCTGCCCCGTGCTCACCTCCGTTCCAGCCGAGGGACTCTGCTTCAAAACCCTGCCCTCGCCACGTGCTTCAACCTGCAAACCGAGTTGCGCGCAAGTCCGGGCGACATCGCGCACGCTGCGTCCGCGCAGGTCAGGCATTAGCATCGCCTTCCTGGTCGCTACAGCGTAAACGACTTCTCCGCTTCGTCCCCCGTTGCTATCCACGGTTGGCATTGTGGCTTTCCGCTGCTCTTCACTCTGCGCCTGCTCTTCTCGGATCTTCGCAGCGCGTTCCGGATCCTCACTTACTTTTGCCACGAGCTCCGGCATCGACTTCACCTCGATGTCGGGCATCACACCCAGTCCCGGCAGGATCAGTTCAGCGACTTCGCGAAACACTGGCGCTGCAACATCACCGCCGTGATAAGCCCCAGCCGGCTCGTCCATGACGACGATGATCGCGACTTGCGGATTACTCACCGGAGCAAAACCGACAAACGAGGCGACGTGCTTCGTCGCGGAGTAGGCGCGAGTTTTCGGATCGATCTTTTGTGCGGTTCCGGTTTTGCCGGCTGCTGAGTAACCATCCAACTGCGCGGCCTTTGCAGTTCCTCTGAGCGTCACGCCTTCCAGCATTCCTCGGATCGCGATTGCTGTCTCGGAGCTGATCACGCGTCGCTGTTCCGGTTGTGCGCGGTAAACAACTGTTCCGCCGGCGTTGCGCACTTCGCGAATCAGGTGTGGCGCTATCCGCACGCCGTCGTTAGCAAGCGCGCCAAACGCTGCGACCATCTGCACCGGCGTGACACCGATCTCCTGACCGATCGCGATCGAACCGATCGACGACGGTTGCCAGCGTTCGACTTTCCTCAGCAGGCCCGCGGTTTCTCCAGGCAACTCGATTCCCGTGCGCGATCCAAAACCGAAGCGCCGGATGTACTCGTACATCGTCGGGTCGCCGACTCTCACACCCAACTTGATCGCGGCGACGTTGCTCGACTTCGCCAAGGCTTCGGAGATCGTCAACGTGCCGAACCTACTGTGATCGTGGACCACGCGACCCGCGACGGTGATCGCGCCCATCTGGCAATCGATTCGATCGTCAGGTTTCACGAGGTTCTTCTCGAGCGCTGCGGAGAAGGCAACGACCTTGAACGTCGAGCCCGGTTCGTAAATATTTTGAAGCGCCCAGTTAGATCTCGTTTCCGGTTTCGCGTCGGCGACTTTGTTCGGATCAAACGTTGGGGCGTTGGCGAGCGCGAGTATTTCTCCGCTGCGAGGATCGAGCACGATCACGGTTCCCGACTTTGCTCTCGTACGTTGGACCGCAGCCTGCAACGCCTGCTCTGCCTGGTACTGGATCGACTGATCGATTGTCAGCACGACTGTCTGGCCGGGCTTCGACGCGATCTCATAACTCTCGTACGGCTTGCCGCTCGCGTCCTTCTCGAGAAACAACTGGCCCGGTTCGCCCGCGATCTTCGAGTTGTAAAACTGCTCGACGCCGCCGAGTCCCTGTCCGTCAAGTCCTACGTATCCGAGGATGTGCGATGCCAGTGAACCGTTCGGGTAATAGCGCTTTGGTTCGAGTTGCGCATGTATGCCGGGAAGGTTCATGGCGACGACTTTGTTGGCGAGATCGGCGTCGAGACGTCGCGCGATCCAGAGAAAGCGGCGCTTCTCTGCGTGCGCTTCGCGAAACTGTTTTGTCAGTTCCGCCTGCTTCAGACCGAGCGATTGAGCTAGTTGCTGTGCATTGCAATCCAGCGCCGAAGTGTCGAGACCGTCCGGATCGAGGAAAAGCGAAACTGTCTGCACGCTGCGAGCGAGTTGTCGCTCCTGCCGGTCCAGGAGTTCGCCGCGTTGCGGACTCGTTTCGATCGCGTTTTGCTGCTGTTGGCGCGCGCGGTTGGCCAGACCTTCGTGTTGTGAGAACTGGAGGTAAACCAATCTCGCGCAAACAACGAGCATCCAAAAGCCGATAAAAGCCGCGACGGAAAGCGCGCGGCTTGGCGATACATCTGGTCTGGATTTTGATCGAGCAACGAGGCGTGCCAACATCACCTACTTGAATCTCCCTAACGAGTAGCGTGATGAGGACGCTTATCTGACCGCGGATTTACACTTACTGATCGGCATCAATCCGTGTCGATCCGTGGCTTGTTTCCGATCTGCCCCGGGCGCGCCGGCTGTAATCCAAGCTTGCGCGCGGCGGGTTCGAGTTTGTCGGGCGCGATCGCGCGTTCTTTTTCAAGTGCGAGTCGCTGGTTCTCTTCGATCAATCGCTTGCGTTCCGTGCGCAATGTTTCGTTTTCGTAACCGAACTGCACCGCTGCGAAGTGCTGCTTGGCCGCGAAGACAAATCCGCCCGCGAGGACCAATCCACAGAACAGCAACATCGCGAGTCGCGACAGCGCGCTGACATCTCGACTGCGACGAATTTTTGCGTTTGGCTGATGCTCGGGAAATCTTTTCATGGTCGTTATAGCCTCCGCGCTGCACGAAGCTTTGCGCTGCGAGCGCGCGGATTCTCGTCAAGCTCGCGTGTGCCTGGCGGCACTGGACGCCGCGTCAACACTTCAACCACTTCGCGTGCGCCACACTCACAAACCGGCAAACGTGGTGGACATTCACACTGGCCTGAAAGCCTTCTCAACGCCAGCTTCAGGATCCGATCCTCGAGCGAGTGAAAACTGATCCCCACAAACCGGCCGTCGGGTTTTAAAAGATCGACTGCTGACTCAATAAACTCTCTCAGCCCTTCAAGTTCGTTGTTGACGGCGATGCGCAGTGCCTGGAACGTGCGAGTCGCCGGATGAATCTGATTCCGCTTGTGACCGCCGACAGCGAGTCGCACGAGGTCTGCTAACTCAGTCGTGGTCGTTATTGGCTTCCCTTGTTCGCGACGTTCCACGATGCGACGGGCGATGCGTCGTGAGTGTCGTTCTTCGCCGTATTCGAAAATGATTCTGGCAATTTCCGATTCGGGAAGTTGCTGTAGAAGATCGGCTGCGGTGATCCCTGATGCTGGATTCATCCGCATATCTAAAGGAGCATCGAAACGAAAACTAAACCCACGCTCGGGTGAATCAAACTGCAGTGAAGAAACCCCTAGATCGACAAGTATTCCGGATGGTTCGCGCTCATTTGCTTGCCGCAACACCTCAGCGATGGCGCGAAAGTTGGCTTGAAATGCGCGGAATCGGTCTCCGTAAGGCGCCAATCGTTGCCGGGAGTACTCGAGCGCCGAGGTGTCGAGATCGATTCCAATTACGCGAGTGTCAGTGGAAGACATCAGCACTGCTTCGCTGTGTCCCCCAAGGCCCACCGTGCAATCTATAAAGAGACCTCCTCGCTCAGGAGCGAGGAACTTCATTGTCTCTTCAAGCAGCACGGGGCGATGGGGCGCGCCTCTGCCCCCCAAAGGCGCAGCCAACACCACCGCCCCGTGATCTCGTTCAAAGAACTTTCGAGCTTTGTGCTTTGTGCTTTGTGTTTTGTTCTTTTTCACAAAGTACAAAGTACCAAGTACTAAGCACTAAGCTAAATACCAAGCCTCGCGATCGCCGCTTCGTCCTCTTCCGTGTACGGATCCGCAAGCAGGCGAGCTTTGAATTTGTCGAGCTCCCAAACTTCCAGGTAAGTCAGATAACCAAGGACGGCAACGTCACCGAGAACTTCCGCACTCTTGCGTAGCAACGGATGAATCAACAGGCGACCCTGGCCGTCGAGCGTGGCTTGCTGACCGTAGTAATTCGTTCTGTCAAGGAACTTTCTGCGTGCCGGGTCCATCGTTGGCAGCAATGAAAGTCTCTGTTCGATCGACTCCCATTCCGGCAGCGGGTAAATCCGGACACATTCGCCAGTCAAACTCGTGATATAAAAATCTTTGCCATGCTTCTCTTCGATCAGGCGACGAAACTCAGTCGGAACTTTGAGACGCCCCTTTACATCAATTCGCGCCGTGTAGTTTCCTCGCAGCATAGTTGCCTAACCTGACGAGAGAGCTTTGGTGGGTGGCCCAAAGGAAAAGCGTTGCTGATGATCGGTGTTGCTACGAGGTTGGACCCACTTCCGACCACTTTTGACCACCCAAGGCCGGATACTACGCCGCGCATTCAGGTGTGTCAATAGGTAATACAGTCCTAGGTGATCGCCTGTTGTTTGCCTATTTTAGGTTCAGAGTTCAAGCTTTAGCTTGTCGTGCTTCGCGATTTCTACAAAGGCAAGCTAAAGCTTGAACTCTGAACATGATGTACACTGGCCCACCATAAATGACATCGATTCTTCTGTTTGGGTTAGTGGCTGCTGCCGCCAATGTCCTCGGAGGGCTGATTCTCATTAAATCAGGCGCTCACCGCATGGGCGAACGTTTCTTGAAATATCTCGTCGCCCTCGGCGCGGGCTTTATGCTCGCAGCAATCTTTATCGAGATCCTCCCCGCAACTGTCGGGCTTTGGACTCAAGCCTCCCCCTCCACGGCGCCCGCAGAAGCCGTCGCCGGCGCGATGACGCTGCTTCTCCTCGGTTACTTATCGATACAGTTTTTCGAACACACGCTCGCACCGCACTTCCATTTCGGCGCCGAAACTCATCCGGAATCGTTCATGCGACCTTCAGCCGCATACACCGCTGTCGGTGGACTTTGGATTCACACTTTTTTCGACGGTGTCTCGATTGCATCCGCTTTCCTGGTGAATTTCAACGTCGGCATGTTGGTCTTTATAGCGATTTTGCTGCACAAGATGCCCGAAGGCTTCACTGTGGCATCGATCATGCTAGCGTCAGGACGTTCTTCGCGGACGGCCCTGATTGCGACTGCCGCTATCGGTGCGGCGACGTTGGCGGGCGTGATCGGTGTGGCTTTGCTTGATGCACGAATGGGAGACGCTGTGAGTTACGCGTTACCGTTCTCGGCGGGTGTGACCCTCTATGTAGCTGCAAGCGACCTGATCCCCGAAGTGAACCATAAAGAAGAAAGAAACCCCACCGTATCAATCGTCGTTTTTGGAGGGGTAGCGCTCTTCTATCTATTGCATCGTTTGATAGAGGGTTAGCACTGACGAAACTGCCGTTGCGCTTGTTTTTTAAAAAACCCGACTCCTGGTGGATTGGCTTTGGCCTTTTCACATTGGTCTTTGCGCTGTTAGCTGTTCAAGTAAAGGCGCAACCAACACCTGCGTCACCAATACCCCTTCCAGTTCCCTTCAATCCGATTGTCGACAACGCTGGTGTGATCGACGCCGAGACTCGGCAGCGGCTCGAGGCGATCTATCTCGGCTTGAAAGAGCGCGCGAATATCGAATACGCCGTGGTGACGGTTGATACGACCGGCGATCGGGATATCTTCGATTACTCGTTGGCAATAGCTAGAGCCTGGGGCATTGGACCAAAGACCGGAGACAAAGCCAGTTTTCTGTTGGTGGTGGCGGTCCAGGATCGGAAGTACTTCACACAGGTCAGCCGTCATCTTGAAGGCGACTTGAACGACGGACTTGTCGGTCAGATTCAGCGCGAACGACTGGTGCCGCCCTTCCGGCAAGGCAACTACAGCAAAGGCATCTTCGACACGATTCAAACTTACGTAGCGACACTCGGCGCTAAGCGTGGTTTCAATGTTGAGGGGATCGATCAGCGTTACGCGTATCGCGAACGTCCGCCACAACAAGCACAGCCAAATCAAAAAGCTCTCGGCAGCGTGTGCGTCGGAGTAGCGATCCTGGTGTTCATAGTGTTCCTGCTGTCATCAGCATCTCGTAGAGGTGCTCGAGGCCGTCGAGGCGCCGGGGGATGTGGGGGTGGTGGTTGTTTGGAGGCACTGTTTTGGGGATCGTTGTTTAGCAATCTTGGCGGCGGCAGATCTAGCAGCGGCTGGGGCGGTGGTGGTTTCGGCGGCGGCGGATTTGGTGGCGGTGGTGGCGGTTTTGGTGGAGGTTTCGGCGGAGGTGGTGACTTCGGAGGTGGAGGTGCTGGTGGTAGCTGGTAACACGGATTTTACAGATGAATGCGGATTTGTCTTATCCGTATTAAATCCGTGAAAATCCGTGGCCTATGATCAATTATGGTTAAATCAGTAGTACAGGAAGCACTCGGCGGACTTGTCGATGATCTGCGCGCGACGCATGGAGCAAATCTCGCATCTGTCGTCGTCTATGGTTCGGCCGCGGCCGGCGATCAGATCGAGTTGCGTTCAGATTACAACCTTCTGATCGCGTTGCATCGAATCACGCCTGAGGATTTGCGCCAGGCGCAGGCGCCAATGCGCGAGTGGCAACGGTTGGGCCATCCCTTGCCGGTCTATTTTACAGTCGAGGAACTCTCGGACGCTGCTGACGTATTTCCGATCGAGTTTCACCAGATGGCAAACGCCCGCATCGTTCTTTACGGTCACGATCCTTTCGAGTTTGTAAAACTCTCAGACGCGAACTTACGCCACCAGGCCGAGTACGAGTTGCGAAGCAAGTTGATCCAGTTGCGTCGCCAATACATTCCCGCCTCAGTTTCGATCGACAACTTGTCGCACTTGATGAGCGACAGCTTGTCGAGTTTCGCAGCCTTATTCAGGGCCGTGTTGCTGTTGCATGGTAAGGAAGCGCCGGTCGCAAAACCGGATTGCGTACGCGAAACAGCAAGACTGTTGCAGCTTGACGTTACCCCTTTTGAAAGAATTTTTGACTTTCGCGCCGGCGGCAATCTCCCCTCGTCGGAAAAAGAAGCTAATGAACTTTTCGGCGCCTACATGTTTCAGATCGAGCAGGTTGTAGAAGCAGTTGACGAGCTTGGACCTGACGGTGGTCCAACTCATCGGAGCCCCACTGGTCAGGAGACATAATTTTTAACATGGGAGATTTAAGAATGAAGACCCGTAGATTGGCAATTCTTGTCGCTGTGGCTGTGATCTCATTAACCGCGAGTGGTTGTGGTTACAACACCCTGACGACGAAGCGCGAAAACGTGAAGGGAAAATGGGCTGGTATCGAAGCGCAACTACAGCGCCGCGCGGATCTTATTAACAATCTGGTTGAATCAGCGAAACTCGCAGGAATTCAGGAACAGGAAGTTTTCGGCGCGATCGCGCAGGCACGGTCGCGATTGCTGAACGCGACGGGCCAGGCGCCACAGGGTGAAGCCGGTGACAAGTCGCCCGAACAAAAGCAGGCTGTGATCGATGCGGCAAACAGTTTTGGAGGCACGATTGGACGCCTGCTGGTGTTGCAGGAGAATTATCCGGTACTGAAATCGAATGAAAACTTTTTGAAGCTACAGGATGAGGTCGCAGGCACCGAAAACCGTATTGCAACCGCGCGCAACGACTACAACGGCGCAGTGCAGGATTACAACACGACGCGCGCGCAATTCCCGACCGTGATCTCAGCGAAACTTTTTGGATTCCGGGAAGAACCGTATTTCAGGGCGGAAGAAGGCGCGCGAACAGTGCCGCAGATCAACGCCAACTCATTGAGGCAAACTCCGAGTAAGTAAAGTCTAAGCCGCAGATTCACGCAGATAAACGCAAATCAGCGTTCATCTGCGTTCATCTGCGGCTAAAAACCCCTCGAACTACACATCGCGCAGTGGTCACACGGCTTCCCACCAGGCTCGACGCTGCACGTTTTTTCGTTCTGAAAGTAATCGACGAGTTGCGAGACGGTGGCCTCTTCAACACCAAAACGATCGAGACTGGGATGCCACGGTGAATGCACGCGAGGAGCGGTTGGTTCGACTGTAATCTTTGATTCGATCTGGACCAGCCGGTTTTGCAGCTCATCGAGGCTCGCGCGCATGGCAGCGAGCTCCGATGCGATGTCGCCAGTGCCGTGAGACGGAGCGGGATTCGCGCCGACTCGCCGCGCGATCCTCTCAGCCATCACTCTCGCCTGATCTTCCATTGCTATAACAGATCCACTCGATCGACAACGCCAACAATCGCCGAATCGATCGCCGCACCTGCCTCGCCCGTTGCCGCGGTCGATGCGCTCCAACCCTCCTGCACGATCAGCACCGTGTCGCCAACACCAGCATCCACCGAATCGAGCGCAAGCACCGAATAGCTTGTCTCATCACCTTCCGGTGTGATCTGCTGGCACAACATCACACGCGCATTATCGTAACGCCGGTTCTTCTGCGTCGCCACGATGTTTCCGACTACGCGCGCGAGAATCATCTTGTTACGTGCTGCTCAGAATCAATGATGCCAACTATCGTGCAGTCGGTCGGCGTGTCTTCGCGTTTGAACGGAAAACTCGCTTCCTTGCCGCGACACCAGAACACCAGCTCACCAATACCCGCTCCAACTGCGTCAACTGCGACCATCGGCTTTCCCGTCGACTGCAAATTCCTATCGATAGTCTGCACGACGAGCAACTTCCGTCCCTCGAGGGAATCATTCTTGACGGTCGAAACCACTGTGCCGATGACGCGTGCGAGCTGCATTTTAATCACTCACTACATCAACAGTATCAATCACTCCAACAATCGCTGCATCCACGGGCACGTCCTTCATCCCCTGGGCCAATCGCGCGCTTGAACCAGCTACGACGAGCACCCGCTCATGAAAACCGGCGCCCACTGTGTCAACCGCAACCACGTAGCCGGTTGTATCACTGCCGTCTACGTTGATCGGTCTCACGATCAGCAACTTCTTTCCGTGTAACCGTTCGTCCTTTTGCGTGGCGACGACAGTCCCGAGAATGCGAGCAATGATCATGCGCGGTTATCGATCGAGACCAATTGGGAGAGTTTCATCGACGCTACCGTGCGGGCGCGGTATCACGTGTACGCTGACCAACTCACCCACGCGTCGCGCAGCCGCTGCACCCGCGTCTGTCGCAGCCTTCACTGCCGCAACGTCGCCACGCACGATCGCGGTCACAAAGCCTGCGCCGATCTTTTCGTACCCAACGAGGGTGACGTTCGCAGCCTTCACCATTGCATCGGCAGCTTCAATCATTGCTACCAAACCTTTTGTTTCAACCATTCCGAGTGCTTCTTGCATTCAGATGCTCCTCTATTTGTGGATAGGCGAGACTCTAACTTCTAACTCTTCTCTGCGCAACTCTGTTCAGAGTTCAAGCTTTAGCTTGCCCGCTCGGGTTCAACAGTCGCAAGCTAAAGCTTGAACTCTGAACCATTCACCGCCTGACTCAACAGTTCGACTAGTTCTTCGCGTGTAAGTGAAATCTTTGGTGCACCGTTGTCCGCACCGCCGAGATAAGCACAACTTTGTGAACGCGCAGACTCGCCGAGATAACCAGCAGCCTCGCGCACGTTGATCAACTTCTCGATCGCATCCGGCGGCAGGTTTTTCGAACCGCCGAGCACGCGCGAGAGGATCGCGATCTTCGCGGTGTGCTCGAGTGTTTCCAGACGATCCCACGCCTGCCAAAGGTCCGCGCCATAAGCGACAGCGCCGTGATTTGCCATCAGGAGCGCGTTGTGATGTTTCACCAGCGGCTGCATCGCCTCGGTGAGTTCCTCAGTCGACGGCGTTCCGTACGAGGCGAGCGGCACGCATCCCAAAGTCAGGATCACTTCCGAAAGAATGGGTTGATCGATTGCGATTCCGGCAACGGCAAATGCCGTCCCGTGCGGCGGGTGTGCATGACAAACTGCCTTCACGTCCGGACGCTCGCGATAGATCAGAAGATGCATCGCCAACTCGCTCGACGCTCGACGATCGTTCAGCGCTTTGCCTTCGAGATCCGTGATCGCAAGCAGATCCTCGGTCATACGTCCTTTGCACGTCATCGTCGGCGTTGCAAGGATGCGACCGTCATCGAGGCGCACGCTGACGTTGCCGTCGGACGAGACGACGTAACTCCGTTCGTACATCAGGTGGCAAACTCGAATCAGATCTCGTTTTGTTGTTTGCTCATCCATGCTTGTTTTCTGGAAGTTCTTCGTCGTGGCTGAGTGACCGTGCTGTTCGAAGGCTGCGAAAGGAAGTACGACAACGACTCCAGCGACGTCGTCAGGTCGACTGTCTTGACCTTTACGCCGCGTCGCGAAGTCAACGACACCGGCGCGAAATTCAGAACCGCTTTTATACCCACAGACATCACCTGGTTCAGAACTCTCTGTGCGGCTTTCGCTGGAACAGCGATGACCATCACGTCGATCGATTCCTCCCGAATCACTTTCGCGAGTTCGTCGACATCATGCACTGCTATTTTGCCGTCGCCGATCCTGCGACCGATCTTCTGACGATCGTTATCAAACAACGCCACCACCGTGAAGTTCGACCTTTCGAAGCCGTTGTAATTCGCGAGGGCGGTTCCCAGCCTTCCCGCGCCGACGATACCGACGCGATGCGGGCTGTCGAGACCGAGAATCTTCGTGATGTGATCGCGCAGATTTGCGACGTAGTATCCGACGCCACGCACGCCGAACTCGCCAAAGTAACCCAGATCCTTCCGAATCTGCGCGGAGTTCAGATTGAACTGTTCAGCCAACGCCTGCGAAGAGATGGTCTTGATTCCGGCGGCGTGAAGCGCGTTCAGGCAACGAAGGTAAACGCTCAACCTGCTCGTTGTTAGTTCTGATATTTTCTCGGACTTCATTCGCGGCATCAGTATAGCGCTATCTGTCATATAGGTCATATCTGTCCTATGGTTTCTGCTACAATCCCGCCCGAATGATTGCGCATCTGAGCGGCAAACTGCTTTCGAAACAAGCGACTTCGGTGATTGTTGACGTGAGCGGCGTCGGTTATGAAGTCACGATCCCGCTCTCAACTTTTTACGACCTCGAAGATCTCGGTTCGACCGTTCAGCTTCGTATCTACACCCACGTGCGTGAAGATGCGTTGCAGCTTTACGGTTTCAAGACCGCACGTGAGCGCGAGTTGTTTCTGAAGATCATCTCCGTCACTGGGATAGGTCCAAAACTCGGCATCACGCTGCTTTCCGGCATGAGCGCGGATGAGATGGTCGCGTCGATTAGAACAAACAACCTCGCGCGGCTGACGCTGATTCCCGGCGTTGGCCGTAAGACTGCGGAACGTTTAATAATGGAGCTTCGCGAGAAGGTCGCCGAGCTCTCGTCTGCCGAAATCGAAGAGGAGTTTGGAGCGAAACCGGAAGCCGGCGCCGAGGCCCCTGAAGACGCCGTTCGCGCCGACGCTCTCTCGGCTTTACTCAATCTCGGTTACCAGCGATCCGGAGCGGAAAAAGCGATCGATGCCGCACTCAAAGAACAGGGCGAGATGACCGTCGAGTCAGTCTTGCGACGCACTCTCAAGAAACTAGCCAGAGTTTGAAAACCACATGGCTCCTGAGTCAATATCAGCGCGCGTGAAAGAAACTTTCGCCAGCGACGAAGATCGCCAACTCGATCTCACGCTGCGCCCGAATCGCATCGACGAGTACATCGGCCAGCGCCAGGTCAAGGAGAACCTGCGCGTATACATGAAAGCCGCGCGCGGCCGGAAAGAAGCGCTCGATCACGTGCTGCTGACTGGTCCACCAGGACTGGGCAAGACGACACTCGCCAACATCATCGCAAATGAAATGGGCGCCGAGCTGAGGTCGACCGCCGGACCAGCGATCGAGAAAGCCGGCGACATCGCAGCGTTGCTGACAAACTTACAGGAAGGCGACGTTCTTTTCATCGACGAGATTCATCGCCTGCTTCCCGCGCTGGAAGAAAAACTCTACCCGGCGATGGAGGACTACGAGCTCGACTTGCTAATTGGTCAAGGCGCGGCGGCTCGATCCATCAAACTCCCGTTGCCGAAGTTCACGTTAATCGGCGCTACGACTCGCGCCGGGTTGATCACAGCTCCTTTGCGTGGTCGCTTCGGAATGGTCTTTCACCTCGATTTCTACCCGCACGAGGATCTCGAAGTCATCTGCAAACGCTCAGCGCAGATCCTTGGCGTTGAGATCGACAACGAAGGCGCGCTGGAAATCGCGCGACGCTCTCGCGGCACACCACGAATCGTAAACCGTCTGCTGCGTCGCGTTCGCGACTACGCCCAGGTCGACTACGACGGTCGCATAAATAAAGACGTCGCAAACGATGCGTTGAACCGGATGGAAGTCGATACGTATGGTCTGGATGAGATGGATCGCCGGCTGCTGCTGACGATCATCGAAAAATTTAGCGGCGGGCCCGTCGGCCTGGGCACGATCTCGGCTTCAATTCATGAAGAGAAGGATTCCATCGAGGAGATCATCGAACCCTATTTGATTCAAATCGGATTTCTCGATCGCACGCCGCGCGGCCGTCTCGCGACGCCGCTCGCGTACAATCATTTTGGTATCAAGACCCCCGGCTCTCGAGTACCCAGCCTGTTCGACCCCCGCTAAGATTTAAGCCACGGATGAACACGGATGAATACAGATCGGAACAACAAGTGAAGAATCCGCTTTAATCTGTATTATCCGTGGCCGGTTTTCTATCCATGAAGCGCTTTCTTTCATTCTCCCGTGATTCATTTGGCGTTCGAAACCGCTCGCCATGGGGCTCGATGCTTTCGCATGCGCTCCATCAGTTTCATGAAAACGATCTCTTCACCTCCGCAGCGGCGATGAGTTACTTCGGTTTGATGGCCCTCTTCCCTGCGCTCGTTTTGTTGCTCGTCCTCAGCACCAAGCTCACGGCCGGAAGCGAACTGCTTACGCACGCAGTCGACGTCTATCCCGGATCGAGCAAGTTTCTGCGCGATACCATCGCAGCATCTGCGAATCTTGGGTTCGGAGCGATCGTTACGTGTGTGATTCTCGTGTTGTGGGCCGGCTCCTGGGTGTTTGCGGTGGTGGAGCGCGCGCTCAATCGCATCTGGGGAGCGATCGCCCGGACGTTCTGGCACGGCCGTGCGCTGACGATCGGAATGGTCGGCGTCGTCGGATTGTTGCTGTCGTTCTCGGTGATGGTGACGTCGATCCTCGTTCGTCTTCGCGACATGACCGGACAACTCTCGCCGCGACAGATTGCGAGGTATCCGTTGCTAATCTCAGTCGGCAGTGCGTTCTGGCAAATGCTATTCGCCGCAGGGAGCTACCTTGTGACTGTTGCGGTGTTTGTGCTGGTCTATCGCTTACTGCCGCGGACGGCTGTTACGTGGAAAGACACGCTACCCGGAGCGTTTCTCGCGGGGCTGTTGTGGGAGATCGCGAAGTACATCTTCGCCTTGAGTCTGAACTATTTTCACTACGATCAGATCTACGGCTCCGTAGGCGCCGTGGTCGCGGTTCTGAGCTGGAGTTACGTGTCGAGCTTGATACTGCTTTTTGGCGCCCAGCTAACGGCAGTCTTCCACCGCGAGCATCCGACCAAGCCCGAAGATGCCGGCTAAATGCATATCTCTGATTTCGATTACAACCTTCCTCCAGATCTCATCGCGCAGACGCCGCTTGAACAACGAGATGCTTCGCGAATGCTTGTGCTCGATCGCGGCAAGCAAGCGTGGACTGATTCGAGCTTCAGGGAGTTCACTCGCTATCTCCAACCGAACGACGTCATCGTTGTAAATAACTCGCGCGTCATTCCGGCGCGGCTGACAGGAAAGCGCGAAACGGGTGGAAAGGTTGAGATCTTTCTCGTACGCGAGATTGAGAATCAGATTTGGGAAGCGCTTGTCCGGCCCGGTGCAAGGTTAAAGCAAGGTTCGAAAGTCAGTTTTGGCGAAGGAAGATTGGTCGCGGAAATCCTGGACCATCCAGGTGCAGAGCTTCGTCGAGTTCGGTTTCACTGTGAAGGTTCTTTTCACGAGCTTCTCGGGGAAATCGGATCGACTCCCCTGCCGCCGTATATCAAACGTCCTTCCGGTGCGTCGGCTGACGA
This sequence comes from Pyrinomonadaceae bacterium, assembly GCA_044867025.1. Taxonomy (GTDB): domain Bacteria; phylum Acidobacteriota; class Blastocatellia; order Pyrinomonadales; family Pyrinomonadaceae; genus PSRF01. The sequence goes on along the minus strand of JBIOUJ010000136.1, from coordinate 3,545 downwards.
TCGTGAACGATATCAAACGACCTACTCGAAACACCGAGGTGCGATCGCGGCGCCGACGGCGGGTCTGCACTTCACGCCCGAGGTCCTTGCAGAAGTCGCGCGTAAGGCATCACTCGCAGAGATCACGCTTCACGTGGGATACGGAACTTTCGAGCCGGTTCGCGTCGACGACGTTGCAGAGCATTCTGTCAGCGGAGAACGCTTTGAAATCTCAGAGTCGGCGGCGCAGAAGATCAACTCTGCTCGTGCAAACGGGGGTCGAATCATCGTCGTTGGTACTACGACGATGCGAGCACTCGAGTCGGCCGCAAACGAGAATGGCAAAGTCGAACCCGGCAGCAGCGTCGCAACACTCACGATAAAACCCGGTTATCAATTTCGAATCGCCGGCGCGCTCTTAACCAACTTTCACTTGCCACGCTCTTCCCTGTTGCTTCTCGTCAGCGCCTTTGCCGGTCGCGAGTTTGTCCTTCGAGCCTACGGTCATGCCGTTGAAGCGCGCTACCGTTTTTACAGTTATGGGGATTGCAACTTAATCCTTTAGGCATTATAAAAACCCCGATGGTAAACTAGACCCGGTCGATTTTCTCCGCATCACAAAGGGCTATGGCTGTACTAAAGAAATTTCGTTCCCGCTGGTGGTCTCAGTCGGATCTGCAATACGAGACAGAAAAGAAAGAGAAGACAGCCACTCCGTCGTGGGGCATGAGCTACGACATCCGTCCACTCACCATCTCGCAACTGGACGAATGCTGGCGCCTAGATCAGCGCTGCTTCATCGACGGCGAAGCCTACAGCCGTGAAACATTCGACTACCTGCTCACAGCTCCCGAATCAGTTTCGTTTCGCGCGGTCACGACTGGCGGCGTCATGGCCGGGTTTGTGATCGGACTCATCGAGCCGGATCACACCGGACACGTCACGACCGTCGGCGTCGCGCCCGAACACAGGCGGCGGAATCTGGCGAAAAGATTAATGTGGCAGGTGGAGGATGGGTTCCGCAAACGCAACGTGAGACTGGTGCGGCTGGAAGTGCGAACTCTAAACACCGCGGCTCAAAAACTCTACGAAAGCCTCGGCTACACAATCACTCAACGACTTCCGAAATACTATTCCAATGGCGGTGACGGGCTGTTAATGCTCAAGTCTTTGGACTAGGCACACAAAAAGGAACAAAACAACTCAGTTCATTGTGTTCCTGTTGTGCCTTTTTGTGGCTAACCTTTTCGGAGTTCTGTGAGTACTTGTTTGGCGACCGCTTTCAACGTGTCGAACACACCCTGACCCGTGGAAGCGACTGCCTCAACAACAGGCTCACCCTTCCGCTGTAACTCCGAGGCCAGATCCTCAACCGGTATGATATTCGTCAAATCGCGCTTGTTGAGTTGAAGCACGTAAGGGATCTTCAGCAGGTCGTAGCCCTGTGACTGAAGGTTCTCTTCGAGGTTGTACAGCGACTCAATGTTGGCGTCCATGCGCTCTTCCTGCGAATCCGCGACAAACACGACGCCATCCACGCCCTTCAGGATCAGTTTGCGCGACGCGTCGTAAAAAACCTGTCCGGGCACGGTGTACAGGTGAAAGCGCGTCTTGAACCCCCGCACGGTGCCGAGTTCGAGCGGCATAAAATCGAAAAACAACGTGCGGTCGGTTTCGGTTGCGAGACTAATCAGCTTGCCGCGCGCCTGGGGCGCGGTCGAATCGAAAATGTACTGCAAATTGGTCGTCTTACCACACAAACCTGGGCCGTAGTAGACGATCTTGCAGTTGATCTCTCTTGATGCGTAGTTAATAAAGGTCATAGCGGGTGCCGTTAGCTGAAAAGACTGTCGATATCTTCGTCGGTGATTCCGGCGAAGGGAGAATCGAGCTCGTCGTAATCTGCAGCAGCAATTTCGTCAAACATCGCTGCCAGTTGCTGAGAAACCTGTTTACTGCGGAGTTTCACTAGTCCGAGGCTGGAGCGCTCGTCAAAGACGACCACGAGCAAAAGCCTGCCGACTACTGAAATGTGAATGCTCTCCTTTTCGCCCTCGTGGGAGAGCGTCGGGAATTCCTTCTCTCCGATCAGTTGAGCCATTCCGCCCGTCGCCGCAACGTTGCCGGCAGCGAGGGATGCCAAACTGGTTGTGTCAAGATTTCCCACTTCACCCTGGGATGCGATTTCCTGACCGTCCTTGTCTACCAGAAATACCACCCTGGCTGAGGCGTCCATCCGCAATCGCGCCAGGACAGCCTTTATTTGGTGGTATTGCTGTTCACGCAACAGGATTGGTGTGTCTGCCATTGTGCGACTCTTTGCTGAAGGCCGGGGCGGGATGTTTCCTGGAGAGTAAAACCTGAAACGCCTGTTCCGCTGTTTGCAAGTTTTTGAAACTAAAAGAGGTTACTTTTTCGGTTGGGGCAGTTTGCCGAGGTGGATTAAGCCTCCGTAAGCCAAAACGCACTTTAGCATAGCCAACAATGTGCATCAAGTGTTTTTCTTTGTTTGCACCTTTGTCAAATTTGAGACGGCGTGGAGGTCCGTAAAGCACCCGCAAATAGTTGTGCTCGTTGATTTAGAGGGGCATCTATGGTAATCTCCGACATTCCCAGCGGCTGCTCGTATTCAATGCGAGCAGCCTTTTGAGATTCCACCCATGAGTAGCAGTCTCACAAAAGGTCTGAGACGATCAACATCGCGTTCAAAGGCAAAACCAACCGCGAAAACCGCGAAGCGCGTTGTTAAAGTCAAGGCGTCTGCCAAGCCGAAGGCGAGGAGAGCGACCTCTGCCAAACCGCCTGCGCGTAAGACTGCGGTCAAGGCGGCAGGGAAGGCGGCAGTGAGGGGGGCAGTGAAGGTACGCCCCGCGAAAAAGGCAGCCGCAAAGGCCCGTCCGGCGGTCAAAGCGAGAAAAGCTGCACCCAAATCGGTGGTTCGTAAGGCTGCGACAAAGAAAGTTGATACTCGGGTCAAAAAGACGCAGAAGCTGGCGGCTGTCCGAGCTGTTAGACCCACTCCAGCGCCGCCTCCGCCGCGTCCACCGACGCAGGATGAGTCGGCAGCGCTTATTGCTTTCGAGCGTGCTCACAAGGAGTTTGCTCGCGGCCGATTTGCTGAGGCGCGCAATCAGTTTCGAATTCTCGTAGACAAGTATTCGCAGGTTTCCGAGGTGGCAGCTCGCGCTCGCACGTATCTCGCGATTGCCGAATCCCGGTTGCGAACGGAAAGCATTCTTCCCCGCGATGCTGACTCGCTTTACGATCGTGGAGTTATCGAACTCAACCGTGGCGAGTACGTGGCCGCACAGGAGATGTTCGAGCGCGCGCTCAAGCGCGAACCCGAAGCGGCCCACATTCATTATGGCCTGGCTGCGACTCGCGCTCGCCTGGGCTCCATCGATCTCGCTCTGGAGTCGCTACAGAAAGCACTGAACCTGCAACCCAATCTGCGCGTGCGTGCACAACACGATCACGACTTGAATCCACTGCGCAACGATCCTGACTTCGATCGGCTGATCTTTAGCCAGCCCTCCTAGCGTTTAAGCCGCAGATTTTCGCAGATG
>JBIOUJ010000135.1:0-28270 GCA_044867025.1 Pyrinomonadaceae bacterium | reverse complement strand
TTTATGTGACTTTTGTGCCTTTTTGCGGCTTAACCCTCACCCTGAGGCGATCGCCTCTTTCATTTCTCTCACGGCGTTATCCAATCCAACAAAGATCGCGCGCGACACGATGTTGTGGCCGATGTTGAATTCGGTGATTTTCTTGATCCCTGCGACAGCCACGACGTTTCGATAGGTGAGGCCGTGGCCGGCGGCGACATTCAATCCATACTGCGTCGCGAGTTCAGCGCCTTCGCGTAGTCTTCGCAGTTCCTGTGCGGCGTGAGCAGCGCCTTCGCCGTGAATGCCGCGCGCGCCCAGCGTCGCTTCGGCGTATGCTGCCGTGCACAACTCGATCTGCTGCGCGCCGACTTCGTGCGCGGCTTCTATCTGACGAGGATCGGGATCGATAAACAGGCTTGTTAGAATCTGCGCGAGTCTTAGCTTCGCGACTGCCGCACGCACGATCGAGATGTTTGCGACGACGTCGAGCCCGCCTTCCGTCGTGATCTCATTAGGCGTCTCCGCAACGACCGAGACCGCATCAGGTTTCGCGTCGAGTGCGATCTGCAACATCTCTTCGGTTGCAGCCATCTCGAGATTGAGATACGTGGTGACCGAACTGCGTAAAGTTTTGACGTCCAGGTCCTGGATGTGACGACGGTCGCCGCGCAGGTGGACCGTTATGCCGTCGGCGCCCGCTAGTTCACACGCCATCGCCGCTGCGATGACGCTCGGCTCCGGCGCGCGCCGCGCCTGGCGCACCGTTGCGACATGATCGATGTTGATGTTGAGTCGAGCCGGCATGCGGTAATTATAGGTCCTGTCCCCTCGGTACGCCCTACAATACTTATCAATACTTATTCGTTTCGCTTTATCTCATGTACCGCCCGGATCGCCGTGTCGTAAACACCGCGGCGCGCCTGCTGGCGAATCAAACCTACCTCGCCAAGCATTTTAAAACTGTCGCTGAACAGGCTGATTTTACTTCCTTCATTGTGGTCCCACCGAACCGGGATCTCTTTCAAATTCAGTCCGGCACGAAAGGCTAAGTACAGCAATTCGACGTCAAATCCGAAGCGGTCGATGATGGCGGCTTCGACGAGGGGCCGGCAAATACTCATGCGAAACGCTTTGAAGCCGCATTGCGTGTCCCAGAACGGCAACCCTGTCGCTAAGCGAACGGCGAGATTGAAAACTCGTCCACCTTGTTCCCGGCGCCACGACTGGTGCACGCCGATCAGGTTGCGGTCCAGAGCACGCGAGCCGAACGTCACGTCGTACTGCCCCCTCACGATCGGATCGACCAGCTTCGGGGCTTCAGTTATCGGCGTCGAGAGGTCGGCATCGGAGAACAGTGCGACGTCGCCTCGCGCCGCGAGAAGTCCGAGCCTGACAGCTCGTCCTTTTCCGAGGTTTGATTTGTAACTGATGACTGAAGTGCGTAAGTCGCCGGCCTCTGCAAACTTCTGCCGTGCGAGTTCCGCGGTCTGGTCCGACGAGCCGTCGTCAACCACGATCACTTCGCCCTCGGGTGCGTGTTCGCGCATGTAATCGATGACCGCGCGAAGGGTATTTCCCAGGCGCACCGCCTCGTTGTAAGCGGGAATGACCACAGACAGGGATGCAGCCATGTTTCGCAATATAGCACGGGGAGACGCGTCTCCGTGTCTCCGCGTCTCCCCATCAGCTGTGGTATATTTTGGCAATGGAAGTTGCTCGCCAATTGCCGGAATCATCGTCCGCTCATTACGACGGATGGATGACCCGAAAGTTCATCGTCACTGCCCTTACTGTCATTCTTATCGCCGCCGTATTTGGCGGCACGATCGGCAGTGGTCGGAATTTCTCCGGCTTCAGTTCCACCAGTTCCAAGGCGTCCTATCGCGTCGCCGACGAGATTGAAAAGGACTACAACGAAGCGGTCGCAACCATCACGAGAAACTACTCCGGCGACATCGATCACGAGAAGGCGACGCAGGCGGCGATTCAGGGAATGTTGACCACGCTCGATCCACATTCCGCTTACTTCCCTTACACCGAATTCAAAAAGCTAAAAGAGGACCAGGACTCGCGTTTTTACGGCATTGGCGTAACGATCGTGTCGCATCGCGACGGCGTGTATGTCCAGTCAGCCGTCGAAGGCACACCGGCAGCGAAGCTGGGTTTGAAGTACGGCGACCGCATTCTTGAAGTCGACGGCAAAGACGCGCGTGAGTGGACCAGCGAGCAGGTCTCGAAAAACGTACGTGGCGCGCTCGGCGAGCCGGTCACGATTAAAGTAGAGCGCGCGGGCTCGGAAGCTCCGTTGTACTTCACGATCGTTCGCGACGCGGTGCCGCTGCCTACGATTCGGAACGCCTACATGATCAGACCCGGCACGGGTTACATCGGGCTAACCGGTGGTTTTCAACGTTCGAGCGATGACGAGCTGAACAAGGCGATGAAGCGTCTTGAAGAGCAGGGAATGCGACAGCTCATTCTCGATCTGCGCGGCAATCCCGGAGGTCTTCTGGACCAGGCGATCGACGTCGCGAGTGAGTTCATTCCGCGCGGGCTAACGGTCGTGACTGTCAAAGGCCGCACTGAATACAGTGAACCCATCGTCTACAAATCAACCGGTTCCGATCCCGCGAGTGTTCCTCTAGTAATTCTCATCAATCGATACAGTGCTTCGGCTTCGGAGATCGTCGCGGGCGCGATTCAGGATCATGGTCGCGGTTTGATCGTCGGCGAGACAAGCTTCGGCAAAGGTCTTGTCCAACGCATATTCCAGTTGCCGTTCAACACCGGCCTGACGCTGACGACCGCTCGTTACTACACGCCGTACGGCCGCTCGTTGCAGCGCGATTACTCGAGCGGTTCGATTTACGATTACTACACGCGACACGAACCAACAGACAATCAACAGTCATCGAACACTCGAAACCTCGAGTCGCCTTTAGCACTCGCTTCGCCGACTCCGCACCCGCACACTGGACCACCAGTTCAAACCGCGGTCGGCAGAGTTTTCTACGGCGGTGGCGGCATCACGCCGGATATCGAAGTCAAGGAACCACCAAACACACCTGCGCGCCTGCGAATCGCAGAAGCGGCATTTCACTTTACGAGACACCTGGCAGCAGGCGTCATTCCCGGACTCGAATCTTATCGCGTTGAAAAGGTCCAGTACGGCAAGAGCGCCAAGTCGACAGACTTCCCCATAAACGATCGCGTCATCGAGGCGTTTCGCAATTTTGTTCGCACACAACCAGACTTCCAGGTCCTACCCGCGCAGATCGACGAGGAACTCGAGTTTGCAAAGCTCCGGCTGCGACAGGAGATCATCACGGCCGCATTTTCGAATGACGCCGGTGCGCGCGTGTTACTCGATAGTGATGCACAGGTCCTCCGCGCCCTCGATGCATTACCCGATGCCAAACGATTAGCCGACAGCGCTGCTCGCGGCGGCGTCTGGCGCGGCTGAGAAAAGCGATTCAGATGAAAAAGCAATTGATGCTCGCGGCAATTCTTGTTGTCGCGTCGTCGTGCATTGTCATCGCGCAGGATCGGAAACCCTTACAGCTACCTTCTGTTTCTCCCAAGGACTCGATTGACGCCTCCACCCTGCTGCTGGAAATCGATCCGCGCACACCTCCCTTTGGATATTCAGAGATCGCTGCACAGGGAGAGACGCCACGCTGGGTGTGGGTATCAAGATCGAGAATCGCTTTCATTCCAGGACGCGAAGCACCGCCGGGCAAGCCAATCCAGGCCGTCAGATTTGAGTCGGCTGTGAATGGTGGAACCGTCGATGTGAAAGTCTCAGTGCTCCGAGGATCGCAGGGCTTTGAACAAGAGGATGTGGTTGGCGTCTACCAGCTTGCCGTAGGCGAGCAAAAAAGGATTACGGATCTCGATCGATTCGCGATCCAACCTTTTCGAATCAGAGTAACGAACTCACTGCCTCCGTTACCGCCTCCACCCACTTTCAATAACCTGACAAAAGCACTCGAGGTCGTCAGCGTTCAGATGGAAAACCTGCCGAGGCCGGCTTACAAACTAACTTTCCGAAACGTATCCGAGAAGACTATTCGGGCCGTGAAAGTTACCACGACCACTGATGGACGTCCCGGCGAGTCGATCATGTACCAGGGCGAAGATGGACGCGTGTTTCTTCAGCCGGGCGGTTCAGCCGAGCGAAGGCTGGTGGTTATTAGAAGTGTGCCGACAATCACGGGAACGGGTCCCGGAACTCCGGCCGCCGTCATAATCAACATACGCACAGTCATATTCGACGATCTGAGTTTCGAAGGTGAAAAGGAATCCGCGTGTCTGATGGAGTCGTCCGTGATGAGCGGGCGTCTCTTTCTGAAGCCGGTCCTGGCGCTGCTCGATCAGGAGTTAGAAAAGCCAAACAGCGATCACGTTGTCGCGGCGAAGCAGTTCAAAGAGAAACTTTCCGCGTTGAGGATGGACCTTGAAGAGAGCGAACTAAACAAAGACTCGTCGGTTGCGCCGGGTTGCCAGAAACCGGCCGTCGCTGCAATCAAGATGGCGAATGGAATGAAGGTAGATCTGGTTCGCGAGGTCGAGAGAATCGCGAACATAACGTCGGCGCCTGTCAATTTCAAATCGTGGATGGAAGAGAAGCGAACACGCTACTCCGCCTGGCTCGCCCGCCTGTGATCTCTGTGATCTGTGTTGTGCCTTTTGTGGACACAAAAAGCACAAAAGAGGTATATTCCGCACGTTCCACCTGGCCGTTTTCGGCAATCGTCCCACGCAGTTTAGATAGATCAAGTTGAAAGGATACTTTCGCATGAAAGACCGGTCGCGCTCCGTTTACGATCTTGGACTGCTCATTGTGATCGCCTTTGCTGTAACTCTCGCTACCGCCACTGCTTACTCCGAAAGCCAGACCGTTCAAACGCCGGCACAAGGCGCACAGGCGGCGAGGCCGAGCCCGAGTCCAACACCGACTCCGATCAACTGGTCGACTGACCCGATGTTGAAGCGCTTCGTCTGGCGCAGCATTGGACCAGCGAGCATGGGCGGACGCATCGACGACATCGCCGCGTCCGAACAGAACCCCTACGTCATTTACGTGGCGTTCGCGACCAACGGCCTCTGGAAATCGACGAATAACGGCACGACCTTTCAACCAATCTTCGACGAATACTCAACGCATTCCATCGGCGACGTCGCAATCGCGCCTTCCGACCCAAACATCGTGTGGGTCGGCACAGGCGAAGCAAACAATCGCCAGAGCTCGAGCTATGGTGACGGGATCTACAAGTCAGTCGACGCCGGAAAAACCTTCACCAAAATGGGCCTCGAAGACTCGCAGACGATCGCGCGCATCGTGATCGATCCGAAAGATCCAAACATCGTCTACGCGGCGGTGCTGGGCCACCTTTTTGGAGCGAACAAAGAACGCGGTGTTTACAAAACGACTGACGGCGGCAAGACCTGGACCAACACGAAGTTCATCGACGAAGACACCGGCTTCACAGACATCGCGATGGACGCGTCAGACAGCAAGATTCTCTACGCCGCTTCATACCAGCGACGTCGCACGAACTTCGGTTTCAACGGCGGTGGTACGGGAAGTGGAATTTGGAAGACGGTCGACGCCGGAAAGACGTGGAAGAAACTCGAAGGCAGCGGCTTGCCTGAAGGTCTCCTCGGACGCATCGGACTCGACGTGTCGCGTTCAAATCCGAATATCGTCTACGCGCAGATGGAAGTGGGCACGAGCAGCGGCACGGGCGGTGAAGAGCCGACGATTGGTGGCCAGGTGGCGCCGAGTCCGAGTCCTTCACCATCGCCATCGGCGACACCGGCTCCGAGTCCCGGCGCGTCGCCAACGCCGGCGCCTCCGAATCCGAAGAGATCCGGTGTGTGGCGTTCAGACGACAAGGGAAAAACGTGGCGCATCGTGAGTAATGAAAACAACCGGCCGATGTACTACAGCCAGATTCGCGTCGATCCGAAGAATCCGGAGATCGTCTACGTCGGCGGATTGAACTTCAGCAAATCGACAGACGGTGGCAAGACGTTTAAATCGCTTCAGGCTGGTATTGCGCACAGCGACAACCACGCAATCTGGATCAATCCCACGAACGGCGATCATCTTCTCGTCGGAAACGACGGTGGCTTGAACGTCAGTTACGATCAGGGCGCGACTTGGGAATTCGTCAACACGATTCCTGCCGCGCAGTTTTATGCGATCGGTGTTGATATGCGGAAGCCGTACTACGTCTACGGCGGCTTGCAGGACAACGGATCGTGGGGTGGCCCAAGCCAGACGCGCAGCCAGAATGGAATCACGAATGCTGATTGGTATCGCGTCGGCGGCGGGGATGGCTTTTTCACGCAGATCGACCCGACTGACTACAATATCGTCTACGCGGAATCACAGGGCGGCGCGATGCAGCGTCTCGATTTGCGCACTGGGCGAAGCGTTAGCATTCGGCCACGCGGCGTGCCGCGACGCGGCGGCGGAGGACCAGGCGGGCAGGGACGACCGACACCGACTCCCGGCGCCAGTCCGTCTCCGGAGGCATCGCCAACACCCGACACGGCTGCACAGCTCGCGGCGTTTGCAGCCGCACAGGGATTCGGCGGATTCGGCGGCGCCGGCAATCTCGCGTCGAACGTTGTGCCGACACCGCCTGCGACCGAGCAGTATCGCTTCTACTGGAGCACGCCGATACATATGTCTCCGCACAATCCACGAATGCTGTGGGTTGGTGGAAACCGCGTCTTCCGGTCGATGGACCGTGGCGACACTTGGACCGCAACGATCGATCTCAGCAAACAGATCGATCGCAACACGCTGCCGATCATGGGAGTGCCTGGGAAAGACCCGATGGCTTCGAAGCATGATGGCTACTCGGGCTATGGCTACGTTGTCTCGATCGCCGAATCGCCGAAAGTGCCGGGTATCGTTTGGGCGGGCACGGACGACGGCAACTTACACATCAGTCGAGACAATGGTGCAACGTGGACCAACGTTTCGAAGAACGTTCCTGGCATTGGCGAGACGTACCACATCTCGCGCATCGAACCTTCGCGCTACGACCCCGGGACGGCCTATCTCGCGGTGGACGGACATCGTCTGGACGATATGAAGCCGTACTTGTTCGTCACCAAAGACTATGGTGCGACGTGGACTTCGATCGTCAACAATCTGCCGAAATGGGGGACTGTAAACGTCGTTCGCGAGGATCCGAAGAACAAAGACCTGCTGTACGCCGGTACGGAGTTTGGGCTTTATATCTCGCTCAACGGTGGCGCGGAGTGGAAGGAGTTCATGTCTGGAATGCCGACGATGCGCATCGACGACATCCTGGTCCATCCGCGAGATAACGATCTGATCGTCGGCACACACGGCCGCGGGATTTACATTCTCGACGACATCACGCCGTTGCAGCAATTGTCGCAAAAGCTGATGGATTCCGAGGTCACGCTGTTTGACGTTCGACCGGGTACGCTCTGGTTGAACGATCCTCGGCTTGGGCGTTACTGGGGTGGCGCAAAACTCTTCCGCGGGACGAATCCGGCGCCGGGTACGGCGATCAGTTATTACCTGAAGTCACCTGCGTCGGGAGAGGTGAAGCTCGCGATCTCCGACTACTCGGGGAAGGTGGTTCGAAACATTGTTGGAACGAATGAAGCGGGTTTGAACAGGGTGCAGTGGAATCTGCGAGGCGATCCGCCTCCGCGTCCGACCACGGGTCCCCTTGCTGCTGGTGGCGGCGGTGGCGGTGGAGGCGGCGGAGGTGGCGGCGGCGGTTTTGGCAACATCTTCAACCTGGGCCTGCCGCTCGAAGCCGGCACCTACAATTTGAAACTGACCGTCGGTGGCAAGGATTACACCACCAAGATCGTCGTCGAAAACGATCCCGGCATGTAATCTGTGTAATCTGTGTACTAGATCGTTCTAGCGATCACGCACTTCAGATAATAAGTCTCAGGCATCCCGAGGAGGATGGGGTGATCCGTCGCCTGCATTCGCTTCTCGATGATTTGCACGCGGCGGTGTGCGTCGATTGCTGCTTCCGCCACAATCTGAAGGAACAGGTCTTCCGAGACGTGGTACGAACACGTGCACGTGACTAACACGCCACCGGGATTCAGCAGTTTCAGCGCCCGCAAGTTGATCTCTTTGTAACCGCGAATCGCCGCCTTCAAACTCGCGCGATTCTTCGCGAACGCCGGCGGGTCGAGCACGATAACGTCGAAACGCTCCGTCGCACTCTCCATCTCGCGCAGCGCGTCGAACACATTCGCTTCGCGAAACTCAACATTACTCGCCGCATTCAACTCGGCATTCCGACGCGCACTCGCAACTGCATCACCGGAAATATCGATCCCAATCACGTGCTCACACGCCCGAGCAAGGTGCAGCGCAAACGCGCCGTTGAACGTGAAGCAATCAAGCGCGCGCGTTCTGTTCGTGGTTTGCGCAGCCGCACGCGCTGCGAGCCTGTTCTCGCGTTGATCGAGAAATGATCCGGTCTTCTGCCCGCCCAGCGGCTCGACGTAAAACCGCATCCCGTGCTGGAGGATCTCAAACTCCGCCGGCGCATCTCCGTAAATCGTCCCGGCGATCAGCGGCAGACCCTCGAGCTCACGAACACGCGCATCGTTTCGTTCGATCACAGCGCGCGGGTTGAATTGCTCGATCAGTATCTCCGTCAGCAGCGGCTTGAATGCCTCCGTACCCTGCGACAGCGTTTGCAGCACCAGTACGTCGTCGTAACGGTCGACGATCAACGACGGAAGCAAGTCGCCTTCGGAATAGATGAGACGGTACGCGTTCGTTTCGGGTGGAATATTTCGGCGATCCGCAGCTTCGGCTATCCGGCGACGCCACCAGTCGCGGTCTATTTCTTCATTGCTCTGAGTCAGAAATCGCAGCGTGATTTGTGATTCATCGCTGAATAACGCCTGTCCAACGAAATTTCCGCTTTTGTCAGTCACGCGAACAAGCGAACCACCGGTCGCGGGCGCGTCGAGCACGTCGCTTTGATAAATCCACAGATGCCCGTGCCTGATGCGGTCCGCGCCGCGGTTGTTGACCTTAACCGTCTCCATCCTGCTGCCCAAACTATCACGAAAATCCCGTAATCCTGTATCCTAAGCCTTGAGCATGACCACCAAAACGACAGAGCTCCCACTCGATTTCAATCCCCACAACACGCGCGAGATCGACTACGAAAACGATCTGGGCGCTCCGGGTGACTTTCCCTACACTCGCGGCATTTACAAGAACATGTATCGCGGGCGTCTTTGGACCATGCGGCAGTACGCTGGTTACGCGACGGCGGAAGAGTCAAACGCGCGTTACAAGTATCTCCTGGCCCACGGCACCACGGGACTCTCTGTAGCCTTTGATTTGCCGACTCAGATCGGTCTGGATTCTGACGATTCTTTAGCGCAGGGCGAGGTCGGGAAAGTCGGTGTCGCGATCGATTCGCTCGAAGACATGGAGCGACTCTTTGCGGACATTCCGCTCGACGAGGTTTCAACCTCGATGACGATCAACGCGACAGCAGCGATACTGCTGGCGTTGTATCTCGCGGTCGCGCGCAAGCAGAACGTGCCTTTTAATAAAGTCAGGGGCACGCTGCAAAACGACATCTTGAAAGAGTACATCGCTCGCGGCACGTACATTTACCCGCCGGCTCAGTCGCTGCGATTGGTGACTGACACGTTCGCGTACTGCGCGCGAGAAGTGCCCAACTGGAACACGATCTCGATCAGCGGTTATCACATTCGCGAGGCCGGCTCGACAGCGGTACAGGAAGTTGCTTTCACGCTCGCCGATGGAATCACTTACGTTGAAGCGGCGCTCGACGCTGGTCTTGAGATCGATGAGTTTGCGCCGCGCATCTCTTTTTTCTTCAACGCTCATAACAATCTGCTCGAAGAGGTCGCCAAGTTTCGTGCGGCGCGACGGCTGTGGGCCCGCATCATGCGCGATCGTTTCAAGGCGCGCGATCCGCGTTCGATGATGCTGCGGTTTCACACGCAGACCGCAGGTTCATCGCTTACAGCGCAACAGCCTGAGGTCAACGTTGTGCGTACGACGATTCAGGCGCTGGCGGCAGTGCTCGGCGGGACTCAGTCTCTGCACACGAACTCGATGGATGAAGCGCTCGCGCTTCCGACCGAACAGACTGCGCGAGTTGCGCTGCGCACGCAGCAGGTGATTGCGCACGAGTCAGGCATCGCAGAAACGGCAGATCCTTTGGGCGGGTCATACGCGATCGAACATCTGACTGACGAGATCGAAAGCGACGCCTCTGACTATTTGAAAAAAATTGAAGCGATGGGCGGGATGCTGCGTGCAATCGAAAACGGGTACGTACAGCGCGAGATCCAGGAGTCGGCTTACCGTTATCAGAAGGCAATCGAGACGAAGGAACAGATCGTAGTTGGAGTGAATAGCTTTCAGCTTGAGGAAGAGCCGCCAGTGACGGTGCTTCGGATCGATCCGGCACTCGAGCAAGCACAGATCGATCGTCTTCGAGCGCTGCGCGAGCGCCGCGATTCAAACAGCGCGACCGTTGCACTGAACAGCCTCGAGCAGGCAGCGGGAACGAAGGAAAACCTCCTGCCGCGAATTCTCGAATGTGTCGAGGCTTACGCGACGGTTGGCGAAATCAGTAATACTTTGCGCCGCGTTTGGGGCGAGTATCGCGAAACTTCAACGATTTAACTCTGCGTGTCTCTGCGGTTCCTCTGCGGCTCTGCGGTAAAACCATTACTTTAGACGCAGAGGCGCAGAGGAACGCAGAGATACGCAGAGAAGGACTAAATTAATGAACCGAAGAGAATTCACAAAAGCCTTTGCTTTGACTGCCGGCGCCATCGGTCTCGGCGGTGTGCCCGCGATCGCGTGCAGGCAGACGCCGCAGTTCTCCATCACGATGGACGACTTCCACTGGCAAAACGCAGTCAAGCTCACTGCCGCCCAACGCAACCAGGCGATTTTCAACGCTCTCGACACCCATTCGCACAGGGCCGCGCTCTTCGTGATCGGGCGCAATATCGAAACCGACGAAGGCAAGCAGCTTCTTGCGCCGTGGGACAAATCCGGTCACATGATCTGCAACCACACCTATTCGCATCGCAACTTCAACGCGCCCGAAACAAAAGTCGAGGAATATCAGGAAGATATCCTGCGCGCCGAAGCTCTGCTGAAAGAGTTTCCACGCTTCCGCAAATTCTTCCGCTTCCCGATGCTGAAAGAAGGCGACACTGCCGCCAAGCGCGATGCAATACGATCGTTTTTGGCGGAACACGGTTATCGAAACGGTCACGTCACAATTGATAATTCTGATTGGCTCATCGATCAGCGACTCACCGCACGTCTGAAGAAAGATCCAAACGCCGACGTCAAGCCTTACCGCGACTTCTATCTCGACCACATGTGGGCTCGTTCCCAGTACTACGACTCACTCGCTCAACGCGTTCTCGGCCGCCCTGTAAAGCACACGGTTCTGATACACTTCAATCTCTTAAGCGGTCTCTTCCTCGGCGATCTGCTCGCTATGTACAAGTCAAAAGGATGGCGCCTGATCGATGCGGAAGAAGCATTCACTGACCCAGTGTTTTCATCTAAGCCGAAAGTTCTTCCCGCAGGCGAGAGCATTGTTTGGTCGCTTGCAAAAGAGAAAAAGGTAATTGCAAAGTCTCTGCGGTATCCCGCCGAGGATGGCGCAATTGAGAACGCGCGGATGGACAAACTCGGACTATGAAACAAATCTCACTGGTCGTATGCACGGTGATCCTGCTCGTCGCGGGTGCACATGCGCAAACACCCATCCCGTCTGAATCACTGCGGTGGACGACGTACACGATCAAAGGCGAAGACTTCTCTGTTGCGCTTCCGGTCCTCCCCGCGATGCATACGACAGAGCAATTCCTGAGACGACTCAACGGATCGCGAACGATACGTGAGCTGGGCTCGTATGCTGACGGCGTCGTTTACACGATAACTGTTTTCGAGAACCCACAGCCCCGCCAATCGCTCGACGATTTCATAAAAGAACAGGCGCCGAGGACGTGGGATCGAAGTAACGCGCGGGAGCTGACGCTCGACGGTTTTAAAGGTAAAACGGTTTCGTCCGCAGATCGAGCTGACGGCATGGTCCAATATTTCGCTACCGACGATCGGCTTTATGCATTTATGGCATTCGGCGCTCCTGAAGACGATCCGCGGTTAACGAGGTTCTTTTCCTCCTTCTCGCTGCACAAGAAAAAAGACAGTGAAGTGGTTACCGACGGACCCGGAGCAGCTTACGAACCGAAATTTGAATCCGGCGAATCAAACTGGGCGGCGGCCGATCAAAAGCTTTTCGTCGGCAAAGACGTGAATAGAAAAGCCCGGTTGGGAATGAAGCCCGAACCTGCTTACACCGAGGTTGCAAGACAAAACCAGATTACGGGGACGGTCGTTCTGAAATGCGTTTTTGCATCGAATGGCAGTGTGACTAATATCCGGATAGTTTCAGGTCTGCCGTTTGGACTGACTGAGAGAGCAATTGACGCAGCGAAAAAGATCAGATTTATCCCCGCGGTCAAAGACGGGAAGTACGTTTCGATGTGGATGCAACTGGAGTACAATTTCAACCTCTACTGACGATCGATGGCCCACCTGCTCGAAGTCAATAATCTCCAAACACATTTCCCCACGCGGTCGGGATTAGTCCGAGCTGTTGATGGGGTCAGTTTTCATCTCGATCGCGGTGAGTTGCTGGGACTAGTGGGCGAATCCGGTTGTGGGAAGTCGATCACGGCGCTGTCCGTGATGCGTCTCATCGCGCCTCCCGGGAAGATCGTCAATGGTGAAATACTGTTCGACGGTAAAGATCTTCTGAAACTCTCCGACGCCGAGATGCGCGAAATGCGCGGCGACGACATCGCCATGATCTTCCAGGATCCGATGACGTCGTTGAATCCTGTATTCACAGTTGGCGAACAGATTGCCGAAGCGGTGCGACTGCACCGCAAGATGTCGAACAAGCAAGCGCGCGAGGCGACGATCGAAGCAATGCGCGAAGTCGCGATTCCGGATCCGGCGCGGCGGGTTGACGATTATCCACATCAACTCTCCGGAGGCATGCGACAGCGCGTCATGATCGCGATGGCGCTGGCGTGTAATCCGAAACTGTTGATCGCGGACGAACCGACTACGGCGCTTGACGTTACGATTCAAGCGCAGATTCTGGAGTTATTGGACGAGCTCAGGAAGCAGCGACAGTTGGCAGTGCTTCTGATCACGCATGACCTCGGCGTTGTGGCTGAAGTGGCAGATCGTGTGGCGGTAATGTACACCGGAAGGATCGTCGAAGATTCGCCGGTCGAGGAGTTGTTTGCGCGTCCTAAACATCCGTATACCGAGGGGTTGCTGCGGTCGGTCCCCAAGCTCTCGATGATGGACGTTGTTGAAAAGAGCCGGCTGGAAACGATCGAAGGCGTCGTGCCGCGTCCGACCGATCTGCCGCCGGGGTGTCACTTCGCGCCGCGTTGTCGTTACCGTATGCCTCGCTGCACGTCGGAGGAGATTCCGCTCTACCAGCTCGACGGTAGTGTTCAAGTGCGCTGCGTGCTATACGATCTCGCCGCCGCCGTCGCGGCCGACCATGAGATCCGGACAGATAGTAAATAGATTGAGGATTTCTCTGTTCAATCTGTGTCTCCTTTGTGCCTCTGTGCACAGATACACAGAGCAGACACAGGTTGCACAGAGAAGAGTTCAATGAGTTCGCACGTCGAGACAAACAAGACGCTCGTGAGCGTTCGCGGGCTGGTGAAGCATTTTCCGGTCGAGGGGTCGGATGATGTTGTGCGTGCGGTCGATGGTGTGTCGTTCGAGATTTTTTCGGGAGAGACGCTGGGGCTTGTCGGTGAATCGGGGTGTGGCAAGTCGACCGTCGGACGCTGCCTGCTTCGTTTGATTGAACCCACCGCGGGACAAGTCTACTTCCAGGGTCGCGATGTTCTCGCGCTTGGCAAGAAAGAGCTGCGTGAGATTCGGCGCGAGATGCAGATCATTTTTCAGGATCCGTATGCGTCACTAAATCCGCGCATGAAGATCGGCGACATCGTTGCCGAACCTCTCGTCATTCACAACCATGGCACAAAGAGCGAGCGGCGCGATCGCGTCGCCGAACTGTTGCGACGCGTCGGACTCGATCCCGATTACATGAAGCGTTACGCGCATGAGTTCTCCGGCGGACAACGCCAGCGCATCGGCGTGGCACGCACACTTGCACTCAACCCGAAACTGATCGTTGCCGATGAGCCCGTGTCGGCGCTGGACGTATCTGTGCAGGCGCAGGTGGTAAACCTGCTTCAGGAGCTTCAGGAAGAGTTCAAGCTCACTTACTTATTCATCTCGCACGGACTCGCCGTCGTGGAGCACATCTCGACGCGCGTGGCCGTAATGTACCTGGGCCGGATTGTCGAGATTGCCGCCGCGGCCGATCTGTACGCGCAGCCGCTTCATCCATACACGCAGGCGCTGCTGTCAGCGATTCCGATCCCCGATCCGAAACAGAAGCGAAAACGAATCATCCTGCAGGGCGACGTTCCGACGCCGATTAATCCCCCGTCAGGTTGTCGCTTCAGGACGCGTTGTCCGATCGCGATTGAAGAGTGTGCGCACATCGATCCGGAGTTGCGCGAGGTCGCGCCGGGCCATGCTGTGGCGTGTATCCGAGTTCCTGGTTGGGCCGATAATGAAACCTTGTCTTCCACGCCGCCGTAAACAGCTACATCATTCCCCATAGGAGATTGAACCCATGAGTGCTGCAAACGAAGATTTTCAGCCGCCGCCGCCACCGCAAGTGACAGAAAAACCCCGAGCTCCCCGACCTACTAAACTGCGGCCCGTCGCGATCGGGTTGATCGTGCTGGGCCTGATCGTCGTGGGCGGAGGTGCTGCGAAGTTTATTTCTGGCGGGCTTACGACCGGCGCGGCGATCTGTTTTTTCGGCATTGTGTTAATCGCCCTGAGCTTTGTTCCGCTGCCGGCGATTTCTGAGCCTGAGGCGCCTCTCTCATTTTTCGAAAAGTTGGCAGGTGTCTTCTTCGAGCCCTCTCGAGTGTTTCGCAATTTACGCGCTCACCCGCATTGGGTTGGAGCCTTCGCTGTGATGTGCGTGCTTAGTGCGATCTACTCCTTTGCTTTCGTGCAAAGAATCACGCCCGAACGAATCGTGGACCACACAGCCCAGAAGCTTGCTGAAATGGGTCCACCATTCGCGCCGCCCCCGGAGCGATTGCAAGCAGTGAGAGATCAACAGTTGCAACAGCTCACGAACCCTGCGGAACGGGTTGGCGGAGTTGTCAAACAATTCGTCGGTATCTTTGTAGTCGGCGTAATTATTGCCGGACTGTCGCTTCTCGGCATCCTGGCCTTCGGGGGCAGAATGAATTTCTGGCAAGCTCTCGCGGTCACCTTCTTTTCGGGGCTTCCCGTCATCGCCATTCAAAAGGTGCTGGGGTTAGTGATTCTCTACTTAAAGGCGCCGGAAGACTTACATCCTGTTCTCAACCAGCAAACCACGCTGCAAGATAATCTCGGTATTCTCATCTCGCCGGCCGCACATCCGGTTCTGTTTGTGATCGCGAGTTTCATCGGACTCACGTCGTTTTATGGACTTTGGTTGCGCGCGAAGGGATTGCACCTGGGTGCTACGCGCGCGAGTAGCGGACAGGGTTGGGGCGTATCGATTCTGTTGTGGGTCTTGTTGCTGATCCTGGCGACGATCTTTACAGCACTGTTCTCTAACTTTATCTCGTAGCCCACGAAAAGGCACAAAGTTTGTGCCTTTTCGTGGCCCTATTCGTAGCGCAGCGATTCGATCGGATCGAGACGGGCCGCTTTCCACGCGGGCCAGAGGCCGAAGATTAGTCCGATGCCGACGCTCGCGATCAAGCCCCCGATCGGCGCCCAGAGCGGAACGTAAGACGGCAGCAGTAAACGAAGTAAGAGTGTAAGCCCCCAGCCGATCGAAAGACCGACGATTCCGCCCATGCCGGTGAGCGTGGCAGCCTCAATCAAAAACTGCCACATGATGTCTCGTTTTCTCGCGCCGATAGCTTTGCGCACGCCGATTTCGCGCGTGCGCTCAGTTACGGACACGAGCATGATGTTCATCACTCCGATTCCGCCGACCATCAGGCCAACCGAAGAGATAACAACCATAGCGATCGCGAGACTCGCCGTGATCGAGCGGAAATTGTCGAGAATGCTCTCCGATGTTTCCATGCCGAAATTATCGTTCGCGGAGAAAGAAACCTGGCGTCGCACTCGCAGTAAGTCGCGCACCTGATCTTTTGCTTCTTCCATCCTGCCCGGTTTTGCGACCGCGAGAATGTAGATGTCGTCCGCGTTCGGCTTCAGTTTTTGCGCGACGTTGAAGGGCACGTAGATCACGTTGTTTTGATCGTCACTGCCGCCGCCGATCAGAAACTGTTCTCGTTTTTCGAGCACACCGACGACGCGAAACTCCTGCGTGCCGATCTTTACCGTCTGTCCGACTGGTGAACCGATCTTGAAGAAGTCGTCGGCGACTTTTGAGCCGACCACACACACTTCCTGGTTCGTATCGTTTTCAGTTTGCGTGAAAAAACGACCTTCTGAGACCACCTGCGTCCCGGCTTTTTCAAACTCCGGAAGCGTACCTTGAAGCGCCACCTGTGCAGACGTCTTGCCGCCGCCCGAGACCATCAACTTGCCGCCAAACCAGTTGTTGGTAATGTCGAGAAACGGAACCGACAGCTCAACTGCTGGCAATGACTGGAGCGCGATCGCGTCGTCGTAGGTCAGCTCTTTGCGCATTCTCTCTTCGCGCGACATGCGTCCGACGTGAATGCCTGGATTGAATTTGCTGATGAAGATGGAACGTGTGCCGAACGACTCAACCTCTCGCGTCACGGAAACGTCGATGCCGCTGATGATCGAAGCAATCAGCATCACTGTGATGATGCCGATGACGACACCAAAGACGGTCAGGAACGAGCGCAGCTTGTTAGCGCGCAACGTCGAGAGAGCCATTATGAGGTTTTCGTAGATGTCGCTTCTTAGGATTTTCATAAGAAATAGGTCCTATTAATCAGCTCTCAATGCTTCAATCGGATCGAGCCTTGCTGCTTTCCAGGCCGGAAAAATTCCAGAAAGAACACCAGCGCTGCCGGAAGCCGCAAGCGCTCCCAAAATCGCAGCGATCGATAAGTAAGTCGGAATGAACCACCACGTGACAATCGTGCCGATGATCCATGCCAGAAAAATGCCTATTGCTCCGCCGATGAGCGCGAGTGTCACCGCTTCAACCAGGAACTGTTTCAGGATGTCCATCTGGCGCGCGCCGAGAGATTTTCTGATACCGATCTCTTTCGTGCGTTCGGTGACTGATACCAGCATGATGTTCATGATGACGATCGCGCCCACAATCAGAGCGATTCCGGGCACGGCGATGGCAACGATAAAGATGGTCCCGAAAAGTCGATCGCGAAGTCCGGTGATTGCGTCAGGAGTAACGATGCCGAAATTGTCTTTTTCACTTGGTCCAAGTTTACGTCTGGTGCGCATCAGGAAGCGCGCCTCTTCGACCGCGTCATTAAATAAGTCGTCGGTTTTAGAAGTGGCGACGAAGTAGAGCGACCGCTGCCTGATCAAACCGCCGTAGTTGACCGAGTAAGTCTTCAAGGGAAGGATGATGAAGGAGTCCTGTGGAATGCCGAAGACCGTGCCCTTAGCAGCTTCCACGCCGATCACGCGATAAGGCAAACCACGAATCGTAATTTCCTGGCCCACCGGGTTACCTGCCGGGAACAGCTTCGACGCGATGTCGGCGCCAACATAGGCGACGCGCGCGGCGCCCTCGTTTTCAGGTTCTGCGATGAAACGGCCCTCGGCAACATCTCGATTCTCGATGTCGACGCAGTTGGCAGTCGCGCCTGAGACAAAGACGTCTTCCAAAACCTGGTCGCCGCGTTTGACTTCGGACGGAGTGCCGCGGGCTCGCGCGCCGATTTTGTCACTCAGGGTGGCGCGAGTTTTCAGGTAATCGTAGTCCTCCATCGTCAGCTCTTTATTGCGACGCTGCGCGGCGGCGATGGTGTCAGTATCCTTGAAGTCTTCGAGCGGATTGAAACGTTGGACCGTAAACGATTTGGCGCCGATTCCGGCGATTTTTTCATCGACGTAGCGCTTGAACCCTTCGATGAGCGACACGACGACGACAAACGCCGTAACGCCCACAATCATGCCCAACAGTGTTAGCGCCGAGCGCAGTTTGTGCGCCCAGATCGCTGCCAGGGCAAGTTTTAGCGTTTCGATAAATTTCACTTGGCCCCATTATGCATTCAGCCACAAAGAAGCACAAAAACGTTTTGTGCCTTTTTGTGGCCCTATTCCCAACGCAACGCGTCGATGGGGTTCAGGCGGGCGGCTTTCCACGCGGGCCACAGTCCAAAGATGATTCCGACTGTCGCTGAAATCCCGATGCCCAGCCCGATGGCCCACAGAGGGACGTACGACGGCAAAGGTGAGTATTTGTTTATCAGGAGGCTTCCAACCTCACCGACAGCCAGTCCCGCCAAACCCCCGATCGCGGTCAGCACAACAGCCTCGATCAGAAACTGCGACAGGATATTCATCCGTGTTGCGCCGAGTGCCTTGCGCACACCGATTTCCTTTGTGCGCTCCGTAACCGACACGAGCATGATGTTCATGACGCCAATGCCCCCGATCATCAGCGCCACGAAAGAGATCGCGGTGAGGACCAGGGCGGTGGCTCCGGTTAGCTGGTTGTAAACGTCGAGCAGCGAATCCTGTGAAGAGATCCCGAAGTTGTTTTTTTCGCCGGGTGCAACGTGACGCCGGCGCCGAAGGATGTCAGTGATCTCGTCGATCGCGGCTTTCACATCGGCGCGTGTACGCGGTCGCACGATTACGAAGAAAACAACTTCGGGGAAAGGACGGTCGGGATAGTATTTGCCGAACGTAGTAATCGGAATGAAGATCGAGTTGTCGCGCGATTGTCCGAAGAAGTTGCCGAGCGGCTCCATCACGCCTATGACTCGGAACGGGTTGCCGTTAAGCCTGATTTCTTTGTCGACCGGGTCTTCGTACGGAAAGAGCGCTTGCTTAACGTCCACGCCGATGATCGCGACGTTTGATCGGTCCTGCATGTCGATGTCGTTGACGAACCGACCGGAAGCGACGTACTGCGTGTGCACAAACTCGTAATACGGCGTGACACCAAACAGGATCGGTGTGTCGGTCTGTTTGTCCTGGTATCGCACCGTAGCAGCCAGCATGCGTTCAATCGGAGAGACGCCGACGATCGATGGCGCTTCGGTGCGCAATGCTTCGGCGTCGTCCATCGTCAGATCTTTGCGATGGATCTCTTCCGGGTTAGGTGGGCGACCGAAGCTCGGTTCAAACTTAGAAACGAAGATCGTGTTGGAGCCGAGCGATTCGATTTGGTCTGCGAAGGCTTTATTGAGGCCCTGGATGATCGACACCATGACGATCACGGTCAGGACACCGACACAGACGCCGAGGATCGTCAACGCCGAGCGCAGCTTATTCGCGCGCAACGTGTCGACCGCCATGAGGGCTGATTCTTTGACGTCTTCCAGTCTCATTGCTCCCCCTCGGTTCTTCTCTGCGTATCTCTGCGTTCCTCTGCGCCTCTGCGGTGAGAGGTTTTTTTACCGCAGAGGCGCAGAGGTAGGCAGAGGTACGCAGAGAAAATTCAAATTAGGCCACCAACCCTCACTCCGCTCTCAGCGCCTCGATCGGATCCAGCCTTGCGGCGCGCCACGCGGGCCACATCCCACTCAGAATTCCTGCCAACGACGAAATCCCCACGCCCAACGCTGCCGAGGCGGCGCTGATCAGCAACGGAAACCCGATCAGCGCTGAAATCACATACGCCAATCCAAACCCCGTTCCAACACCAATGACGCCTCCAAGCGCAGTCACCGTCACAGCTTCGATCAAAAACTGCGTCAGAATGTCTTTACGCCGCGCGCCAACCGCTTTCCGGATTCCAATCTCCTTGGTCCGCTCCGTAACCGATACCAGCATGATGTTCATCACTACGATCGCACCGACAATCAGCGAAACTCCGGAAACCAGGACTGTCACGATGTAAATATTCGACGTCGCCGATCCGTAGAGATTGAGAAACACGTCCTGCGTCTCCAGCGCAAATCCTTCGTCGTCACCATCTCCACTCGAGTGACGACGGTTGCGCATGATCGTTCTCACCTGATCTTCCGCAGCTTCCAGTTGCTCGGCTGAATGCACTTGAATAAAAGCAACGAGCGAGCGCCGTCCGCCGTAAGCTTTCTGATACGTCGAGTATGGAATATAGACCACGTTATCGCGCGAGAAACCAAGGATCGAACCCAACGGCTCGAGCACACCGAGAACGAGATAGGGCCGCCCGTCGATCCTGATCTCCTGTCCGACCGCTTTGTCCGCGGGCGCTTCGGCAAAGAGGTTCTTGAGCATGTCTGGTCCAATCACGCAGATCTCGCGACCCGACGCACCTTCACTTTCGGTCCAGATGCGACCCACATCGATGGTCCTGCCATCGATTTCAAACATCGTGAGCGGATCGATACCACGTATGCGAACGTTCTCAGCTTTCTGATTTGCGTACTTGACCGTCTCAATCGCATTCGCTGCGATTCCGACTCGCCAGCACGCCGTACACAACCGTGTGATCGCTTCCGCATCTTCGTGCGTCACGTCTTTGCGCCGGTTGAATTTCACGAACTCTTCGCGCGATTTGATGATTTGCGGGTTCTTCGAAATGGTAAAGACCGTCGAGCCCTGCGACGAGAATGTTTGCGCGACTGTTTGATTGAGGCCGTCGATAATCGTTACTACTGAAATCACCGCGGAAACACCCACGACGATGCCCATCAACGTGAGCGCCGTGCGCAACTTATTAGCACGCAGACTCGCGGTAGCGACCCGAAAAGCCTCCCAAATCGCTGACAGCCGAATCATTTTGTGCCTTTTGGCTTTACCTGATGCGTTCGTCTTTTTCGATGAGACCGTCACGAATTGAGACAACGCGGTGGGCACGTGCGGCGATGTCGTGTTCGTGCGTGACGACGATGATGGTGTTGCCTTCGGAGTGTAGACGTTCGAAAAGATCCATGATCTCCATGCTGGTGTGCGAGTCGAGCGCGCCGGTGGGCTCGTCGGCCAGCAGGATCGACGGATGATTGACGAGTGCGCGGGCAATTGCGACGCGTTGGCGCTGGCCGCCCGAGAGCTCGTTTGGTTTGTGCGTGATGCGGTCAGCCAGGTCGACAGCCTTCAGCGCCTGCTTCGCCATTTCATGACGTTGAGATGCACTGACCCCTCCGTAGATCAAAGGCAGCTCGACGTTGTGTAGAGCAGTAGCGCGCGCGAGTAGATTGAACGTTTGAAAAACGAAGCCGACTTCCTGGTTGCGAATGCGCGCGAGCTCGTCGTCGTCCATCTCGGACACGTTCTTCCCGTTGAGCCAGTATTGGCCCTGCGTGGGCGTGTCGAGACATCCGATCAGGTTCATCAAAGTCGACTTGCCTGAGCCGGATGGTCCAATGATCGCGATGTACTCACCGCGAGGGATGTCAAACGAAACGCCGTGGAGAGCGTGCACAGACTCCGTTCCCATCTGGTATGTCTTCCAGATGTTGCGCATGGAGATCAACATCGACGGATCGTGGCCGTTGACTTCCGTGCGCGGCTTGATCTCGTTCTCTACTGGCGAAATCGTAAGAGTAGCTTCACTCATTAGTTGTTTGCGTTTCCGTTTGCATCGGGTTTCTTGGTCTGACGTTTGACGGTCATTCCGTCCTTGAGCGTCTTCAACACGCGACTTGGGCCACGCACAACCTCCATATCCGGTTTCAAGCCGCTGGTAACCTCGATATCGGCTTCACCCGTGATGCCGGTGGTGACTTCAACGAATCGTACCTTGTTGCCTTCGATCAGGTAAACGCCTTTTTGGGCCTTTGGCTTGTCGCCAACCGGCGTAGGAGCCGGAACGCTCCCCGCGACAGTGGCTGAAGGAGACGCATTGGGTGGCGCCTTCTCGACGATCGACTCGAGCGGCACCGCAAGCACGTTGTTCTTTGTGTCGGTGGTGATCGTCGCCGTCGAGCTCATTCCAGGACGCAGCGAGTTCTGAATGTCTTCGGGCAATTCCCGCAACTCCAACGTCACCTTGAATTCCTTCGCCTCTTGAACGTTGACGCGGTTCGATAGACCACCTGTGGTATCGGACTTCGAAATCGCCAACGGGTTCTTCTGCGTAACGACTGCCTTGATCTCCTTGTCGCCAAGAGCGTCGACCTTTACCTTCGCTTCCTGGCCCACCTTCACGTTGTTGATTTCCGTTTCGTCGACGTTCACTTCGACGTTGATCTGCGACATGTCGGCGATGGTCATCAACGGCGTTGTCGAAAGACTGGCAACCGCGTACTCACCGACACGCGCCGGAATGTCAGCCACCACACCGTTCAGTGGTGACACCTGAGTCGCTTTTGAACGTTGGCTCGTTTGTCCTCGCAGCATTGCGGCCTGTTGATTGGCACGCATCTCAGACGACTTGATGCTTGTTTGCGCCTCCTTGACGGCGATCTTTTGTTGATTCGCTCGTTCCTGCGCTTCCTTCACCGCGATCTTTTGAGCTTCGAGATTTGCCCGGGCTGTTTCCATGGCGATCTTGGCCGTCTCGTAACGGTCGCGAGCAGTGTCGTATTCAAGCCGCGATGAGACGCCGGCTTCGATCAAGTCTGTGTAGCGTTTGAGTTCCCGAGCCGCGGTGTTTAGGTCAATCTGGGCTCGGTCCACACTGGTTTGGAATGCAACCACCTGTTGTTTCGCGGCAGCAACTGAAGCTTCCGCGACGACGAGTGATTGTTGCGCTGAGTTGACGGCGTTGCGGGCGTTTTGCACGTCGTTTAGCGACGCCTGTGTTGCGGCCCATTGAGCTTCCTGGCTTGACTGCAATTGCGTCGGATCCACTCGCACCAGCGGCTTGCCCTTGGTAACCATGTCGCCGGCGTTGACATAAATCTCCTCGATCCGGCCCGCGACCTCGCTCGTCAGCCTGATATAGCGAATGGGTCGCACCTCGCCGGATGCGGTTACAGTCTGTTTGAGCTCCGGTCTGACGTTAATTTTTACCGTTACGACTTCGGGCTCTTCCTTGCGGCTCGCGATCACACTGACGATCACGGCGATGGCCAGGACCGCCACCACAACAACGCCGATAATAATCTTCTTTTTCCGACTCAATGCCATCTTTGGATTCCTTCTACCAGGGGCCTAAAATTACGAAGAAGTAGCTTTTACGTGGAAACTTATCAAACAGTTTCATATAAGAGCAAACGTCAACAGGGCCACATTCTGAGACGCCGGAGGGTGCCGAATTGTTAACACCTCCCGGGGAAATCTCTGCGTTCCTCTGCGTATCTCTGCGATCTCTGCGTTGGAAATGCCTTAAACGCAGAGAACGCAGAGATACGCAGAGGAACGCAGAGTAAGATGCGTTGGCGCGGTGACCGCTTTTCGCGTTAGAATGACTTGCTTTTTTGACGACGATGATTACGTGCGACAGGTGCAAAACAGAAAACCTCGACGGCTCGCAGTACTGCGATGAATGTGGCGCGCCTTTGAGGCCAAACGGCCGTCCAGCGCCCAATCAGATGCGACCGCCACAAGGTGCAGAAGGCCGTAACGGCACTCACGCCGCGTCACCCAGCACCCAGGCGGAGCTTGCTCGCGGTCGGGTTTCGGCGGGTTTGAGTTTCTCGGCACTCAGATCGCCTGCGAAGCCGCACGCGCGTCTCGTCATCGAAAGAGGCCGGTCGAGCGGAAAGCAGTTTATGTTGAGTGATACTGAAGCTCAGATCGGGCGTTGGGACGCTGATGGTGGGATCTTTCCCGATGTTGATCTGGATACGGACGATCCGGAAGCCAAGGTTTCACGGCGTCATGCTCGCATCACCTTGAGCAACGGCCAGTATTTTCTGGAAGATCTGGGTTCGACTAACGGGACGTTTATCAATCGCGGCAAGAGATTGCAACCTGGACAGCGCCAGGCATTATGTGATGGCGATGAGATAATCGTTGGAAAGACATTTCTGCGCTTCCACATTGTGAAATAGTTCCTGGCTGCTAACTTCGTTAATAGATGACTGAGTGTAGTGCATGCGGCGCCCGCGTATCGCCTGGAGAACACTTCTGCGGTAATTGCGGGGCGCAGTTAAACGCCAGCTCTCCCGAGCTGGAAACCTTGTCTGCCACCCTTGGCGACGAGGACGAAGTGCACTCAACACCTTCCTCCGCGTTTGCGGAGACGCTCGATGACGAATCGACTAATCCCCCGCCTGAGCAGCCGGTTGACAACGAAATCGGTGAAACATCGATGGCGCCGATTTCGTCGGCTTCGCTGGGTGGCTCATTTACCGACAGCGTGCATCCGCCTGCAAGCACGTCGCTTCCGAAAGAGGGCACGACCGGCGGTCATCGCCCAACAGTCAAACAGCTTCCGGCCAACACCGTACTGAATGGTCGCTACGAGATTGTGCGCCGCATCGGCGGCGGTGGAATGGGTGCGGTCTACCTCGCAAAGGATCGCAATCTTGGCGATGCACCGCGCGCGGTCAAGGAGATGGTCGAATCCCATCTCGATCCAACGCAACACGAGAAAGCGATCGGAGACTTCAAACGCGAGTCGTTGCTGCTGACTTCGCTCGAACACCCTTGCATACCGACGATCTACGACTATTTCTATGACGAGGCGTTGAGTCGTTTTTATCTCGTCATGAAATACATTTCGGGTGGCGATCTCGCGTCGAGAATGCGCTCGGCAGTTGGTGGTCGAGTCGATGAAAAGACGGTCACCGATTGGGGCATGCAGGTCGCCGACGTGCTCGACTATCTCCACTCGCGTCCGAAACCGATCATCTATCGCGATTTGAAGCCGGCTAACTTGATGATCGACGGCAACACGGGACGTGTGATGTTAATCGACTTCGGCATCGCGCGCTGGGTGACGCAGCAGGAAAAAGGTGTGACCGCGGTCGGCACGATGGGTTATGCGCCGCCGGAGCTGTTCAGCGGTCGCGTGCAACCGGCGTCGGACGTTTACAGTCTTGGCGCGACGATGTTTCACCTGTTGACTGGTTCAGATCCGCAGGACAATCCGCTGCTGATTTTTGATTTCTCTAAGAACCCGAGGCCGCGTCAGATCACGCCGTCCATTTCGACAGAGATGGAGCACATCCTCATGCGCTGTGTTGAGTACAAACCGGATGATCGTTATCGCACGGCGCGCGAGTTGAGAGATGAGCTTGCGGTCCACCTCGACAAGTTGTTATCGGGGCGTGTCAGCTACGGACTTCCTGCACCGGCGTTAGGCAGCGAAACGGTCCAGGTACAAACGGTGTACTGCGGTTTTTGCGGTGGTCGTATTGCTGCTGACGACGTGTTCTGCGCGCATTGCGGTGCGCGTCAGCCGCTTGTTCCAGTCGGCGCGAGCGCGATGTTGCATACGGTGCGGCCGACAGCGAAGCTCGTGGTGACGGGAACCACGGAGCTTGACGCGTCGTTCATCTTGCAGAAAGACAGCAACTTACTTGGCCGCACGGATCCGCATTCGAACATCTTCCCGGAGATCGATCTTTCGCGATTCGATCCCGAGACAAAGGTCTCTCGACGCCACGCGCGTATCTGGCTCGAAGGCGAAACGTTTCTCGTCGAGGATCTGGGATCGGTGAACGGCACCGTGATCAATGACTCTGTGCGGCTCGCACCGCGCCAGCCGAGGGTGCTGGACAGTGGGGATAAGCTGCGTGTGGGTGAGACGACATTGCACTTTTTAGTAGGGTAGTCAGTTTACCTCTGCGTATCTCTGCGTTCCTCTGCGCCTCTGCGGTGAACACACTTTTACCGCAGAGGCGCAGAGGATCGCAGAGATACGCAGAGACAGACCCAGGCATTAATACTTTTTCCATGACAGTTGCTCAAGGTTTGCCGCGCTCGCAGGCAAGAAGCCGCGCCGCCAGGCATGGCGGACAACGACTCAGAGCCCCATTCCCTCTCCGTTGCGGCGCTTTGCTGATCGACTACATCGCACTCCTTTCTATCGTTGTCGCAGGCACTTTGATTGCCCGTATGCTCGGCGGTGGCGCGCGGGCAGCCGGTGATTCAGCCGAAACTGCCGCAATTCTGCTCGCCATCGTCCTGGCGATACTCAACCTCGCGATAATTCCTGGTCTCACAGGATTGACGCTTGGTAAGTGGGCGACCGGACTGCGCATAGAACGCAATGACGGCGGACCGCCCGGAATCGGGCGCGCGTTGCTGCGTCATTTCATTGGTTATCCGCTCTCATTCGCGCTGCTGGGTCTCGGTTTCTTAATCGCGGCGGTGGGGGTGCATGGCAGAGGTTTGCACGATATGATAGCCGGCACAATTGTCGTTCGTGAGGGTTCAATCTAGTTGATGCTTCCGCTACGCCGCCCAGAATCTTCTAAACATGTCAGAGCTCATAGTTAAATACCCCGACCGCGCCCCCGACCATTTTCCACTCGGCCGGCTTCGTATAACTATCGGCCGTTCCGCTCGAAACGATCTGTGTATTCCCGATCCGTTCGCTTCCCGCGTTCACGCTGAAGTGCGGCGCGAGGGAGACGAGTATCTGTTGCAGGATCTCGGTTCGGCGAACGGCACGCTCTACAACGGCGCCACCGTCGAGGGCGTCATTCATCTCACCGCCGGCGGGCGCATTCAGATCGGCGAAACGGAGATCATCTACGACGACGGCACCTTCAACTCCGGCATGGGCGCCACGATGATCACCGACAACACGGGCAGCCTTCCGGAAGCGACGATCGCGCTCGCATCTGCGGATCGGACCACGTCCGGATTGCTCGAAGCGATCGAAGGTGCGCGCACTCAGCCTGAAGAGATTGCTTCGACAACCGTTACGCCGAAAGCCAAGCACGGTGACCTGCTCGCGCTGATCAGCAAAGTGGGAATTACGCTTCTCGCGTCCGCGACACTGAACGAGACACTCGAACAGATCGTCACGCTCGTGTTTGAAGCAGTGCCCGCGGATCGTTGTCTGATCATGATGCGCGATGAGGGAAGTGAAGATCTGAGAGTTGCGGTGGCGCGTTTGAGGGATCGCGTTGGTGAAGTCGGTGAGATTCGCGTGAGTCGCAACGTACTCGATGAAGTCGTGATTCGTGGCAAGTCGGTGCTTACGTCAGACGCCCAACACGATCCTCGTTTTGCGAGTGGAACTGTTGTGCTTCAGGGGGTTCGATCCGTTCTTGCGGTGCCGCTTGGTGTGTCAGACAAAGTGTTTGGAATCATCTACGCTGATTCACCGATCGCCGAGGGACGATTCACGGAAGATCATTTGAAGGTTTTGACGACGCTCGCGTCCGTCGCTGCCATACGCGTCGAGAACGCGAGGCTCGTCGAAGCACGGCTCGAGCGCGAGCGCTTCGAACGCGAGCTTGCTCTCGCGAGTGAGATCCAGCAGCGCTTTCAGCCGACTGCGCCGCCGCACGTCAGTGGTTACGAGTTGCAGGGAATCAGTTTTCCTTGTTACGAGATCGGCGGCGATTATTACGACTTCATCGAGCGCGATGATGGACGCCTCGTGATCGCGCTCGGCGATGTGTCAGGTAAGGGAACTGCTGCGGCGCTCCTGATGTCGTCGCTGCACGCTGCGATTCACGCCCAATCGGCCTCTCACAATTCGCTCGTGGCCACGATCTCCGCGGTCAATCGCTATCTGGCGGACAACATTCCCGCGAATCGATTCGTCACGCTCTTTTACGCTGAGCTCGATCCGCAATCGGGGGCGCTGTCGTTCCTGAATGCGGGGCACAATCCGCCGTTGATTG
The DNA here is from genome assembly GCA_044867025.1 of Pyrinomonadaceae bacterium. Classification (GTDB taxonomy): domain Bacteria; phylum Acidobacteriota; class Blastocatellia; order Pyrinomonadales; family Pyrinomonadaceae; genus PSRF01. Next base: position 340 of record JBIOUJ010000135.1, on the reverse strand, counting down.
TTCACTCGGCAGGAACGGTGGAACAACTCGCATCAGGAGGTTTGCCACTCGGGATCAAGCCCGACGCCGAATATCGAGAAGGACGGACGCAGTTGCAGCGCGGCGATGTACTCTGCATCTATTCCGATGGTGTGACGGAAGCTGTCAGTCCGACGGGTGAAGAGTTTGGCGCGACGCGGCTGTATGAAGTCGTCTCGCGCAACATTGAAGCCTCTGCGGCGGGCATCCGCGATCGCATCGAATCGTCGTTGACGAAGTTCGCACAGGGCACAAGCGCCGCTGACGACATCACATTAGTCATCGTCAAGAGACAGATTTAAGCCGCAGATTTTCGCAGATG
>JBIOUJ010000134.1:0-11448 GCA_044867025.1 Pyrinomonadaceae bacterium | reverse complement strand
CTTAATCTAAGATCTCTTACCGCAGAGGCGCAGAGGAACGCAGAGGTAACGCAGAGGAAGTCAAACCCTCTTTCTACCAAACTCTTTCAGCAGCGGCGCGAGTGTTTCGATGATTTGATCGTGAGCTGCTCCGTTGCTGGCGACGAGTCCGTTGCGATTCTGAACGTCGGGAACGTTGTAGTTCAGAGGATAGCCGAAAAGATCGGTTACACGCCCGCCCGCTTCCGTCAGAATCAACTCCGGCGCGCAGGTGTCCCACTGCTTCGTTCGCGGCGACAGGTGAATGTACACGTCGCACTGCTTCTCGATCAGCAAGCCGATTTTTATTCCGACCGAGCCGCGTTGAACCTCTTCGCGAAAGCCAAACCGCTCCACGACTTTATTCATCCTCGAGCTGCGGTGTGAGCGGCTGGCGGCCAAACGCATCTCCGAAAGATTTGTCGTGTCAGAAACGCGCGCTCCATACGTTGGAAACTGCGTGCGTTCGATCCATGTCCCTGTCCCGCGGATGGCGCGATACAAAACTCCCGTGAGTGGTTGATAAACAACTGCGACGACGGGTTGACCTTCCTCCGCGAGTCCAATCTGTACAGCAAAATCCCCGTTGCCGTCGATGAAACCATTCGTGCCGTCGAGCGGATCGACCATCCACACGCGCGACTTCTCCAAACGTCGTTTGGTGTCGACAGATTCTTCCGCGAGAATCCCGTCATCCGGAAACTCACGCTTCAGACGCGTGACGATCAGTTCGTTGGCGACTCTGTCGGCCTGCGTCACTGGCTCGACGTCGTCAGCAGAATTCTTTTGTTCGACCCTGATTGGTCCTTTGTAGTGTTCGAGAATCGCAGCGCCTGCGACGCGTGCGAGGTCGACTGCTATCCACAATTCGCGATCGTACGATTGATGTGTCATGCGATGCGTGCGGCGTCCCTGATCGCCTCGATTGTCTGGTCTATGTCTGACTTTGTCGTGCGAAAATTTGTAATGCACGCTCGCAACGCAAAGCGTCCGTTGACGGTCGCGTTCGACAGGTATGCGCGGCCGCCTTTCTGCACGAGTTCCATGATGTGTTCGTTCAAACGATCCAATTCCGCATCGTTTTTTGCGGCGCCGGGTGGAACGTAACGAAAGCAACAGATACTCAACTCGACCGGTGCGAGCAGTTCGAAATCATCCGCATTCGAGACTGATTCGCCCAGATACTCCGCCAGCGAAATGTCGTCGCTGATAGCTTCGGCGATGCGACGACTTCCGTAGTACTGCAACGTCAACCAAACTTTCAGCGCCCGAAAGCGGCGCGAGAGTTCCACGCCGTAGTCCCAGAACGCGAACGCCTCTTCGTCGGTGTATCCGTGCGTCTTGATGTAATCCGCGTCTTCCGTGTTGAATGCAGCGCGTGCTGCTGCGGCGTCGCGGAATAGCAGGCAGCCGGCATCGACCGGAACGTAAAGCCACTTGTGTGGATCGAGCGAAACCGAATCGGCGCGCTCGATGCCTTTGAAGAGCGCGCTTTTACGCTCGTCCAAAACACCGGGAGCCCCGTAAGCGCCGTCAACGTGAAACCACAGATCGAATTCTCGGACGACGTCCGCAATCTCCGCGAGCGGGTCAACGACTCCAGTGTTAACGGTTCCCGCACTGCCGACGATACAAAACGGCTTCAAATCTTCACGCAGATCAGCCTCGATGCGTGAGGCGAGCTGGTCGACGCGCATTCGTTGACGATCGTCACATTCGATCACGCGCACCTGATCGCGTCCGAAGCCAAGAATGTCTGCCGCTTTCGGGATCGACATGTGAACTTCCTCAGAAGCGTAGACCGTCATGGGGCGCCCTGTATTCCAGAGGCCACGCCGCGACGCATCCGCGCCCGACTGGCGGCGGCTGGCAATCAGCAGGGCGATCATGTTGGCCATCGAACCGCCGCTGGTCAACAAGCCGTTAGCTTCGCGATCGTAACGAATCAACGATCCGAGCCAGCGCACGACCATGCGTTCGAGCTCGGTTCCCGCGGGTCCGGAACGCCAGCAGGTGATGTTCGCGTTAAGTGCCGATGCAATCAGATCCCCGTATGCGCCGATCGGCGTTGATGGAGAAGCAACGTAACCGAAGAAGCGTGGGTGTCCGTTGTGCCGGCTCAGATCCACGATCGTTCGACAGTCGTCGATGAGCTTGTCGAGCGGTACGCCTTCCGTGGAGAGTTCGGCGTCGATCGAGGCCGTAGTTTTACCAGCGTGATTCTCAGCACGGACCGGCCGCTCGGAAATCGTTTTTAGATAGTCGAAGACTAATTTCATCGCCGAAGAAGAGATTTCGTTCAGCGTGTCGTCGGTGACATCGAGAGAGGATTGCGTTCTCATTTTGTGCTACGTTATCAATATGCCAGTGAATCGCGCTACACCGGAAGGCACTGAACGCTATCGCGATCGGTTTGCCGGCCGCCTCGCGAATAATCATTTTCGGCAACAACAGGGTCTCATGCTGTCGTCGATCGGCATCGGCACGTATCTCGGCAACGCTGATGAAGCTACCGATCGGAATTACGCGAGCGCTGTTGTTCGAGCGGTCCAACTGGGCGCGAACGTCATCGACAGCGCTGCGAATTATCGTTTTCAGCGCAGCGAACGATCGATCGGCCAGGCGTTGAAACAACTCACCACCGAGCACGGTTTTGCGCGCGAGGAACTCGTCATCTGCACTAAAGGCGGTTACCTGCCGTTCGACGGTGCACCGCCGCGAAACGTCCGCGAATACTTCACTGAAACGTTCGTGAAGCCGGGCATCGCTTCGTTTGAAGACGTCGTCGCGGGCAGTCATTGCATGACTCCGGCTTACCTCCAAAGCCAGCTAGACCAGTCGCTCAGAAACATGGATCTCGAGTGTGTCGACGTTTATTACATTCACAATCCCGAATCGCAGTTAGGACATGTTTCAGAGGACGAGTTTTATTCGCGGCTGAAGCTTGCGTTCGAGCGTCTCGAACAGGACCGCGAGCAAGGGAAGGTGGCACATTACGGCGTAGCGACGTGGAACGGGTTTCGTGTTCCGGCAGAGTCGCGCGATCATCATTCCCTCGTGCGGATGGTCGAGCTTGCGCGTGAAGCCGGCGGCGACGATCATGGATTTCGCTTCATACAACTGCCATTCAACCTTGCGATGTCTGAGGCGATCACGCTGGCGAATGAAATGCTCGATGGGCAACGAGTAACGGTTGTCGACGCGGCGACACGATTAGGCGTGACGGTAATCGCGAGCGCTTCGCTGTTGCAAGGCCGCATTGAGCCGCAAGCCGCGATTCAGTTCGTTCAGTCCGCACCGGGAATCACGACCGCGCTGATCGGCATGAGCAACGTCGAGCACGTCGAAGAAAATCTTGGACACGGATGAACGCAGATTCAAAAAACCGATTTGAATCATTTTCGGAATTCTGGCCCTTTTACCTGTCCGAGCACAGCCGTCCAGCGACTCGCTGGCTGCACCTGATCGGCACGACAGCCGGCATAGCCTTGATCATCTACTTCATCGCGTCTGGAAGATGGTGGCTCTTCCTGCTCGGCTTCATTCCTGGTTACGGCTGCGCCTGGTTTGCGCATTTTCTGATCGAGAAGAACAAGCCCGCGACGTTTAAATACCCGCTCTGGTCGTTCATGGGCGATTACAAGATGATCGCGCTGATGCTCACGGGAAGATTGAAATAGATCTTGAGAGGCAACATCCCCATCCCCGAAATTCCTTACGGTGAGGACCTCTGGCTCATCGTCCTCGTCACATCGGTCCGTGAGCGCAGAACCCAACAAGGCCGGCTCTTCTGCGACGCTTCCGCGCGCAACGCCTCCGGCTCAATCGCTCTCAAAATCTGGGGCGAGATACTCGAAACTCAAAAAGAGATCAAACCCGGTCTCTGGGGAATCACCGGTAAACTCGAAACTTTTCAGGACCGCTCGCAATTCGTCGTCGCCGAATATCGACCAATCACGCTCGAACAATACCGCGAACACCAGAAATCCGATCCACACCTCCCGTGCGCCTACACACTCGACATCGAAACCATCACACTACCGGATTTTCGCGAGCGTGTTGGGCCCCAACTCGAACGGCTGATGCGTCTCGGTAACATGCGGTTCGAACAGCAACAGCGCTATCTCGAAGACATCGCCGCCGAAGAAGAACGTTGTTACGCACTCGGCTCGCTGAGCGCGACTTCCGGACGCGTCTTATCGATCGCACTTCATGTCGGACCGATTCCGGGTCTGGAGTTTCCAGACCTCGGCCCGCAGGTGAGCGAGCACGTCTTCGGAATCGACAGCGACGGGTTCGAACAAAACGAGAAGAAAGCGCTACAGGACTTCGTCAGCTTCATGAAGGATTTCGATCCCGACTGCGACGAACTCGTCGGTCACAACATCATCGGTTTCGACCTTCCGTTCATCTTTCAGCGCTGTCTCGTGCGCTCCCTTCAGTGCCGCCCCTTTGTGAATCTCGGTGAATACAACGTCCGTGGCGTCTTCGACACGATGCATCACTGGTGGCTCGGTGCCAAACGCTTCGTCAGCCTTGACGATATCGCCTGGGCGCTGGGAATCGAGTCGAGCAAGACTGCCGACGTCGAAGGCAGCAAGGTCTTCGATCTCTATCAAGCCGGAAAACTCGACCTGATTCGCGAATACAACCTCAACGACGTACGCGTCACGCGCAGAGTTTACGAACGGATGGTCGCCAGTTTCCGCAGGTGAACGACCCCATAAATTGGGGTGGAAGACCCCGGGACAAACAAGATGATGGATACGAACGCCCGCGAGTGGTAGAATCCCGCGCATGGAAATTGTCTTCCCCGCGTCGATGCTGGCCGTGGGCCTCATCGTCGGCAGTCTCTCCATCTGGTTCATCACTCGGACCAAGCTGAAATACGAATTCGACCGTGGCCGTGCGTCGGGCGACAGCGAGCGCGCCACGCTGATCGAGCGTCTTGCAGGCAAGGAAGATCAACTGCGGGAGCTTCGCGAAGCGCTCGATCGTGAAACGGACCAAAGCGAGTTTCTGCGAACGGAGAATGCACGCACGCTCGCCGACCTGTCCGCGCTGCAAACGCGTCTCGAGGAGGAACGCAAGTCCAGCCTGGAAAAGATCGCGCTTCTGAACAACGCCGAAGAGAAACTTGCCGACGCGTTTAAAGCGCTCTCGGCGGATGCTCTGCGAAGCAACAACCGATCGTTTCTCGATCTCGCAAAACAGAACCTCGAAACATTTCAACAAAGCGCGAAAGGCGATCTCGAACGCCGCCAGAACGCGATTGGCGATCTCATCAAGCCGCTCAAGGAGTCGCTGGAAAAAGTCGACGGCAAGATAGGCGAGCTCGAGAAGACGCGCGCCGGCGCCTATTCCGAGTTGCGCGAGCAGGTTAAAGCGTTGGCACAGTCGCACTTACAGCTTCAGTCGGAGACTGGAAACCTCGTGAAAGCGTTGCGCGTGCCGCATGTGCGCGGGCGCTGGGGAGAGATTCAACTGCGGCGCGTCGTCGAGCTCGCTGGCATGCTTCAGTACTGCGACTTCATGGAACAGGAAACGTTTGCGACGGAAGAAAGCCGAATTCGTCCGGATGTGATCGTGCGTCTGCCGGGTAATCGCACGATCGTGGTCGATTCGAAAGTTCCGTTCGACGCGTTTTACGAATCGATCTCGACGACTGACGAAGAAGTGCGCTTGCAACGACTGAAGGATCACGCTCGCGTTGTGAGAACGCACATCACGGCGCTCAGCCGGAAGTCGTACTGGGAGACGGTGCAGCCAACGCCCGAGTTTGTGTTGCTGTTTCTGCCCGGCGAGACTTTTTACAGCGCGGCACTGGAAAACGATCCGAAGTTGATTGAAGACGGCGTCACGCAGGGAGTGATCATCGCGACGCCGACGACGCTCATTGCGCTGCTGAAAGCTGTTTCGTATGGTTGGCGTCAGGAGCAGATGGCGGAGAACGCGCATGAGGTGAGTAACCTTGCGCGCAGTCTCTACGATCGCCTGCGCACGTTTACTAAGCACTTCGACGACATCGGCCGGGGTCTGGATCGCGCCCTCGACTCTTACAATCGCGGCGTGCGTTCACTCGAAACTCGTGTGCTCGTAACGGCGAGACGTTTCAAAGAGCGCGGTGCGATCACAGGCGACGAGATCGAAACGCTGGAACCCATCGACAAAGCAACCCGACCACTGAGCTTTGACGAAGGTGGACTGTTCCCCGATCTGGACGACATGCCGCTGCTCCGACCAGAAAACGGCACTGAGAAGAAAGTGAAGAAGAAGAGCAAGGCCGCGGCGGCGGTGAGTGAGTGAAATAAATCATTGGTCATCACTACTGTCCCAACGTTAGTTGAATAGAATCAACTGGTTGTAAAGATGGTCCAAGGTACTTGATCTTCGTTCACAGAAAGAGCTTGTAAAATGGGGGATTTCTCGAAAATGGAGACGCTGCAGATCTGTAGCATTCTGTAGAGACTGCCCTCCAGTTGCAGTTCTTTTTTTACTATTGCTACGAGCACGTAGACCGAGATCGCAATCCAGATTTGAGTCTTCAAAGCGTTCACAGAGGTGCCGTAGAATTTCTTGATGCGGAGATGTTGTTTGATCCATTTGAAGAACAACTCGACCTGCCAACGGCTGCGATAAAGTTGGGCGATAGTCAGTGGAGGCAGGCTGAAGTTGTTGGTTAGAAAGACGAGCCGTTTCTGGGTTTGCACATCGAAGTAACGAATGCGGCGCAACTTCTCGGGATAGCCTTTGCGAGGAACGGGATTGACGAGAGTCACGATCTGATCGCAGATCACCCCGGTTGCTCTGTTTACTGGTTGTGAGTAGAGACGCTGGCAATCGAAGCGCTTTCTGGCCCGCGTAACAAAGAAGGCCGAAGCCAGATGCAGTTTGTACAAACGAGCGAAATCGAGGTAAGCGCGATCCATTACGTAGAAGGCGCCGGCTTCGAAGCTGAGTTGATCCAGAATGTTTACCTCGTGAATCTTGCCATGTGTAATGATCACAACAGTTGGAATGTTGCCGCGCAGGTCGAGCAGGGTGTGGAGTTTGACGGCTCCTTTGTGTTTGCGAAACTCGGCCCAAGGGAAAAGCGCCAGGCACAAATCGATGGTGGTGGCGTCGAGGGCGTAAACCGTCTGGGCCAACTCGACCCCGAAGTGATCGTCTAGGTAGAGCGCGCGAGCGCGAGTGATCAGCACTTGAGCAAAGTCGGCGTAGATGCGCCAATCGCGGACCGAGTTCGCATGGGCCAAAGTGTTGCGCGAGACCTGGCCGCGAATGCCGAGGTGGTAAAGCTTGGTTTGTTGCGCACGCAGGCAAGCTTCGATATCGCGCAAACTCTCGCGATAAGTTAGCTGCGCGAAGGCCATACACAGAAACTGGTCCCAGCAGGAGAAGCTCTTGAGTTTGTAATTGCCTTGGTAGCGCTCGACGCACTGGCGAAACTCGTATGTGGGAAGAAAGTCCATTAGTTGTGAAAAGATCGATTTGCCAGAATTCATCCGCCATCCCCTTCCGCAAAAGTCGCGAAAGCTTCGGATTGTCTGAACTTGAATTCAAATCGATTACAAACTCCATCGGACTTAACTTCTTCTATTTCAACGGGCTATCACCTTAAACTGAAAAAACGTTGGGACAGTAGTGATTGGTCATATATCATTTGACATTTGTCATTTGTTATTTTGAGCCAGGTGCAATGACAAATGAGAAGTGTCAAATGATATATGACCAATGATTGGGCTTTAAGCACGTGAACGAGATCTGGCTGGGTCCTCTACTGAACGACAATCGCGCGCTACTCATCGAGCGCTGCGCCAAGCTTGTAGCCAATAATCAAAGCGACGCGTTCATCTATCTCGCGGCTTCGCATCCGCTGCTCGAAGTCGTCACGCAAAAAATTCTCGACGGCACGCGCAATCGCGGAGTTTGGGGCGAGCTTCCGGTGCACCTTTTCCGTGGTTTCGTGCGGCGCGTGTTGTATTCGGCAGTCGACGAAAATGGACAGGGCTTGCCGCCGCGGATTCCGATCGATCGCGACGAGTTGCCGTTGAAGCGCAGCCTGATCTCGCAGGTCCTGCTGAATTTGCTCGCGACTAACAAGCTGAAAGCACTCGCGCCGCTCGCGACGCGCGAAGGTTGCGTGAACAGTGTTTCGACCGTGCTCGGCGAGATCGAACGCGCTGCCAGGACACCCGCCGAACTCATCGACATCCTGACTGCTCGCGCCCGCGATCTCGAAAAAGGGAACAGCGGAACGCGAGGTGTCACGCAGGTTGATTTCGATAACGAGATCGCGCTCATCTACTCCACGTACACAGAGCTCCTGAACCAAAATCATTTCACGGAAGAAGACGCGGATCAGCTTCGCGCGCTCCAGGTTTTGCGCGGATTCGTCGACGAGCACAGCGTCCAAGTTCCATGGCTGTCGAAAGTGCAGTTCTTCATCGTCGACGGGTTTTTCGATTTCACGCCCGTGCAGGGAGAGATTTTGCGCCAGTTGATCCCGCGCTTTCCGGAAACGATCGTGAATCTCAACCACGACGACAGCAACCCTGAGATCTTTGTTCCGTTTCAGGAAACGATTGGTCAACTGCAAAGCATCGCGAAGTTCGACACGGTGCCGATCCGCGAGTACACGTCGACAAGCGGTGTCTTGTCGTCATTGCGCGAGAACCTCTTCAATCCTTTGAAGTCAGAAGAGGTGTCGGAAGAGCCCGAGTTTGTCGCAAAAGAGATCCGCTATCTCGAGTGCGGCGATCGCGACACCGAGATTCGTACGATAGCTCGCGAAGTGAAGCGTTTGGTTTTGACGGAGAATTACAAGCTTGCAGACATCGCGCTCGTCGTGCGTGAACGAGCTACTTACGGTCCCGTAATCTCCCGCGTGCTGCTGGAAGAATCGATTCCGTGCAATCTCGAATTGCGAGTCGAGGCGGGTGATGTTCCGGCCAACCGCGCGGCGCTTAAGCTTCTGACGCTGCTCGAGGGGCTCACGACTGAGGAGAATCCCGCGACTCGCATCGCCGAAATTGCAGATCTGATCAAGTCGGAATACTTCCGTCTGAGCGACGCGGAAATGCGTGTTCTTTCAACACGCTTCGATGAGCGACACCTGGACTTGTTGCGATCGGATGTGCAGACGCTTACGCCTGAAACCGTCGATCGTTTGAAGCAGCGCTACCGCATCGGCTTCTGGGATGCTGATGCGCTCGAAAACGCGTTTGCTTACGTCGGCAGCGAATTGACTGTGAGTGCATGGCTGGCGCGCGCGCACAAACTGTTTACAGATCTCCCCGGCGCCGCGGCGACAAAAGAGATCTTGAACATCGATCCGGGCGCGCACGACCGCGATACAGACATCGCCGACAATCTCGAAAACGCTGAAACAGCAAAGCTCGAGGAAAAGAGCGCCGAAAGAAAACGCCGCCCTTCGCGCGACATTCATCCGGCGGCGCTGGCGTGGACCTCGCTCGTGGTCCAACGCTTTGCAGAACTGCTGCACGCCGTACCTCGCGAAGGCAGACCGACGCAGTTGCGCCAGGAGTTGATGCGGCTGTTGGATCGATTGGGCTTTCGCGAACAGATTGCAGAGCCCGCGAGAAAATCGACTGACGAGCAGCAACTGCCGCAAGTAATGCTCAACTTCAACGCGCTCGAAGCGTTGCGTCGCGCATTCGTTTCCGCGATCAAGAGCATCGAGATCGCCGGCAAAGTGACCTCCACCAGGCTTTCAACATTCCTCACCGAAACGCGTCGCTCGATGGGTTTTCAGTCGCAGCTCTTCGGTGCGCCGAATCGCAACGGCTTGCGAGTGCTCGAAGCGACAGACGTGCGCGGCCTGCGGTTCCGTGCCGTTTTTCTTGCCGGACTGATCGAAGGTGGATTTCCGCTGAGCGCCTCACGCGATTGGATCTATCCGCACGAAGAACGCGACCGGCTTCGTGAATACGGTTTGACGCTCGAAGACATTTCACCCAACACACTGCTCAAAGAGGAGCACTACTTCTACCAGGTAACTTGTCGCGCGACTGAGCGCTTGTATCTCACACGCCCTTTGTTGCTTGGCGACGATTCAGAAACCGTCGCGTCTTACTATGTCGACGAACTGCGCCGCGCGATCGCGCCGTTCAGACTCGAGACGGAGATCGTGCGACGCGATTACGACGGCAAGAACCTCGCGGACGCAGCGAACATCACGGAGATGAAAGTCGGCCTCGTGCGTCAGCAGGAGCGGCATCTGCATCGCGGGAAAAAAGAGACTTTGTTGCCGCAGCCGCGAATCACGCGATTGCTGACACTCGCGCGCAACGACGGTTTTCTGAGCGACGCTGCTTTGCGACGCATCGAGATCGAGCGCGAACGTGCCAGCCCGCGTTGGGGGACTTACGACGGCGAGATCACCGATCCGGATTTGCTGCGGTTGTTGAACCTGAAGTTCGGACCCGACTTCGTACACAGTGCGAGCGGACTGAGCGTGTACGGCAACTGTCCGTTTCGGTTTTTTGCGCAAAGAGTTTTGCGACTCGAACCACGCGGTGAAGCAGCGCTCGACCTGCAGGCGATCGATGCCGGCAAACTGCTCCACGATGTTCTCCGAAGGTTCTTTGAGCGTCATCGTCGCGAGCCGTTGCACAAGCTCGATAAGAAAAAACTACAGTCGGAACTCGCCGCGATTGCAGACAGCGTGTTTGACGAACACGAGCGCGTTGTTCCGCCGCTCAACAAACAGATCTGGAAGATCGATCGAGAGATTCGCAAGATCCTGCTGGACCAGGTGTTGTTGTACGAGTTGGAAATCCAGGCGGAAGCGGAAGGTCAACAAGTGCTTCCGACATATTTTGAAGTCGCGTTTGGTGGAGCGCGGTCTGCGGCTAAAGATCCGGATTCGACTGAAGAGCCTCTCGAACTGACACGCGAAACTTTTGTCGGCGAGGAGAAGATAAAGATCAGCGGGCAGATCGATCGCGTAGACGTCGCGCGCGACAACACTGTAGTCGCCTATGACTACAAACTATCAACGGGCGCGAGCCGAAGCGACATCACTTCCGGAAGAAGCTTGCAACTGCCGATCTATCTCGAAGCGCTCGAAAAACTGATCCTGCCTGATCAGCCAATCGCCGGCGGTGGATATTACGTGATTCGCGGCGCGCAGGATCGGCGCAACAAAGGTCTGTATCGCGCGAGCCAACTGGATTACTTGCGCCTGCGCGCGAAGAACTCGGTGTTCACAGACGAAGACTGGCAGCGGATTCGAACCGAGGTCGTCGCGCGCATCTGGGACTTCCTCGATGGCATGCGCGCCGGCAAGTTTATCGTTGACCCTTCTGAGAAGTTAAAGACCTGCCGGTTTTGTGATTACGACGCCGTGTGTCGCTACGACCGCGATCGCATTGAGAAGAAGAAGTAAGCCGCAGATTTTCGCAGATG
>JBIOUJ010000133.1:0-5313 GCA_044867025.1 Pyrinomonadaceae bacterium | reverse complement strand
AAGGCGTTGGCTAATTCCAGCCCAGGGTTCGAGCGCAGCGAGAACCCTGGGTCACAAGAGCAAGAAGAACAAACGCTGAAAGCGTTAGGCCTGTGCGACATTAACCCTTACAGGGTTGAAAGCATGGTGGTTGGTAATCCCAGGGTTGTCGCTCCCGCTCCAACCCTGGGCTGGAATTAACCAACGCCTTCGGCGTTTTTCAAAATGAACCAGGTACCAAATTAGAACGAGGAAAGGGAGATCTTTATGAGGCGATTGGTGACGTTGGTAACTCTGATTTTGGTTTCCACGGCAACTGCTTTAGCGCAGGATGATTACAAGAAGTTCGAATTTTTTGGCGGCTATTCCGCCCTCTTTGTCGACAATCTCGCAGGCGATACCGGAAGTCCGGCAGTCGACGATGTGCTGGGTGAAAAACAAACCCTGCGTGGATTTAACCTCGCAGCCGGTTACAACTTTCACAAATACGTCGGAGCGAAGTTTGACTATTCGCTCCATCTGCGTGAAGACAATTTCAGCCGTCCGCTAGGAAGCGGCACCGTCGATACGACACTGCAAAACTTCCTCGGCGGCATTCAGGTGAAAAATAACTCTCAAGATGGACCAACATTCAAGCCGTTTGGGCATGCGCTCTTCGGCGTCGCGGTTCAGAAAGTTGACGTCGATAGCCCAGACCTGCCGGCGGTCTTCGGCATCAGCGACTTTCACACGAATGAGACGAGCTTCTCGATGGCTTTTGGCGGCGGCCTCGACATCAAGCTCAACGACAGGTTCGATGTGCGAGTTGTTCAAATAGACTGGAACATCATCAATCGTGGCGATCAGCAGACGGGGATCGTGCTGGCGCCAACTCCGTTCCAAACAGTAGGGACACCCTTCGTTATACAGGGTACGCGTCAGGATAATTTACGTTTGAGTATTGGGATCGTGATCCATTAACGATCTTTCAATGCAGGGCCTCACCCCCTGTGCCGCATAGATCTATGAGGCCACAATGATCGCAAGCAGATCCGCAGTGAATGAACTCAGTGCTTACGGTGTTGCACGATCGACGATTGCAGGTGCTCCGCTCAGCGATGAAGAGGCGCGCAAGACTCACGCTTTCTGGCGTGCCTGCAACTATCTCGCGTTAGGAATGATCTACCTGCACGGTAATCCACTCCTGCGAGAGCCCTTAAAGCCGGAACATCTCAAGAACCGGATGCTCGGACACTGGGGTGCCAGCCCGGCTTTGTCGTTTATCTATACCCATCTGAACCGGGTGATTAAGTCGTTTGACCTGGACATGATTTACATGGCTGGTCCAGGACATGGAGCGCCCGGCGTTTTGGCGCCTGTTTATCTGGAAGGTTCATATTCGGAGGTTTATCCGGAAAAGAGTTTGGACGAAGAGGGCCTGCTCCGTTTCTTCAAGGAATTCTCATTTCCCGGTGGAGTCGGCAGCCATTGCACACCTGAGACGCCGGGATCGATTCATGAGGGCGGGGAACTGGGCTACGTACTGTCTCACGCTTGCGGTGCGGCTTTCGACAACCCGGATCTGATCGTCGCTGCTGTCGTTGGCGACGGGGAGGCGGAAACTGGTCCACTAGCCACTTCATGGCACATCAATAAGTTTCTCAATCCGATTCGAGACGGCGCGGTCCTGCCGATTCTCAACCTGAACGGTTACAAGATCAACAATCCCACGCTGCTAGCGCGCATCTCTCACCAGGAGTTGGAGGATCTGTTTAAGGGCTACGGTTATACGCCGCTCTTTGTCGAAGGCTCTGATGCGGCGACGATGCACCAGGCAATGGCCGCCACCGTGGACCATTGCATCAACACTGTTCGCACGCTGCAACAGGAAGCGCGAAGTTCGGGTGTAGCCACGCGTCCGCGTTGGCCCATCATCGTGCTTCGTTCACCAAAGGGTTGGACCGCGCCTGAAGAAGTCGACGGTCACAAAGTCGAAGGTTTGTGGCGCTCACACCAGGTTCCACTCTCCGCTGTTAAGAAGAACCCGGCACATTTGCAACTGCTCGAGCAGTGGATGCGCAGTTACAAACCTGAAGAACTGTTCGATGCCAATGGCTGCCTTGTTCGGGAACTTCGCGAGTTGGCGCCAACCGGCAACCGTCGCATGGGTTCGAATCCCCACGCTAACGGTGGACAATTGAAGAAGAACCTTCGTCTGCCGGACTTCAAAACATATGCCGCCAGTTTTGATCGTCCTGGCCGGACCGAAGCAGAAAACACGAAGCCTTTAGGTAAGTTTCTGCGCGACGTGATGAAGCTAAACATGGACTCGTTCAGGGTCTTTGGTCCGGATGAAAACACGTCGAACAAGCTCGACGCCATTTATGAGGCCAGTAAGAAGTTTTGGATAGCGGAGTACTTCCCTGAAGACAGCGATGGCGGGGAGTTGTCACCTGATGGCCGCGTCATCGAAATGCTCAGCGAGCACACGCTCGAAGGCATGCTCGAGGGGTATTTGCTCACTGGTCGCCACGGCTTCTTTTCGACTTACGAAGCATTCGCACATGTTATCGATTCGATGTTCAATCAACATGCGAAGTGGTTGTCGATCTGCAATGAACTCCCGTGGCGCCGGAACATCGCTTCGCTGAATCTTCTGATTACGTCGACCGTGTGGCGTCAGGACCACAACGGCTTTACTCACCAGGATCCGGGATTTTTGGATGTAGTCGTAAACAAGCGCGCCGAAGTCACTCGCATCTACCTGCCTCCTGACGTCAACAGTTTATTGTCTGTCGCAGATCACTGCCTGCGTAGCGAAAACTACATCAACGTAATCGTTAGCGATAAGCAGATGCATTTGCAGTATCTGGATATAGGCACTGCAATCACGCACTGCACCAAGGGCATCAGCATCTGGGCTCAGGCCAGCAACGACCAGGGGCAGGAGCCTGACGTCGTGATGGCCTGTGCCGGCGATATCCCAACGCAGGAAGCATTGGCCGCAACGGCGTTGCTGCGCACGGAGTTTCCGGAGCTGAGGATTCGCTTCATCAACGTGATCGATCTGTTCAAGATGCAAACCGATCGTGACCATCCACACGGCTTGTCCGATCGCGATTTCGACAGCCTGTTTACCGTAGACAAGCCCGTGGTTTTCAACTTCCACGGCTATCCCTGGCTGATTCACAGGCTCGCTTATAACAGGACCAATCACAGGAACCTTCACGTGCGCGGCTACAAGGAGCGCGGCAACATCAACACGCCGATGGAATTGGCGATCGAAAATGAAATTGATCGCTACACGCTCGCCATCGACGTGATTGATCGCGTGCCGAAACTTCAGTCAATAGGCGCGCATGCCAAGGAAAAGTTCAGGAACATGCAGATCTCTTGTCGCCAGTACGCGCACGCTTATGGAGTCGACAAGCCGGACGTAATTGAGTGGCGTTGGCAGTTCTGACAATGCCGGAGGGATTATGAACATTCGCTTTCTTGGAGCTGCCGGTGACGTGACCGGATCCGCCTATCAGGTAATCACCAAAGACGCGAGCATTCTTGTCGATTGTGGTTTCTTCCAGGGTCGCAAAGAGGAAAGCGCAAAGAACCGCCGTAAACGGCAAATCGAAGGCAACGCGTTGGATGCTGTCGTCCTGACTCACGGACACCTGGATCACGTTGGTCGTTTACCCTTGCTCACTCGCAATGGTTACAGGGGACCTGTCTATGCCACGAAGCCGACTCTCGAACTCGCCACGCTCATTCTTAAAGACTCCCACTCGATTCAGAAGCAGGATCTCAAGCGTGAGAATCAGAAACGCGCGCGTCAAAAATTACCCCCGCTCGAACCGTTATTCGAAGAAGCCGACGTTCGTCAGCTCAAACCATTAGTCTCCCCAGTCAAATATAACCAGCGCTTTACAGTTGCTCGCGGTATTGAGGCTCGTCTGGTCGATGCCGGCCACGTGATCGGATCTTCGAGTGTCGAGCTGACTGTAACTGAGAATGGTCATAAAAAGGTCGTGGTGTTTTCCGGCGATCTGGGACCGCGAGGTGCGCCTTTGCTCAACGATCCGGTGCCGTTCCATGAGGCGGATGCAGTGATCATGGAATCTACCTACGGCGATCGTAAACACCGCTCGTTGCACGATACGGCGATCGAAGGGCGGGAAATCATTGCCAGGGCAATTCAAAACAAGGCCAAGATCCTGGTGCCGATTTTTGCGATTGGACGAACTCAACTACTGCTTTATCTGCTTGGCGGCGCATTTAAGAAAAAGACGCTGCCGCCGTTTCCAATCTACCTTGATAGTCCGATGGCAATAGCCGCCACCAGTATTTACCAGCGGAACAATGAGCTATTCGACGAGGAAGGATTGCAGATGGTCCAGTCAGGTGAGCTCAGGCGCAGTCTTACTACCACGCGTACGTGTGTGAAACCGGGCGAATCGAGGGCATTGAACAGCGTCAAGGGGCCTTGTCTGATTATGGCCGGCAGCGGAATGTGCACTGGCGGGAGGATCATGCATCACCTGCGGCATAACCTTCCGATCCCTGAGACGGCGGTGCTGATCGTCGGCTTCCAGTCGCCGGGCACGCTCGGCCGCAAATTAGTGGACGGCGCGAAGTCGCTGATGATGTTCGGCGAAGAAGTTCCCGTGCGTGCGTCGATTCACACGATGGGTGGTTTTAGTGCGCATGCCGATCAGGATGGTTTGCTCGACTGGTATGGAGTGATGGCGCCATCGCGACCACGCACGATCGTCACGCACGGCGAGGACCGCGCGCGTAAAGCTTTCAGCGATCAGCTACAGAAGCGGTTTGGAGTGAAAGCAGAGTGTCCCGCGCTTGATGACGTGATCGAGGTTTGAGGATGGGACTCATGTTTGAAAGCAAATAACGCCGAAGGCGTTCGCTTTGGAGCCCGGTAACGCCGAAGGCGTTGGCTTTGGAGCCCGGTAACGCCGAAGGCGTTGGCTTTGGAGCCCAGTAACGCCGAAGGCGTTGGCTAATTTCAGCCCAGGGTTGGAGCGCAGCGACAACCCTGGGTTCCGATAATTTGTCGGAATAACGCCGAAGGCGTTCGCTAATTTCAGCCCAAGGTTGGAGCGGAAGCGACAACCTTGGGTTAGCAAATAAAATTAAGTCGAAACGCTGAAAGCGTTCACCAATTGCCGAACGCTTTCAGGGTTCAAAATACATTTGATCCGATTACCCGGGGTTCTCGTTACGCTGTTCATTATCATGACATCCTTTACACATCGTTATCATGACAGCGGGCCTTTCATTCTCCCCAAGCTTTAGCTTGGGGGACACCGCTCCAGAATCGGGAAAACCATTTAAATGGTTTTCAAG
>JBIOUJ010000132.1:0-23499 GCA_044867025.1 Pyrinomonadaceae bacterium | reverse complement strand
GATCTGCGTCATCCGCGTTCATCTGCGGCTAAAATCTGGCTCAATAAGCCGAACCGTACAGTTCTGTACTGTTCTGTTTCGCATAATCCAGCCATTTTCCTCAGATTTCCCCGAAAATACGCGGCATAAATGTTGCGAAACTTCCTCACATACGCCTGTGCAGAATAGCGTCTCCCCGACATTGTTCCCCCACGTCGACAATTAATCGCGATTAATTAAACACAAGGGAGGTACAACTGATGAGCAAGCACGTTTTGAGCGTTCTCGGCGCTGTGATGCTGACTCTCGCAATGGCCGCAATCGCTCTGGCACAAACGACAACGACTACTGTTACCCAAACAGTTCAGAATCCCGACGGCACCTACACGATAATTGAGTATCCAGCTAAGAAAGAAGTAAAGATCAACCTTACCCCGGTCGGCACCCCCGCGAAGGGTTTCGCAACCATTCTTCGTGACGATGCCGGCACACAGATCAAACTCAATCTGACGGAAGTTCCCGCAGACATGACTGCCATGACTCTTTACGCGGTGGACGACAAAGGTGTAGTCACACCGATCGGACCAGTCACAATCACGAATGGAACGGGAACCTTAGTCGCGACCACGCCGCTTTCGAGGTTCATGCTCGTCGCTTCTCCTGAACCTGCGTTGACTGCATACGATGCCAACACGAAAGTTTTATTCAGAAGCGCGGTGCCCGAAGGCTTCACGGTTATTCCGCTGAGCAGCAGTGCGTCGGGAGAAAAAGTAGCAGCCGTAGCGGCTCCGACAACAGCAGCACCGACGACAGCCGCACCGACAACTGGTGCCACCGTCGTTTCACCGACTACACAAACGGCAGTCACTTACACCGCTCCGCTGCTGGGCATCCCCAACTACAAGAAGGGCGACGACACCAAAATCAAAGTTGACTTCACGGGTGCTTTAGCCGGTGCGCGCGCGAACGTCTTCATCACCCCGCGGAAAGATGGACCGACTGAGGTCAACATGCGTTTCCACGATCTGAAGGAAGCGCCTCAGGGCCAGAAGTTCATCCTCTGGGCGATGTCGTCTGACGGTCAGTTCCAGAAACTCGGCCAGGTTGTGAACGCCAAAGGCCGGAATGAAGCTGAAATCAAGTCGGAAACGACGTTGACGGACTTTGGTTTGGTTGTGACCATGGAAAGTGCTGAGGCTCCAATGCCGGCAGGGCCAGCGGTCGCACATATTCACATCGTTCCGTAACTAACACCGGCGTTTAGCGCTGGTTTCGATAGGGCCGCTCGAAAGGGCGGCCCTAAGTTGTGTCAAATCTCTCACAAAAAACTACCACTCAAGGACCATCTTGCGCTAAGATGGCCTGACTGGAGTTTGCGCCGCGCATCTTCCAGGTCTTCCCGACAGGCTCAAGGTCGAGCCGATATTTTCTCTGACAACTGAGATTCCCCTGCCCGTGAGCCCCCTTCACGCGCCGAAGTCTCCGTTTTCGCCCCTGGATTGACGACATGAACAAGAGCACCTACCCCCGTCTTTTCCCCCTTGTGCTGGTTTTGTTGCTCGCGCCCGCGGTTCGTGCACAGGAAAGCCTTCCCGCACTCGTCAAACGAGTAAAACCCGCGGTTGTAGCCATCGCGACTTTCGACGCGAACGGTGAAGCCGTGATGACTGGCAGTGGCTTCTTTTTGCGGCCGGGCCAGGTAGTCACCAATCTTCACGTGATTCGCGGCTCCGTCCGTGCGGAGATCAAGACGCTCGACGGCAAAGGCAAAGTGTTTCCGGCAACCGGCGTTCTCGCCGTGGATGAAGAAGGCGATCTCGCGCTGCTCGGAGTTGATATGCCTCCCCTGCCTGCGCGAACCAGTGAGCTTGCCAGCGAGCTTCCCGATGAAGGTGAATCGATATTTGTGATCGGTAATCCACTGAAGCTCGAAGGTTCGGTGAGCGATGGAATTGTGTCGGCCGTGAGAGAGGTTCCAAACAGCTATCGCATCATTCAGATCACTGCTCCGATTTCTCATGGAAACAGCGGGAGTCCGGTTTTCAACCTGCGCGGGCAGGTGTTGGGTGTCGTGACGGTGAAGGTCACGAATGGGCAGAACATCAATCTCGCGATTGCGGCGGCGCGGGTTGGTGAGTTGCGCGCGCGGAAACTGCGACCGCTTTCGGAGCTGACGTTGAAGAGCAAGGGCGATGTGGCAGAGTCGCTGTATCGTTCAGGACTCGATTCGCTTTGGCTGGGCAACTACGACAACGCAGTCGGGTATTTTGAGAATGCGGTAAACAAGAATCCGAAGCGAGCTGAGGCGTGGGTGCAGGTTGGCTATTGCAAAGTCAAACAGGGAAAGAACCAGGAAGCAATTCGCGCTTACTTGCAAGCGCTGCAACTCAAACCGGCTGATGCAGAGATTCACAACAAGCTCGGCGATGCGTATTACTACGCCGGTCGTTTGAGAGAAGCGATTGAATCCTACAGCGAAGCCGCTCGACTCCGGCCTGACTGGGCCGAGACGTTTTACAACCTCGCGATCGCGTATTTTGAGAGTGGAAATCTGAGCATGGCCGCCGCGGAGGCGCGCACGCTCCAGCGACTCGATCCGAAGCTCTACGAGAA
Organism: Pyrinomonadaceae bacterium; assembly: GCA_044867025.1. Taxonomy (GTDB): domain Bacteria; phylum Acidobacteriota; class Blastocatellia; order Pyrinomonadales; family Pyrinomonadaceae; genus PSRF01. Next base: position 20,907 of record JBIOUJ010000132.1, on the reverse strand, counting down.
GTACGTTCGCGAGACGATGTAGAGCCACAAAAAGGCACAAAAGAAAACACAAAAGGCATGAACGAGTTATGTTCGTGCCTTCTGTTTTTCCTTTTGTGCTTTTTTGTGGCTAACCAGCCTGACCCGTAAACACGCCCGTATCAACGCTCCGCGGATTCCCAAGCACCACGAATCGAATGTTCTTCATGTACTTCTGCGAGACGCGCTGGATGTCGGCAGGCGTGACCGCCGTCAGGCGCTCGAGAAAGTCGACCGAGTTGCGCCAGCCGCCGCCAATCAACTCGTACTGCGCCAACTCTCCCGCCTGCGCGGCATTGGTCTCCTGTCCGAGGTAGTACGTTGTCAGATACTGCGCAACAACGGCGTGGATCTCGTCTGCACTTACAGGTTCGGTTTGTAGTCGCGTGATCTCACTCAACATCAGCCGGATCGACTGATTCGCATCGACCGCCGTCACGTAAAGTCCACCCACATTCGCCGCCTGCGTTCTCAAAAACGCATCCGGCGCGTACGAAAGATTTCGCTTCACGCGCACTTCTTCAAACACGCGATCGCGCAGCAGTGAGCTCGCGATACGCATCGCGTAGATGTCAGGCGAGGTCAGCGACGGCGCTGTGAATAATCCCTGAATGTAGTTCGTCGGCAACTCGCGCGGGGTGATTTCAACCGACGATTTATCAAACGCCAACTGCGGCATCGTTTCCGCTTTGTAATTGCCGCGCGGCAACTTGCCCAAACTCGCAGTCACCAACTGGCGCACCTCAGCCGGGTTCAAGTCGCCAACAATTACGAGCAGCAGTCGCGATGTTTCCATCAGCTTCGTGTGATAAGCGCGCAGATCTTCAGGCGTCAATTTCGCAACTGTCTCGGGCGTGCCGCTCGTGTTGTTCAAGTAAGGATGACCGGCGTACGCCACGCGTTCCTGCAACTTTTGCAGGTAAACGTCCGGATTGTCAGTGTCGTCACTCAGCGATACGACGAGTCGTTGCTGAACCAGCGCAACGTCTTCCTTCGTGAACGACGGCCGCAATGCGACGTCAGTGAAAATCTCCCACGAACGAGCGAAGTGCATTCGCGTCGAAGCGAGCGACAACACCGAATAATCGTTGTTTGAGCTGCTGCCAATCGTCGTAGCCATGCGCGCGAGCTCGCTGCGCAGGCGTGCGCGCGGAAAGTTTGTGGTCGCTTCAGTCGCGGCGCTGAGCATCATCGTTTCGATACCTGCGTTTTGCGCGTTTATGTTCGCCGCGCCGCCGCGAATAAACAGACCTGCGGCGACGGTTAAGCTTCCTTCGCGCCGCTTCAACAACACTTTCAGTCCATTGACATCAAACTCGCTCACCAGCGCCGCCTGCTTCGCGACGACGCTCTGCACGGCTTGTTGTGCCTGCGATCTCGTTTGCTGCGCTTGAGAAGAATCTATACCTGTTACGACGACGACTGCTATCAGCAGGCTCGAGGCTATCCAGCGCACCCACATGTTTACGTTCTTGTTCCTGGTCATATCTTTGTTCACTGTCCCATTAGCTCTTCCGGTGTGATTTTGATCTTTGTCTGCGATTCATTCGACATCAATGCGAGACCGATGTGGGGCTTGCCTTGAATATAAGTTGTGATGTAACGGCTGATATCGGCGCGCGAAGTGGCGCGCAGGCGTGGGAGATAACCGCGGAAGTAATCGAGCCCGGTCGACGCCCACCAGAAACTGAGTGTGTGCGTGTAGTCGCTCAACTTCTCGCGCGAGAGGAGATCGTCGACTTCGAGCTGTGCTTTCGCGCTCTCGAGCTGTTCGTCAGTGTAATAATCTTTGTCGTTGAAGTGGGCCACTTCTTCGTAAAGCGCCTTGATTGCCGCGCGTGCCTTGTCGGGAGTTGTTTGCGCGATCAGTGAGATTGGACCAACGTTGCGTTGCGTGTAGTAACCGAGATCGACGCCGGTCACTAATCCTGTGTCGACAAGGTTTCTCTGAAAGCGCGAATTCTGCTGTCGCACAATGAAAGAGAAAACGTCTGCGGCGTAGGTCGCGGGATTATCTTTACCGATTGATGGTCCATGCCAACTGATGTTGATGATCACATTCTGCACCGGTTGAATGATCACTCCGCCTTCGCTCTTCGGAAGTGGAGGATGTTCGACCAGCGGAAACTCCACGAACGGATCCTTTTCGCGCTTGGGCCAGTCGCCGTAAAACTCCTGCGCCATCTTGATCACTTCCGCGGGATTGACGTCGCCGGTCAACACGAGCGCTGAATTGTTTGGCACGTAGTAACGCTGCTGGATCAGGCGCATCATTTCCGTCGTCGAGCCGGAAACCGTCTCCCTGTTTCCAAGCGGATTTTTCCGACTGGGATATTTGAAGAAGAGCCGGCTGTTCATCTCCTGGCTCAAGTAAAAGAACGGGTTAGACTCGTTTCGATCGATTTCACCAATCACTACCTGCTTCTCGCGTGCAAACTCACGTTCATCGAAAAGCGGATAACGCGTGGCGTCCTTCATAAACTGCATCGCGGTACGAATATTGGGACTCGTCGTGGTGAAGTAATAATCGACGACTTCTTCGCGCGTGGTGCCGTTGTACGCGATGCCCATCTGGCCGATTGCGCGCAGGTACTCCTCGGCGTTCGCGATCGCGCGATTCTGCTTGAAAAACATGTGTTCGTATAAATGCGAGAGCCCGTTGAGTTCCGGTGGCTCGGTGTAGGAACCGTTTTTCACTGCCAGCTCGATCGTGACCAGCGGAATCGAGTGATCTTCAAGAATGATCACTTCGAGACCGTTTGGAAGCACCTGGCTGGTGATTTTCGCTTCGGGCAGTCGCGCTGGCGCAGGCGCTGGCGTTGCGGGTTTCGCTGCCGCCGGTCGCGAAGCGCGCTGCTGAGTCACAACCCTCGCAGAGAGGCTCGAGGGTGTCAGCAAAGTTAATAGAAGAACTACAACAAGCAAACTTCGTTTCACAGAAAACTCCATAGGTCCAAATTGATGTTAATCGTGGGGAAAAGGTTATCTTGCGAAAAGAAAATTGTACAGGAGGCAGATTTTCGGCCAGTTAACGTTTTTTCGCGACAATTGCGCGTGCTTTCTGGCGGAGGGCGATTCGATATGGGGCGGCTTCGGTGGTGGCGGCGTTTGATAGCCACAGAATGCGCGGCGCACCGCGTGGGGAAGTTTCTCCATTCATCTCCATTGAATAAGTGCGTCTGTCGTTTGGTACGAACAAAACCAGGCGTCTCAGATTTCTGCCTTCGCTCGAGTCTTTACCGCTGAAGAGCAGTTCCGGATAACCATCTTCGTCGGCGTCGACCAGCTCTGAGCTCCAGCTTGCGTGCTTAAATGCCTCCACGTCGAGCTTGCCTCGGGTCGTAACTCGAAAATTTCCATTTCGTTTCTGCAGGACGAGGAAGTTCGTGTTACCCGATCTGCGTTGATTGTTGATAACGACGATCGCGGGACCCGAATCTGTGTCAACAATTTCGAGATCGCCGACCGATCCGCCAATCGTAAAACGCGCCGCTATCTTTCGTGCCCGGTCGAGTGAAAGCTCTTCCACGGGCGCAGGGTTCACAAACGGTTGTGCTGACCCACCAACCGGAGCAACGCGATCGTTCCTCCAGGAAACCGGCGTTGTTGCGAACTGAGACGCAGCTACGGGCAGCGCTGAATCCGGAATGCGCGGATCCGGCGCGCTCTGCCCGGTGTAACCCCATGCGAGCAGTGCGCTGAAAGTCGTCACCAAAACCAACGGTGCGCCAACGCGAAACACAACCCCGCGCGGAGCATCGGCCGCCGCAACCATCGCGGAAAGCGGCTCGATATCCGGCAACGTGCGTTCGGTTTGCACGAGACTGCGTTCCAAAAGCGTCTTTGCTAGCGCAGCACTTCGCGGCCGATCCTCCGCACGCTTTGCTAGCAACGTGTGTACTGCGAGTGCGAGCGGTCGAGCAATGTCCTGCCGCAAACGCGGCAACGGCGGTGCGGGCGCAGTCGCCTGTTTGATCAGCAACGCTGATTGAAGTGGATCGACAAACGGTGGACGACCGGCGAGCATTTCGTACAACAGAACGCCGAGGCTGTAGAGATCGCTGCGGGCACCGACGCGCTGACCCAAACACTGCTCGGGCGACATGTAACGCGGCGTGCCAATCAGTTGACCCGAACCCGTGCTCGCATGTGTAAAAGTAGATTCCGCAGATGAAGCCAGAACTTTCGCTACGCCGAAGTCGAGCACACAGACACCACGCTTGCCGAGCAGGATGTTTGAGGGTTTCAGATCGCGATGAACGATGCCAAGGCGATGTGCCTCTTCCAGCACGTCGCAGATTTGCGTGGCGATGTTGACAGCCTTTGAAGCAGGAAAGCGCCCCTCGCGTGCGAGCGCCTGCGAGAGCGTCTCGCCTTCCACGAATTCCATCACAATGAAGTGACGCCCGTCAGGCAGGTTCCCCGCGTCGAAGATCATAGCGGCGTTCGGATGACGGAGTTTTGCCATCGTTCTCGCTTCACGCAGGAAACGATCGGCAACGTCCGCATCGCCGGCACACTCGCGCTTGATGATTTTGACTGCGACTGGCCGTTCGAGATCGACTTGCGTGGCAAGGTAGACAGTTCCCATGCCGCCGGTCCCGATTTCACGCTCTATCCGGAATCTGCCAGCGATAAGTTGGGGGACATCCATATCTGACCTTCCTTCGGGTTAAAAAGGTCGCAACGCAGTTCGCTTTTTGGGCTGGTTCGGGGGAAGAGACGCGACAGTGTAGCACAGATCGTTCTGTGTAATCTGTGTAAATCTGTGGACAAATCACTTGTCTAAGCCGGGGTGCGCCGCGACAACATTCGGGATCCAAAACACCTGCCCGTTGATTTCAAACTTGCGCAGTCCGCGTTTCGGCAAGTCTTTTTCTTTTAAACCGAGGAAAGTGAAGTGAGGTAGGTCGCTGAGCACGGTCTGAAACCAGCCGTGCTTCGCCATGATCTCGCGCACGCGCGGATTCTCAAACTCGTTGACGTCGAATGCCAGCATCGCGATGTGTTGCGAACTGCCCGGCGCAGCAATCGAATAAAGAATCGACTTCGAGAGGTCTTTGCTGAAATAAATCCCTGTTTTTTCGAGCTCCAGTACCTCTCCAACCTGTTGCAACAACGGCAGACTTCGCAGACGTGCGACCTCGTCCGCCGTCAGACGGCCTTTCGACAACCAGTAATCCAGCGCCGGTTCAAAGCGCGAGTTCCACAAACGAACACTGTCTTCGTAATTGCGCCGTGCGCCCTCTGCTCCATCGCGCGAAGTTATATCAAGGCCTTCTTTCTGCGCTTCCTCGCGAGCCTTGTTGAGCTTCTTTAATGCCTCCGGCTGGAGTTCAACTTCGTCGAAGCCTATTTTCTCAGCTTCAAAACCAGCGTCTTCCTGAAATTTAGTGACCTGTTCTTCGCTGGTGAAAATGCAGACAGGCGGCAGCGTCACTTTCTTGTCCGCGACGAATATCGCGCCATATTCTTCGAGAATCCGTCGCGCAACGGGATCGGACGGCGGGCAAATTGAGTCGAGTTTGATTTTCCGTTTTTTGAGGGCTTTCGCGAGTGCTTCGTAAAAAGGAACCGGCTCTTTGTCGTTTGGGGGGCGGGTTGAGTTAAGCGTCATTGAGTGTGTTGACATGTTTTCTGTTAACGGCATCCCCCCGCTTGCAACCGCTGGACAGACCCATATCAGGATCAGAGTAGGCAAATACATCGATGCCGCGCAACATGAGCGTGAGTCTTAGACGACCCTCGAAAGCAAAAGATGATAGTGGCGGGTGATTCAGGCGGTCAACAGTAGCGGAATGTGCTAGGCTCAAGAATCGCTTATGACCGTTGCTGATTTATTTATGGAACTGGTTGCGACCTACCGCAAGCACGGCTGGGAACTGCGCGGTGCGCTGATGCAACCGAAGACGCTCGCGGAGCTTCAGGGTCAACTCAGTAAGGTTCCGGTTAAAGAGGCAGCTTTAGATGCGCTGTGGTTTGCGCGCCCTTCACACAATGGCCGCGAAGCATGGGAGTTACGCCTTCTGGCGCAGACGCAGTATGCGTTGTTTGAGACTTTTGAAGCTGATGAAACGGAAGAGGAACGAGCGGATGTGAAGCTGGAGATGGAAGCGCGACTGCGAGATCATTTTAACCCACAGATGACACAGATAAAGGCGGATTGATGTTTATAAACAATCCGCCTTTATCTGTGTTATCTGTGGCTTACTGCTTACCCATCTTCACCGGAATCTCGACCTTCTCCTTCACGTCGCCCTCACCACGCATCACCAGCAGCTTGACCGTGCTGTAGGGCAGCGTGCGGCGCACTCGCATCAGGAATTCATCCGGCGTGCGAATCGGAACGCCATCAAACTCAATCACGATATCGCCTTCTTTCACGCCGGCAATATCTGCCGGGCGGCTTCGCAGAATCGTGTCGAGCCTGACGCCATAAATATTCGTTCCGGGAACGAGCACTCTCTCTGCATCACCGTCTTCGTATCCAAACTGGCCGCGTCCTTCCGGCCGTCGCTCAAATTCCTTGTTCAAGCGCCTGTGTTCATCCTGCGAAATCGTCGTGAGTTTTGTTGTCTTCTTCTCACCGTCTCTGATGTATTCAACGTCGACTGTTTTTCCAATCGGCGTCTTCATCATGATGTCGTCCATCTGATCTTCGTTTTGCGCTTTCTGGCCGTCGAAACTCACGATCAGATCACCGCCCAGCAAACCCGCCTTATCAGCAGGTCCGCCGGGAACACTAACGCAGTTAAGCATCACGCCCTGTTCGGTGTCCTGGAACTCGTCGATACCAATGTATGACTTGACGACCGGCCCTCCCCTCGAGACGACGCCTACACGTTGTCGCACCGGAGACACCAGCGCCGTAAACGCGGCTGCTCCGATGAAAAACACGAGCAATCCGACGAAGAGCCAGGCCAACCCGCTCATGCGGCGGCGTTTTTTCGCGGGTAGCGCTCCCGACGTCGTCGCCACTTCCGAGGTGCCGGTGTAAGCCCCCATCGAGTCCGCGAGTCGAAATCCGCAGTTGCGGCAAAACCGCAGATCCGATGGCATCGTCGAACGACAGTTCGAACAGATAGTTTGATTTGCGGTTCCCGACATGGGCATTGACACTTCAGAGTTCTGCGTCATAGGCACTCACCTGTTTCGGCGTTATGCGAAGAATACACGGACAGGTTTCTATACGCCAAATACTGTTTTCCGGTTGCATTCGTAGCGGTCGGTAGACTTCCGGCCTCGTAAGAGGCATATTTGAGCCGGGAGGAAGTCAACGTGGAGATAACAAAAGCGCTCGCGGCCCTGCAACCACTGTATGGCAAAGACAACGTGGAAATCATTACCACTGATGGCAGGCGCGTTCGCGGCACGGTTCGCAGCATGAAAACCACCCAGGCCCTCACGACTCCCAGCGTTAAGATTGAGTGCGCCAACGGACAGATCGTAAAGATTCCTTTCCCCACCATTGCCGAGATCAAGGATCACAATTTAGCGAGCTAAAATTTCGCGTTTTATGACTCTTGGCGTATAGTACGCCGTTCTATGCCTCCTCCTTTGATCACCGATGATTTCGGTAGCCGCATCGCCACGGCGTGGTCTGAGCTGAGGCCTGCAACACGCGGCCTGGTCGAACGGGCTGTTCAGGCGACGGCGAGTGGAGCACCAGCCGCTCGTAATTTTCAGTACGACGCGCGGGCAGATCTCGAGCTGAGCCGCTTCCTCGCCGCGCTCGACGACCGTGCCGCCGAAAAGACTGATGCGCTCGACCCGGAGAAAAACGGAAAACTGAAATCTATCGCGGATACGTGCGCCGCAGTCCTGCTCGAACAGACTGAATCCGCCGAGGTGTTCACTCAATTAGTCGTGCGCGCACAAATGCAGAAGGATTATCGACGCATCGACACTCTCGCAGACGCTCTCAATTCGCGCTTTCCACCGAGTGAGATTTGCGAGCTCGCACGCTCGGAAAAGGTCGTCGTGCGGGAGCTGGCGAATGAGGCACTCGCGCGCTGCCCGATTACCGTGTTGGCGAGTTTGCTGAACGATCCGGTCGACGCTGAAACGGCTCGCGCAGCTCTGCGACGACAAGTTGTCGAGTATGGATCGGAGGATGCGCGTCAGATTGTAAACGCGCTCGATCAGGACGAGCTACTGTAGGTTGCCGCTAATTAATTTCATGAAGTCGCTCGACGACTTGGTCGATCAACCAGTTCGGCGTCGAAGCACCAGCAGTCACACCAACCTTCTTCACGTTCTTCAAATCGGCAGGATTGATTTCGGCAGGAGTCTCGATCAGAAAACTCTTCGCGCACTGTTCCTGGCACACCGCTAACAACTTGACGCTGTTTGACGAGTGGCGTCCGCCAATCACGTAGAAGGCGTCGACTTGTCCGGCCAGCGCGCGCGCCGCGTCCTGGCGATCGCGAGTCGCGGAACAGATCGTGTTAACCACCTGTGGCTCTGCGTCAGCCTTTTCACGAACAGCTTCGGCAACTTCAAGAAAAGTCTGCAACTTGATCGTCGTTTGCGAAACAACTAACGGCGACCGCAACGGCGGCAGCGCGGCGACTTCACTCGCATCACGGACGACGTAAGTGTTGTTTGGCGCGTAACCAACGACACCGATCATCTCCGGATGATCCGGATTGCCTGCGACCACGACATCGCGTCCCTGGTTTGCAGCACGCTCAGCGAGGTGCTGCACGCGAGTCACAAACGGGCACGTCGCATCGATCACTTTGGCCGCGCGTCCTTCCAGATCGCGCTGCACCTGGGGCGTAACTCCGTGTGCGCGAATGACGGCAATCGTGTCAGCATCAGCTTCGTCAGGCGTGTCGATGGTTGAAACACCGCGGGCGCTGAGCCGCTCCATCTCCTGTGCGTTGTGAATCAGCGGTCCAAGCGAGCGAATCGGGCGCGCGCCATCTTCGACCGCTTCTTCGACCAACTCCACGGCGCGCTCGACGCCGAAACAAAATCCGAATTCCTCTGCTAGTAAGACTTCCATATTTTAGTTACGCTGCCGGTCCCGTGGTCGCGTCCGTGGGCGACTGTTGACACTTCGCGCGCCACTCTTCTCTCATTCTGTCGCCGCCGGCGACGCGGTCATCAGTCCAGCGAATCTCCCAATCTACGCAATTGCGGATCTGATTAAGGACCGCCTTGTTGAGATCACCGCAGGCGTGAGCGATATCTCTGGGTAAAATGGCGTATGAAAAGTCGCCGATTTGACGCAGGCAGTCCCAGGCGGCATTGCACGCGTCACGAATTGCATCTCGAGGCTCGTCCATAAATCACCTCCAACCTCACTGGCATTCTAGCACCATCTGCTTTACGCCTGCACGAAGGGCATAGTTCCTTTGTGCCTTTTTGTGGCTCAGGTTGGCAGGCCTTTGCGGGCTATTGTTTCCATCAGGTTACAGAAGCGGTCGAGTTCGCCGAGGGTCGTGTAAACATTGGGCGTGATGCGGATGCCCTTGAACTCTTCGTGCACGATAGGCGTCGTGAACACGCGATGTTTGTTGAAGAGATACGCGCCAATCGCGGACGGATCCAAACCGACGATCTCGACGTTCGCAATCGCACACGATTGACTCGGATCGAACGAAGTGTTGAAGCGCACTTTGGGAACGTCTTTCAACCGGTTCATCCAGTAGCGCGAAAGGTACCTCAGCCGCGCTTCCTTCCGTTTGCCACCCATTCCGTTGTGAAACAGCATCGCTTCGCCTATCGCCAGACGCGGCGCGGCCGAGTGTGTTCCGATCTCTTCGAACTTCCGAATGTCGTTGGCCTGTTTCGACTCCGCCGCCATCAACGGCCAAAGCTTTTCGATCTTGTCGCGCTTCACGTAAAGCAGCCCGCTGCCCTTCGGAGCGTAAAGCCACTTGTGCAGGCTCGTGCCGAAGTAGTCGCAGCCGAGATCTTTCTGTTTGAAATCAAACTGCGCGAAGGAATGTGCGCCGTCGATGATCGTTTCGATTCCTTTCGCGCGGGCCATCTCGCAAACTTCTTTCACGGGCGTGATCTGGCCTGTGATGTTCACCTGGTGCGACATGAGAATGAGCTTCGTTCGACTCGTGATCCCTCGTTCGAACGCAGCCGTGATCTCGCCGAGGTTCTTTGGTGGAATCGGAATCTTCACCATCTTCAACACAAGACCTTCGCGACGCTCGCGCTGTCGCAGCGTTGTCAACATTCGCGGATAGTCTTGCGTCGTGGTGAGAATTTCATCGCCCGGTTTGAAATCCATTCCCATGAGACAAATCTCAAGTGACTCGGAGGCGTTGCGCGTGATCGCGATCTCTTCACGGTCGCAGCCAAACATCTCGGCCAAACCCGTGCGGATGGTTTCTGACTGCGGCTCGAGCAGTTGCCACATCGTGTAGGCAGTGGCGTCTTCCTGTTGCCAGATATAACGAACGAGCGCTTCCGTCACGATACGCGGGCTCGGCGACACGCCGCCGTTGTTCAAATTGACAATCCCACGCGTGACGGTGAACGAATTCTGGATCATGGACCAGTAATCTTCGTCCATCGCGACTTGTTCCGGGGTGAGATGAGCAACCCGGCTCGTCGCGCCCTCCACTTCCTTCAGAAGCGCGCCAATTGCGGGCACAGTCAATGCGGCAAAGCCAAGAGAGAGAAAGTCACGACGTGAATTCATAATTCTGTCTCCAAAAGAATTGGACCACAAAGAAGCACCAAAAAGTTTGTATTCTTTTATGTGCCTTTTTGTGGCTTTGATTCATAAACGATTTCGCCGTTGATCACCGTCATTACACAGCGCGTCTTCAAGATCTCCGCAACCGGAATCTTCATGATGTCGGCCGAGAGAATCGTCAGGTCCGCGAGTTTGCCTACCTCGATCGTCCCGCGCAGATTCTCTTCAAACGCCGCATACGCAGGCCAGATCGTGAACATCTTCAATGCTTCTTCACGCGTGACCGCTTCTTCCGGATGCCACCCTTCACCCGAAAAACCCTTCTGATCCTTGCGAGCGACGGCGGCGTAAAACTCGATCATCGGTTCGCCGCGTTCAACCGGCGCATCCGATCCGCCAGGCACGATAACTCCCGACTTGATGAAAGTGTGCCACGCATACGAACCGGCCAGCCGATCCATGCCCAGGCGGCTCGGCGCAAAGAAAAGATCGCCGATCGCGTGTGACGGCTGCATCGATGGAATGATCCCGAGCTTTGCAAAACGCGGAATGTCAGCGGGATTCACGATCTGCGCGTGCTCGATACGCCAACGCGGCTCCGCGACTTTTCTCTCGCTTGCCGGCACGGCTTTGAGCGCAGCTTCGTACTCGTCGAGCACGAAACGATTCGCATAATCACCGATCGCATGTGTCTCAACCTGAATGCCTTTGCGCAACGCGTCGACCAGCATCGGCCGCAGCTCTTCGGCCTTCACCGTCAGGAAACCCTTGGTATCTGTCGCATCCGAATAATGGTCGAGCAGCGCAGCGCCACGCGAACCCAGCGCGCCATCCGACACGACTTTGATCGTTCTGAACGTAAACCGATTTCCGTATGCGCCAATCGTTGCGCCTTCGTTCAGCAGACGAGTCGCACTCGGGCCTGGTCCATGGACCGCTTTGTAGATGCGTAGCTTGATGCTTCCTGCTTCGTAAAGTTTCTTGAAGATCTCGACGTCGGCATAACTGCCGCCCGCATCCTGAATCTGCGTCCAGCCGAGGTCGACGTTTCGCTTCGATCCGACCACGACGGCGCGCTCCGCATCGGCACGTGAGGTCGGCGGAACTTTCCTGCGCACGAGGCCCTGTGCGTTGTCGAGCAGCATTCCGTTTGGCTCACCAGTCTGTTTGTCTTTCGAGACCTCACCGCCGAATGGGTTTGGCGTGGTTTTATCGACACCCGCTAACTTTAATGCCGCACTGTTTGCAACCGCACCGTGCCCGTCGGCGCGACCGAGAATCACCGGGTTGTTCGGTGCGACTTTGTCGAGGTCCCAGCGCGTGGGAAACACTGGCGGTTTCCAGTGTGTTTCGATCCATCCTCGTCCGGTGACCCATTCGCCGGGCTTTGCCTGGTCGACACGCGCTTTCACCTTTGCGAGAAAGTCTTCAAGACTCGTGGTGCCTTCGAGATTGAGCGTCATCTCACGAAGTCCGACGCCCGAAAGGTGTTGGTGCGAATCGGTGAAACCAGGCAGGACCGTGTTGCCCTTTAAATCAACGACACGCGTGCTTTGGCCCACGTACTTTTGCGCATCGGCATTCGAGCCGACGAACACGATCCGATCTGCTTTCACCGCGATAGCTTCGGCGCGTGGGGCTTTGTCGTTGGCGGTGTAAATGTTGCCGTTTTTGAAAACGATGTCGGCTGTCTGGACGGTTTGCTGCGCAGGAATCAAGGTCAGCAGCAGGAGACTCGCTACGATTATCAGGAGTTTCATTTGTTCCCTCCGGAATTTTTGCCGCGGATTTCACAGAGTAACACGGATTTATATGCTAATCCGTCTCAATCCGTGAAAATCGGTGGCCCAGAAACTGTTCGAGTTCAGATCTCGTTGGAAGTGCCGTGCGTGCACCCAGCGCGCTGCACTTTATCGCAGCCACGGCGTTGCCGAGTTTCAAACTCGTTTCGATGTCTTCGCCGTTGAGAAAGCCGTAGAGAAACCCGCCGTGGAACGCGTCGCCGGCGCCCGTCGTGTCGCGGCAACCGTTCGGCGCTGCTAAGCCCTGCGATTCGATGAAACTTCCGTCGTGATAAACAACGGCGCCCGCCGCTCCGATCGTCATCCCAACAACCGCGCAACCGTATCGATTCTTTAACTCGACAAGCGCTGCACGTTCGTCGGTAACGCCAGTCACGCGCTGTGGAAACTCTTTCGACCCAATCAGGATGTCGATCAACGGAAGCAGTTCGGGAAGTCCGTCGTAAACATTGTCGATATCCGCCGACACGATCGTTCCTGACTTTCGCGCAGCCTGTGCGATGCGCACACATGCCGGTGGATCGTGAGCATCGAGGTGCAACACGCGTCCCAGGCTACCAAACTCAACCGGCGCCTCTTCAGCTTTGTACGCAAGCCGCTCGTCGCGATTCCAAATGATCGTCCGCTCTCCGCTTCGCGCGTCGATAATGATGAACGCTATCTGATTTCTCGCCCCTTCGACGACCTCCGCGAAATCGACGTTCACGTCGTCGTCTTTCAACGTTTTCAGCCCAAACGCGCCCTCTTGATCCGAGCCAAAGCGTCCGGCGTAAGCAGTCTTCAAACCCAGCCGGCGCAATGCGGCCATCGTCGTCGCCGTCTGCCCTCCGGCCGATTGCGTGTGCTCGACAAACCGCATCTTCGTGTCGAACGCCGGGTACTCAGGCACGACGATCAGGTGATCCACCGCATTGAGTCCGAAACCGACAGCGTCGAACGGTTTATTGGCGGGAGGTTTTAGTGGAAAATGCATTTGTGTAATTTGTGAACGGGTTCGAGCATCTCAACCTCGTGGCGATTGAAGAACGACTCAAGGAAGTTCCACCTTCACCCGGCGTCTACCTGCACAAAGACGCGGCGGGCAAGGTGATCTATGTCGGAAAGGCAAAGAACCTCCGCAGCCGCGTTCGTTCGTACTTTCGCGCAAGGCCTTTCGACCGCAAAACCGACGCGCTGGTCGAAAACATTGCCGACCTCGAGTTCATCGTCACCGACAACGAAGTCGAAGCCCTGATTCTGGAAGCGTCGCTCGTCAAACAACATAAACCGCGTTACAACATCAAACTTCAGGACGACAAGTCGTACCCACATCTCAAGCTCACGATCAACGAGCCGTTTCCGAAGGTCGTCATCACGCGCCGCATCCAACGCGACGGCGCGCTGTATTTTGGTCCATTCCTGCCTGCAAGTCTCGCACGAAAGACGATCGATCTGATCAACCGAACGTTTCAGTTGCGCACGTGCGACATCGAGATCGACGGCAAGGCGCCGCGGCCGTGTCTGGAGTATCACATCAAACGCTGCCTCGGCCCGTGCGTCAAGGGATTGTGTACGCCTGAACAGTACCAGGAAGCAGTGCGCGACGTGAGACTACTGCTCGAAGGACGAAACAAGGAGCTCGCCGACGCGCTCGAAGAGCGCATGTACGAAGCGTCTGAAGGGATGCACTACGAGCTCGCCGCGAAGTATCGAGACCTGCGCAAAACGGTGATCCGGCTTTCCGAGCAGCAGAAGATGGCCACGACTTCGGAAAGCGACGTCGACATTTTTGGCTACTACCGCGAAGGACAGCGACTCGCGTTGCAGCTCTTCACGATGCGCGAAGGAAACATCGTCGGCCGCAGAGAATTTTTCTGGGAAGACTTACCTGAAGATGCCTTTGACCCGGCGGAGTTTTTGAGCGACGTGCTGTCGCAGTACTACGCTTCGGATTATGTGCCGCGCGAGATCTACGTTCCGGTTGATTTTCACGATCGCGAATTGCTCGAGAAGGCGCTGACGAAACAGAAAGGGCGTCGCGTAAAAATCTACGATCCGCAGCGCGGCGAGAAGCGCGACATGATCGATCTCGTCGACAAGAACGCGAAGCTCGCGTTCGAACAACGCTTCCGCATTTTGAAGCCTGACATGAAGCTCGTGCTCGAAGAGCTACAGGAAACTCTGGAGCTGCCGCACTTTCCTGGGCGCATCGAGTCGTTCGATATCTCTCACATCCAGGGCGCGGAGAACGTTGCGGGAATGGTCGTTTGCGATAACGGGAAGATGAACCGATCGGAGTATCGCAAGTTCAGGATCAGAGGTGTCGAAGGAGCGAACGATGTGGCTTCGATGCGCGAAGTCGTGACGCGCCGGTATCGTCGATTGCTCGAAGAAGGAAAGCCCCTTCCCGATCTGATCATGATCGACGGTGGCAAGGCGCAACTGAATGCAGCCGCGATGGCGATGAGCGAACTCGGATTGGAAGCGATTCCCATGGTCGGCATCGTCAAACCTCCACAACGACACAACGATGTGGCGTACCTGCTTATGAAGGGGCGTGAGGATGAACCGATTTATCTCGACTCACATTCGCTGATACTTCGCCTGATGCAGATGATTCGCGATGAGACGCACCGGTTTGCTGTTACCTATCATCGCAAGCGTCGTGAGCTGCGCGACTTCACGTCTGAACTCACTGCGATTCCAGGTGTAGGCGATAAGCGAAAGGGCAGACTGCTGCGACACTTCGGATCGATCCAGCGGATCTCACGTGCAGGCGTTTCAGAACTCACCCCATTCGTCGGACGCAAGACGGCGGAAGAGATTGCGGCACATTTTGAGCGGCAGCGAGCGCTTGCGGGTGGTCATTGATGATCCACGGATTTCACTGATGAGTGCGGATTAATTGATCCGCATTCATCCGTGAAATCCGTGGTAATTTTGCTTAGCCAGCAGCGCCCTCTCGCATCCCGCTAAACTCATACGTCACGTACAGCTTCAGCGACCCGTTCAGTATCTCTGCACGCACGTCCTTCGCGCGCGCTTTCACGGCGCCGTTGCTGGCTTTGACGGGAATCATCAGCGACAACTGTGGCTCGTTGATCAGCAACAGAGGATTTACTTTCTGGTTGATCGCACTCTGCACAAATACGGTGACGAAGTTGTTTGCAATCGGGTTTACGCCTTCGAGATTCACTCCTTCGACGTCGACGACTCCGTAAAGGACCTGCTTTTCCTGATCGAAAGTCAGCTTGATCTTGTTTTGGGCCCAGCCTTTGAACTGTAGACAACCACCGAGGTTGTAGCTGCCCGTAAATGCCATCGGCACGTAGATGTTGCCATCACGAAATTGCACACCTGTTTTCACGCCACTGCCTTCAGGCAAGAGCGTGATCGTGTTTGCACAGCCGCCCTGGAAGAGCGCCTCCTCGACTCGCTCAAAACCGTCACGATGGTTTTGGCCCAGGTTGAACGTCGGCGCTCCGAGACCGGAGAAAGTTGTAGCCAACATGCCCTCGACAAAACTCTGTTCGAGCGTGACGACGACGGTAGCCGGCGGAGGGCCACCCTGATCGGGCGCCCGTACCGCCTGTCCAGGCGCCGACTTTGCAGGCGATACTCCAAGAAAGAAGATCGCAGCGCCGGCGCCCAGGAGAATTCCAAGAAGGAGAATTAGCACGTACCTCATTTCATAAACCTCACTACCTCGGACTCGGTGATACGGTTGGCGATACCGTTGGCGAAGGTGGCGGTGGCGCTGCGCCTCTCTGTTCGAGCAGGGCTCGAAGCACCGCCAAAAGCGTGTTTGCAACCGCGTCGACCTGTGCTCTCACCTGCGCTTCAGGAACTTTGTTGAATCCCGTCGGTATCTCGAACAGACTCGGATCGACACTGGTCGTGATGTTGCGCATTTCTGCTACCAGGTTTGCTCCTTTGACGCCCTGAACGTTACCACTGGCTTCACTAAAAAGCTCCGCCCGCAGCGGCAATCCTGTGTCTTTGTCGACGTAGACAAACGACTCAGTTTTAACCTCGCCCGCTGACGTTTGCGTTTGAGCGGTCCGGGCGTAGCGATATTTTAATGCAGTCCTTCCTGCCTGCTGCTCCTCGCCAACAAATTCGATGCCTTTAAGTCGATCGAGGTGAGCTACGAGTTGACCCGGCGTCATCAAGCGATGAAGTTGGAAACCTGTGGCTTCCGGTGTCAGCTCAGCATACTGTTTTCGTGCAGGAGCGATTCCATATTGAACACCGCCCTTTTCCAAATAAACGAGATCGGATCCATCGGGTAACTTGAATGAGAGTCGCCTGTCGTTGCCACTACGGGCAACATCGGCTGATAACTGTGGAATACCGACGGTCCTGTCTCCGCCTTCGGTTTGCGCAGTGAAGACAATAGTTGCTTTATAAGTGTCAGGTTCGCGCGCGGCGATTGTCGAAGGCGCGGTGGCTGCGTTGACGTTTGCGCCGGTCGCGTTAGCGTTGACGTTCGCATTCGCGTTGATATTGATGTTGCTATTAACGTTTGCACCGCGCGAGCACGCGCTCGATGCAATGGCAAGTATTGAAATCGCGAAAAGAATAAAGCCCGCCCGCATGTCCGTGTTTTTCATAGTGGCATTCTCCGAAGCGTTCGCGCTTGCGCGCGACGTTGTTAACGAAGGGGGCTGGAGTAGGGAAGGGCTAAAGAATAACACGAGGTAGGACCAGGACCAAAGTATTGACTTTGTTTGTGTCTTGGACTAGAAATCTGCGCATGAAAAACATTCTGCTCGTTGTGCTAATCGCGTTTGCGCTTTCTCTGTGCAATCTCTCCGAGAGACTCAAAAAAGGAAGTTCGAACTCTGGTCCAACCGGATCCGGCTCGTCCAGAACTGTCGAGACTGGCAAAGCAACGGCCGAACAAGCAGCAGCGCTCGCCGGTGGCAGACAAGTGAAGTGGGATCGGCAGGGAATGTCGTGGACGGTTCCGGCGGATTGGACCGAAGAGACGAACGAGTCGAAGATGTTTCACATGCGTTCGCCGGGTGGCGGTGATGCAGCCTCACTCATCGTAAACATCTCGCCAATGGATGCAGACTTCCCGTCGGATTCGAGCATTCAAGCTTTCTTTGACCAGGCGGAAAGCAGAGCCAAGAACGGCGAAGTGGACGAAGTGAAATGGGTTGAGATCGACGGCTTGAAGGGTGTGCAGTTCCGTGAAGCGAATCCCGAGAAGCCGGATGACAGTCGAAGGCTGCAGTGGCTGGCGTATCGGAAGTACACCGGGCAGTTACAGATGATTAATCTCATGCTTGCCAGCCAGGGCAAAGACTTCGAGCGTCACAAGAACGCGATGTACGGAATCCTCTACTCGACGAAAGTCGCCCATTGAATCGAGAAGCCGCAGATGAACGCAGATGAACGCAGATCGGAAATCTGCGTTCATCTGCGTTCATCTGCGGCTCATCCCTACTGTTTGCGGATGTAGTTTCGGTGGACGAAGCCGTCCTTCTGCGTGCGGTCCTGGGTTTCGTAGAACGCGTTTTTGTCGTCTTCACGCGTAACGAGTCGCACGTGCGCCGTTACGTCCTTTGTCGACGCACTCGCCTGCTCCGATTCCGCGAGAAACGCCTCGACGCTTTCCCCGGTCACAGGCTTGTGCTCGAGACCGTTTTGTATCTCCGCTACCGCCTCGACCGCGCTCGATTTAATCAGTTTCGGCCAGAGCTTTGCGAAAAGCGCATGCGACGCGTAAATGTCCGCACTGTTCACCTTTCCATTGATCGCAAAAACATAACCAATGACGTCGCTCTTCTTTTGCAGAATTCCGGAAAGCGATTTGAGGTACGCAGCGGTAGTCGCCTTCACTTTCGGACTCTCAACCGATAACTCCAGGCTGGACGTCGACGTCCGGTCTTGAACACTCCCGCCAACGTTGCGACCTAACTTGTCCTGCGCGACCTTGACGGTTTGCCAAACCTCCTCCTGCGACTTGGCGCTCTTCGCCGCCAGCTTTATCTCTTTTGACACTACCCCGTTCTCCGAACTACTGAACACGGCAGCTTCTTCGTTTCCGCGCTTATTCCAGCGCCCCGACTCAACGCAGAACGCCTCAATCGGCATGCGACCCGATTTCGGTGGCACGATGAAATCGATCGAGATCATTCGATCCTGCTCACCACCGCGAACGATGTCGCCGGCCTGCACGTAGATGTTTTCGTTGGAAAAGTTCTTGATGACCAGTTCGTTTACTTCTTTCGTTTCATAAACGCGAACCTTCTTCTGGGCGAGTGCCTCTTGCAGGGTCAGAAATGTCCGGCTGGTTTGATCTTTTCCATGCACGAGAAACACTGTCAGATTTTTGTGAGTGTATGGGCCGGAGAGGCGGTAGCTCGCATCTGGTGCTGGGCTTTGCGCATTGACGGGAGCTTTGACGAATAAACCGAGCGGGAGCGCAATCAGACAACAAAAAACCGAAACGGTAATTAGGTGTGCTTTCTTCATGGTCGTCCTCCTAAAGCAGCTAGGCTGCTGCATGTCGAGAGTATGGGGAGACGACTGTCTGGCAAATTGAAGAACGAGAATTTGGGGAGCTTCTTGCGTACTGAGAGGGCGTAAGCGACAGATTCGTTGCCACGGTACAGAGTTTCGGATATCCGAGTGGTCCAGATCGCCGCGGGCCGAAACGTTTTATCACTCACGATCACATTAAGGCAGGAGTGGAAGTCAGATCCGGCAGCAAAAAGACCTTCTTTGAGCTTGACATTACGCCTGTTTGTATTAGAGTGTGCGCCCTGTTCCTTTTGTCCGCTCGAACAGTCTTAATCTTCCGTTCTTATTTACTTCGCTCCCAAGTTTCACAATCCGAACATGGAGGAACCTAATCATGAGCACACCTGCCCCCGACAACAACGGTAAAGTTGACCAACAGAACTGGCTAAAGGAGTGGACTGTACTTCTCTACATGGCCGGCGACAATAATTTAAGTGAAGAGTGCGTCTATGCACTCAATGAGATTAAGGAGGGCCTTAGTGATAATCCGAGGTTGAGTGTGCTTGCGCAGTTCGATCCATCCGGACTCCGTGCCACAACAAAGCGGTTCGAATTGCGACCCATCGGAAAATCTTCACTCGATGACGACGTTCGATGGCAAGCAAGGGAAACTGACACCGGAGAACCGAACAACCTGCTGGAGTTCATCCGCTGGGGTATCTCAACTTATCCCGCCGAGCATTACATGGTCGTGCTCGTTGGACATGGAACTGGCACGGACGATGACTTCCTGCGCGACGAAAATCCTCCAAATTCGCTCAGTGTTCTCGAATTCTCGGAGGTGTTTTCAAAGCTGAGGGCCGACGGGCACACGATCGACATTCTCGGCATGGACACATGCTTAATGAGCATGGCAGAAGTGTGCTACGAGATGCTTCGCAACCGCGTACTCTACATGGTCGGCTCCGAAGGCTTCGCTCCAAACACGGGCTGGCCGTACCGAACTATTCTGAGTGAACTCTCAAAAAGCATTTCACGGGATGGTTCCGGCGCACCCGTAGAAGCCAGAACGCTGGCAGCAGACATTGTCGATCACTATCAAAAATTCTATAAGCCTTACATTAACGGCGGAATATCAGTTGACCAATCCGCGCTCGAGGTGGCCAAAATCGAAGACGTGCAGCAGTCGATGTTTAGTCTAGTTAAAATTCTCAACGAAGAATTCGAAAATCGCCAACTCGAGTACTTCAGTCCCAAACAGAACGCCTTAATACTGGCGCATTGGGAGGCGCAGTCGTATAACGGTGAAGTCTTTGTTGACCTCTACGATTTTTGTGAACGACTTCAACTCAGATATCCGTACGACGACGTTAAAGAACATTGCGAGCGGGTCAAAGAGGCAATCAGAGGCGTGGTTGTTAAGAGCAATGTGGCTGGAGCAGCGTTTCAGTTTTCGTTCGGTCTGTCGATCTATTTCCCATGGGCCGGGATATCGCCGAACTATGGTAATTTGTCTTTTCCGAAAGCAACGAATTGGATTGATTTTCTCCAGTTCTATTTAAACAAGACCCGGCGACCTCGTGGCGGAAAGCCCGTGCCCGATGCCAAGGCACAGGCGCTACCTCGGGAAGGCATTCGGGACATGGCTCCGGTCAGGGCCACGACTCCCAACAACAAGGGTCGGGACGGAAACGTCGCAAGCATGCGCAATCCATCGCTTGAGGAGTTCGTCGGGACAAACCTGCCTCTGGCAGAGAAGACCCAGGGGACGGACGACGAACAAGAGAAAGAGAAGGATCAACAAGTTTCAGCGCGGCCTCAAGGCACGGCCGCCACAAACGGCGGCGGCGAGGACCGATCAAATCGGAAAAAGCCCGGCAGTAAAGTAGCTACCGCTAAGGTGTGACGAGGCTTTGCACAAAGTGCGACGGTGATGATTTTCTCTGCGGTCCTCTGCGTATCTCTGCGATC
>JBIOUJ010000131.1:0-8384 GCA_044867025.1 Pyrinomonadaceae bacterium | reverse complement strand
ACCGCAGAGGCGCAGAGGAACGCAGAGATACGCAGAGTTGAACCAGGCCACTACCCGTTATTCAACGATGAAGCGATAATCTCCCGGGATTTGCCGTTCTTTCCCGTCCGCGCCCGTAACAAATAATCTCAATGCGTAGTAGCCCCGCGGGAGTTGGCCCGCCGGGATTACGGCCACGACAGTGTTGCCTTCCTGCCCGGCCAATGTCACCGGCTTTGTGTTGCGTCCATCGTCTAATTCGGCACGATAGTTTGCGCCCGGTGCTACAGATCCAGGAACAGTCAGCGACGCTCTTACTTCGCCGGCGTTCGGACTCAATGTAACTCTGGGAACTTGAACGTCACCCGAGCCACGCCTCCCTGCACTATTCGTAAGCACGACAGCCACGTGTGTCTGCGGCTGCGGACGAGAAATAAACACCGTAACAGCTATGACGATCAGCACTGCGGCGGCTGTGGCAATCGCAAGCGTCCAGGTTTTTTTATTCAAAAGAGAGCGGAGTTGTTCGAACCACGTTTCGCGTTGCGGCGCCGGATGCTGGAGACAATTAAGCGCAACGGCGAAGGTATACATCTTTTTTCCTTCAGAAGAGGCCAAAAAATGGCGCTCAAACCACTCGCGCTCGTTTTGGCGTAATCCCCCCGCGCGGTATTCCTCGACCAGTTCTCCCTTTAATGTCTCAAACTCCTCAAAGAGGTCGTCGTCAAGCATCAATCGTTCTTCTGTCTTCTGTTGCTCGTCGCCGCTGAGCTGCCCCAGAAGATAGTTTCTGATGCTCGCCTGATCATTGCTGCTAAGCGCCATTAGGGATGCTTTCTGGCCTGCGGGAAGACCCTTCAACTAAATATGGATTCCGAGGCCAAATCGTTTCTCCAATTGGGAGCTGTTGTAAGCGTTGCTCCATACACTCCCTAAGCCGTGCATGGATATGAAAGACCTTTATTCTAAGGGCATTGATCGAGATTCCCAATTCTTCGGCAAGTCGCTTTCGATTCTTGATTCGTTCCCCTTTTTCCCCTTGCTGATATCGAAGCGTCATGTCTTTGTCGACAGCAGGCAATTCCTGTAAACACAGGTCGAGCAAACCACACACATGCTCGAGCTCGGTGGGGCTCGGATCGGGAGGCGGCGCGTCGGGTAAAGGCTTCTTTTTCAGTTGTTCGAGGAAGATTTTCTTGGCAACGGCATAAAAGTACAAAGCCGGATCGCCCACGTAGCTTTGTAACAGGCTATCAATTTTCCCTGCGACGACGTTGATAGTCTTGTCGGCCAGATCTTCGGGATCAGCACAACCCTTTCCGGCAAGGATCTTGATCAACCGGAGGCGAATTCGCTCGTACTTCTCTCCCGCCTTATCACGGTCAGGATCGAGCCAGCGCAATAGCTTATCGAAAGCTTCCTTGGTTGGTCCTTGATACATTTCGTCGGGTTTTCGATTCTGAAAATGGGTTCCGCAAGCAGGAAAACGTCAGCGAAGTATGCGCAGAGTAATGGCTGGCATGAGGCGATGTCAATCGACGTAATTGTTTTGTGCCTTTTTGCGGCCTAAATTCTGTCTTGCCTTGCGTTTGAGGCTGCTTTATTGTCTTTCACTCTCGATTATGCCGCCTTATGAGATCGAACTCGCGATCATCCTGCGCACCCTCGATAACGATGCGCACATTGCCGAAGCACTCTTCTTCCCGGAAGTCTCTCGCTACGGAGACGATGCCGAAACACTAAAGCGCGCACTCGTCAGGAACTGTGTTCGCGCCCTTGAAGCGGAAAGTACGAAGCTGCTGTTCAGGCGAACGATCCCTCCCTCCCTCGAAACCATTGAACTCAATTTGCGGCTTGAACCGCCAGTCAGGCGTCTGACGTGGCGTGAACCAGTCGATTTACGTCTTGACGTCGTGCACTGGAAACATCTCGAACACGCGCACGTTGCTTACATCCCCGCGCTTGGCATAGAAGTCGTAAGCACCAAACTCGACGACCTCGTTGCGGTCGGGATGCTGGAGCGACACGCTCGCGCGGAATTGATGCGCCGTCGCGCGACCGGCAGTCTCAAGGAATTGATGATGCTCGATCGGACGCGCGGACTGAGCATTATGCGCGTTCGTACAATGGCGACGATTCAGAGTCCCAAGCAGATCGCCGCCACCGCGGGCCAACGCGAAGAGAAGAAAGCGTCAGCACTGGAACAGGCCGCTAACAATCTCACCACACAGAAACTCTCACCCGCATACGAAGTGGAAGATGCTGTCGTGCGGCTTGCCGAAATACTGACGGGAAAAGCCGCACGAAGTGTTCTGCTGGTTGGCAAAGCCGGTGTGGGTAAAACGGCAGTCTTCAACGAGCTCGTGCGTAGACGCGCGCAATTTGGTTTGGGGTCAATCCCGTTCTGGGCGACGAGCGGCTCGCGGTTGGTCGCCGGCATGAGTGGTTTTGGAATGTGGCAAGAGCGTTGCGATGCAGTCTGGCGGGAAGCTGAAAAGACAAACGCGGTGGTCCATTTCGGCAATCTGGTCGAGTTAATGGACACGGGCAAAAGCGAGCACAACACACAGGGGCTCGCAAGTTTCTTTCGCCAACGGTTTATGAGTAGCCAGGCGCTCGCCGTAGTCGAATGCACACCCGAGCAACTGTCAGTCATCGAACGCGAAGACCCGGCGCTCCTGAAAGTGTTTCTTCAATTCACCGTCGAAGAACCGTCAGCCGAAGCCGGCCGGAGCATTCTCAAGCAATACGCGGCGAGCTATTCGCACCCACCTGCTACCGCGAATCGCAAGGAGTTGAAACGACAAGCACGGGAGCGCAAACCGCACCAGCCAGTCATAACAGACGCAGGACTCGACACCGTCGATCGTTTGCACCGGCGTTATGCGGGTTATTCGGCTTTCCCGGGACGCCCACTCCGCTTCCTGCGCGGGCTGCTGGAAGATCGCTCCACTGCGCACATCGAGGAGCCAGTCGCAGCTAACGAAGTCACCAAATCATTCGCGAAAGAAACCGGCCTGCCGTTGTTCCTGCTGGATGACACGGCCGCCTTTGACGGCGAGCAGACGTTCGCGTGGTTTGCCCAACGTGTGATCGGTCAGGACCAGGCCGTCGGTCTGATTGTCGATCTACTGGCAAGGGTAAAGGCTGGCCTGACCCGTCCACGGAGGCCCATCGCGTCGCTGCTTTTCGTTGGGCCGACGGGCGTGGGCAAGACGGAGATGGCGAAATCGCTCGCGCGATTTTTCTTTGGTGACGAGGGACGGATGGCGCGCTTCGACATGAGCGAGTATGCAGACGCGCTTTCTGTCACACGCCTCGTCGGCGGCGCGACTGGCGGTGAAGGCACATTGACGGCGCGCGTTCGCGAGCAGCCTTTTTCCGTGGTCCTTTTCGACGAGTTTGAAAAGGCGCATCAGTCGTTCTTCGACTTGTTGTTGCAAACACTCGGAGAGGGACGGTTGACAGATGGACGTGGGCGACTCGCAGACTTCTCCAACTCGATCGTCATCATGACCTCAAACCTTGGAGCAGAGCGCTTTCGCCGTTCACGTCTCGGCTTTCAGAGCGATCAGATTAACGCTGAGCAGAAGTATTTTCGTGCCGCACAGAAACACTTCACGCGCGCCGCGCAGGATTTTTTACGTCCGGAGATTCTCAATCGCATCGACCACATAGTGCCCTTTCTTCCGCTCGCTCGTGACACGGTCGAACACATCGCGGAGCGTGAGGTGAGTCTGATCGAGCAACGCGACGGTGTTCGCTTGCGCGGTGTTACGTTGCGAGTTGAAAAAGCTGCGGTCGAGAGCCTGGCCCGCCGCGGTTACGACAACCGGTATGGTGCGCGTCCATTGAAGCGCCTGGTTGAACGCGAGTTGCTCCTGCCGCTTGCGACGCAACTAAACTCACGTCCGCCAACGAAAAAATCAAGCGCCGAGCGATTGACCGCGGATGTTCGTGTCGAAGGTACGCAGCTTCGTGTTCACGTCGTCGAGCACACTGCGAAGAAGGGCGCTACTCAACTTTATGACGAAGCGAGCCAGGCGGCGCATGTACAACGCCTAGAAGACATTCGCCGGCGCGTGCAACGTCTCGGACGCAGCCCGGCCGTACTCGAGTTGCACAACGCGATCTGGCGAATGCTACAGATCGAGCGACGTATCGCACGCGCCGCACGCCGCGCCAAGGTGAGTAGTCGTCTGGCAAGGACACGGCACAGCCTGCAACAACCTTGGGAAGCAGCGGCACTCGAACGTTTACCCGCGTACCAGAAACTTGCGGGCGCTCTGAAAGAGCTCGAGGAAGCGACGGCAGCGGCAGAAGACGACGCGTTACTCGTGCATTACGGGAGCCAGTCAGGCAGCGCGACTGACTCATCGCGATTCGAAGCTGACCTCCACAAATTGCTCAAACAATTGCTCGACTTGCGCTACTCGCATCCGAACCGGATCACGTTCGCGGTCTACAGCGAGAATCAGCCATCGCTTTTCCAACTAGCGCGCGCGTATTTCGCTGCCGCAACTGCCGCAAAGATGAATCTCAAGCTCACTTATTACACGGCCAACTTACCTCCGCAGTTAGACGAAAAGAAGAAAGTGGAAATGTTTGAGCGCGTAGTGACGCGCCTTGAAGCGCAAAATCCGGCGGCGTTTCTTTCAACAGCGCCGGAACGTACGACTGGAATCATTTTGAACATTGAAGGCCAGAGCGCCTATGCGATGTATGAGAACGAACGCGGGCTGCACACATTTATCGAAGGAAAAGCGGTCCATAATCTGCTGGTAGACGCGATTGAAGTGAGCTTTGAAGAATATGCGGCGCCTTCATCACTCACGCGTCGCGGCTCGATCACTCCGGCCGCTCACGGTGAGCGCCGCCGGGTGTACCATCGCACGGAAGGCTCCATCGAAGATCGAATGCTCGACGAGCGGAAAGAGTGGCAAAGCAACTCCGAGGAAGGACTTTCGGTAACGCTCAAGGAATTGATAGATCTCATGCACGAGCGCACTGCTGAGACGTTAATTGCGTAGCCACAGATTTACGCAGATGAACGCAGATGTGATCTGCGTTCATGTGGGTAAATCTGCGGCTACGCAATGATCGCAGAGAAGATGACCAAGTGAATATTACCGTTCCAATTTACGCTGAAGAGCGGGACCAGGCATCGGGTTTAATGAGCGCCCGGCCTGTCATGGTTCGTCCACTGTTCTTCGATCAGCCGGCTGAACAGGACGAAAGTGTACAGCGCGGCACCGCACGTCTCGCGCGCGCGTTACGTCTTGAATTGACGAGCCTCGCGCGCAGCGCTCGCCACGAAGAGTTTGCTGCCTACAGCTTTTATCCGCAGTTGGAAGATCGAATGTTGAAGCTGACGCTCGCAGTCGGCAATCGTCGTTTTGAGGTGCGGCACCTGTTTGTCACGGTTCCGGCTTTTGATCGTCGCTTCGCGTGGACGCCGAGCGTGCCTGAGTTGTGGTTCGAAGTTGCGCGCGGTGAGACGTTACAAGCGCGCGCCGAAGAAGTGCTGACCGAACACTACAAGTTACTCGAGCGTCGTGGGGGCGCTGTGCATCCGGACGCCGCGAGCGTCAAAGGTAAAGCCTGGATCACGTCGATCGATCTATCTCTGGATGTGCCGAGCGTATACACGCCTCCCACGGTGAACCTCTTTGCCATGCTGGGTTTCAACGAGACCGCTGATGGCGCGGCAGAACTCGAGAAGGTCGGACGCTCGCTCAACGCTCTCTATCC
Organism: Pyrinomonadaceae bacterium; assembly: GCA_044867025.1. GTDB lineage: Bacteria > Acidobacteriota > Blastocatellia > Pyrinomonadales > Pyrinomonadaceae > PSRF01. The sequence goes on along the minus strand of JBIOUJ010000131.1, from coordinate 2,654 downwards.
CGACGAGCTAAAACAGGCGAGCAATCGAGAAGCAGAAGTCGAAGAGATCACACGATTACTCGGGGCAAGCGATAACCGCCCGGTATTGATTACCGGCAAACGACTCGCCGGCAAAACGGCGATCGTGCATGAGTTTGTGCGACGACGTATGGAACGACGCCGCTTGTCGGAAACAACTTTGCACGTTGGTTCGCGCGGGAGCATTGCCGATCTTGCGGGAGACGTGTGGTTGATCTCACCGCAGCGACTCATTTCCGGCATGTCGTATGTCGGGCAATGGGAAGCAAGGCTGCTCGCTATTCTCAAACAAGCCGCGCGCAAGCATCACACACTTTACTTCGACGATCTCGTCGGACTGTTTTCGGCGGGGCAGTCGAGTGGCTCCTCGCTCAGCGTCGCCGACGTGCTCAAGCCTTACATTGAACGACGTGACGTGCGCGTCGTCGCGGAGACAACGCCCGAGGCGCTTCGCGTCCTGCAGGAACTCAATCGCAGCTTCGTCGATCTATTTAAAGTCGTACCGATACCAGAGCCGACGGAAAAGGAAAACCTGCTGATACTGCTGGGCGCTCGTCGTCTGCTCGAACAGAAGCACCACTGTCGTTTTCAAGCCGAAGTGCTGCCTACAGTGATCGATCTGACGCGCCGCTACATGTCTGACGCTGCGTTTCCCGGCAAGGCCGCGATGTTGTTGCAGACTCTGGCGAGTAAGCACAAAGAGTCGGAGGTTGATCGTGACGCTGCGCTTTCGAAGTTTTCCGACATGAGTGGTTTGAACGTCCGGTTTCTCGACGATCGAGTAAAACTAAATCATGAAGAAGTAGTCGAGGCCCTGAGTCGCGAAGTCGTCGGACAGCGTGCCGCAGTGTCGGCGTGCGCAGACGCGGTCACGATTGCTAAAGCCCGGCTGAATGATCCGGTGAGACCGATCGCTTCGTTTCTCTTTCTTGGTCCAACAGGCGTCGGCAAAACGCAGTGTGCCAAGTCGCTGGCAAAATACTTATTCGGCGAGGGCCGTCTGCTGCGATTCGATATGAACGAGTTTGCGGGTTACTCGTCAGTGGCACGATTGATTGGAACATTCGACGCGCCTGAAGGGCTGCTGACGAGTGTCGTGCGCCGCGAGCCGTTTGCGGTGGTGCTGTTCGACGAGATCGAGAAGGCGCATCCGGCGTTCTTCGATCTGCTGCTTGGCGTGATGGGCGACGCGCGTCTCACTGACGCACGCGGGCAGACTGTTGATTTTACAAATACGATCATCATCATGACGTCGAACCTCGGCGCGCAGGAGAACGCGACCGATCTCGGATTCCGACAAACGAACCAAAGCGATGCGTCTGTGTATCGACAGGCGGCGGAAAAATTCTTCAAGCCCGAGTTCTTTAATCGCGTCACGCGCGTCGTTCCGTTTGAACGACTGCGCCGCGAAGACGTGCGCGAGATTGCCGGACGGTTGATTCAGGACGTCTTTAGTCGAGAAGGCCTGACACGCCGCGGGGTAAAGCTGATCGTCGAAACTGAAGGATTAGATCTGCTTGTAGAAGCCGGATACCATCCGCAACTCGGCGCGCGCGCCCTGAAGCGCACGCTCGAGCGACAAGTGACTGCACCTATCGCCGCGAGATTGTCTGCTACGACGCCGGATCAACCGCTGATTATTTTCCTGCGTGCACGCAACGGCAAAATCGCTGTAGATGTTTCCAACATAACAATCGTCGACGGCGACGCCGTGCCGTTGATGCGCGTGCCTGTTATTGATGCGCATCAGTTGATCGATCGCGTTGAAGATGCGCTCGAGCGTATCGAGCGTGATGCTGACAAGCTGCACCCGCAGGGAGAAATCATTATCGGCGACAAGGCGGTTGATGCGGCACGGCAGCTTCAACACTTTTTTGTTCGCGACCAGGCGCGTCGGGTCGCTCGGATGTTGGATCGCGCCGACGAACGTCTCGCACGCCAGCGTCCAGGCCGCACAGTCTCGCCAGCGCGCAGCAAGAGTAAACGGCAACTCGCGAAGCCTGAGGTTTCCAATCTGGATAACGACCTGCTCCGCCAGAACCTTTACCGGTTTCTGCAAGACTGCGCGTCGCAGTGCGTCGCTTACGGCGACGACATCGGCGACTATTTGCAGGATATTATTCGGGAAGCGGCACTGCTCGACGCGCTTTGGACCACGGTTCAGGGTGAGTCGCACGCGAAAACATTGCTGACGATCGCTTCGCTCGATGAGCAGGGACGTGCTGCCTGCATCCACTTGCGCGACCTGTATCGAACGCTGTTCGAAAGAGAATTCGGGTGTACGGCGTCTCTGATGAACACTCGGTCAAAAGAGTCGACTGGTCACGTCGAGTGTCTTTGTCTTGATGGTCCGTTGGCGAGCGTGCTGGCGCCGCTCGAAGCCGGCACGCACCTGTTTGTTTCGGCTAATGAAACTTATGTTCCACTGATCGTTAGTTCCGGGGGCGCTGACGCATCCAGCTTGCCGTCTGTGTTACGCATTTACTCCGATCCGGGTGCGACGCTCGACATTCGCTCCCGTTTACTGGCGCGCGGCAAACTCGGAAACGCTGAATTGCGCGCGTTCATTCTCTCGGCGCTTCCAGTGCCACGCGAGTTGGATGACTAGCCGCAGATGAACGCGGATGACGCAGATC
>JBIOUJ010000130.1:0-4084 GCA_044867025.1 Pyrinomonadaceae bacterium | reverse complement strand
ACCCACCCGCTACCGCAGGTGGTACTGACCCGGTCCAAGTGTCGATTAAAACTTCATGAGGATAAAAAATATGAAGCATCTGCTTGTCGTCGTGATCTCCCTATTTTTCTGTCAATCGCTGATGGCCCAGAGTGAGACTCCATCAAAATTCGAACCGACGAACCAGGGTTTCAATTACGTGCGGCGCACCGTCATGATCCCGATGCGCGACGGCGTGAAACTCCATACAGTCATCCTCGTGCCGAAGGGCGCCAGAAACGCGCCGATGCTTATGACGCGCACGCCGTACAATGCCGATGAGCTCACCAGTCACAACAACAGTTCAGATCTCGGCTCGATCCTGAGCGGCTACGACAACGCAACCGACGTGATTGTCGAGGGCGGGTACATTCGCGTGGTCCAGGACGTTCGCGGCAAGTACGGTTCTGAGGGCGACTACGTAATGAACCGGCCGCTTGTTGGACCACAAAATCCGACGAAGGTCGATCACGCCACAGACACTTACGACACGATCGACTGGCTCGTAAAAAACGTTCCGGAGAGCAATGGGCGTGTCGGCATTCTCGGAATCTCATACGACGGCTTTCTCCCGTTGATGGCGCTGATCAATCCGCATCCGGCGCTGAAGGTCTCAGTGCCGATGAATCCGATGGTCGACGGTTGGATGGGTGACGACTGGTTTCATCTCGGCGCCTTTCGCCAGCAGGGCATGAGCTACATCTACGATCAGGAAGCAACGCGCGGCAATGAAATCCTGTGGTGGACCAGTCACGCCGACGACTACGACATGTTTATGGAAGCCGGTTCCGCCGGTGAGCTCGGCCGCCGCCGTGGGCTCGAACAGGTCGGCTTCTGGCGCAAGATACTCGAGCATCCGAATTACGACGCTTACTGGCAGGACCAGGCGGTCGACAAGATCCTCGCGAAGCAGCCGCTCAAAGTCCCGGTGATGCTCGTTCACAGTTTGTGGGACCAGGAAGACATCTACGGCGACATCGCGGTGTACAAAGCGATCGAGCCCAAAGATACAAACAACGACAAAGTGTTTCTCGTGCTTGGTCCGTGGCATCACGGGCAGGAGATTCGCGACGGCAGCGCGCTGGGCGCGATCAAATTCAACAGCGACACATCATTGGCATTTCGTCGCGAGATACTGCGGCCGTTTCTCGATCAATATCTGAAGGAGGGTGCGCCGAAAGCCAATGTGTCGCCGGTGGTCGCATTCGAAACCGGGACGAACAAGTGGCTAAATCTTTCGAGCTGGCCGCAGGGATGTGAGAAAGGATGCACTGTGAAACCGGCGCCGCTGTATCTCAATGCGGGCTTGAGTGCGAGTTTCACGGCGAAGGCGGGGACGCGCGACTATGAAGAGTATGTTTCTGATCCGGCCAAGCCTGTGCCGTATCGCGCGCGTCCGATCGATGCGACGAGCTGGTCGCGTTGGCTGGTTGACGATCAGCGCGAGGCGTCCGGGCGTCCGGATGTGCTTGTCTATTCTTCGGAAGTTTTGACTGAGCCGGTGAAGATCAGTGGCGAGCCGATCGTGAACCTGATGGCTTCGACGAGTGGAACGGACTCGGATTGGGTGGTGAAACTGATCGACGTCTATCCGGATCAGGTCGCCGGACAGCCGAACATGGCAGGATACCAGTTGATGATTTCCGCTGATGTTCTGCGCGGCCGCTTTCGCGAGAGTTTTGAGTTTCCGAAGCCGATAGAAGCGAATAAGCCGCTGCTTTATCGCTTCGGACTGCCGACGGCGAATCACGTGTTTCTACCAGGACACCGCATCATGGTCCAGATTCAGTCGAGCTGGTTTCCACTTTACGATCGGAATCCGCAAACGTTTGTGAAGAACATCTTCTGGGCCAAGCCGGAGGACTACAAAAAGGCGACTCAGCGGATTTACGGGAAGAGCTTCATCGAGCTCCCGCTAGTTACCAAGTCGTAGTTTTGTGCATTTTGTGATCTGAATGATCGAAACACTTAACCTCTTTATCGTGCTCTTGCTCGTATTAGCGAACGGGTTTTTTGTGGCGTCGGAGTTTGCGCTGGTTGGTGTGCGGAAATCGCGAATAGAAATGCTCGCGAAGGCGGGTAATCGGAAAGCAAAGCGATTGTTGCCGCTCATCAACAATCTCAACGCTTATATCTCCGCGACGCAACTCGGCATTACGCTGGCCTCGCTGGCACTCGGCTGGATCGGAGAGCCCGCCGTGGCCCACTTGCTCGAGGCGCCACTCAAGGGTCGCGTTTCAGACACGGTGTTGCACACTATCGCGTTTGCGATCGCCTTCAGCATCATCACGTTTCTACATATCGTTCTCGGCGAACTGGCGCCAAAGACGCTCGCGCTCGAACGCGCTGAAAAGACAGCGCTCGCAATCGCGCTGCCAATGGAGATCTTTTACCGGATCTTTCGCTGGCCCATTCAGCTTCTCGACTGGGCCGGTACGCGAACAGTGCGTCTGTTTGGTCTGCATCCGTCGGGTAGTCACGCGTCGATCTATACGGAAGAAGAACTACGCCAACTGATCGACATCTCACGTCAGAGCGGTCACCTCGAACCTGACGAGCAGCGCTTAATCAATCGAGTGCTTGATTTTTCAGACGCGCAGGTACGCGAGGCGATGATCCCGCGCACCGCAGTCGCTGCGCTTCCGGTGACTGCGACGCTGGAAGAAGCGAAAGAGGCGTTTCGAACACTCGGTTATTCACGTCTTCCGGTTTATGAAGACAACCTCGACCGTGTGGTCGGCGTTTTAGTGAGACGCGACCTCGAGCCTTATCTCGAGCAGCCGCCTGAGAAATTTAACGTCCGGGATTTAGTCCATACGCCGCAGTTTATTCCGACTACTGCGCGTCTCGGCGCCGCGCTCAAACAGATGCAGTCGAGGCGAATCCACCTCGGGTTTGTGGTCGATGAGTATGGGGGTCTCGAGGGCATCCTCACGTTGGAGGATCTGCTTGAAGAGATCGTCGGCGAGATTAACGATGAGTTTGACGAGGAAGTGCGCGCCCAGATACTGAAAGAGGCCGACGACACTTACCTGCTGAGCGGTATGCTCACGGTGCGCGACGCAAATCGTCAGCTTCATCTCGACCTACCCGAAGACGGCAGCTACACTACGCTCGCCGGTTTCCTCATGGCCCAGGCTGGACGCTTGCCAAAGGAAGGTGAAGCGATCGAGTACCTGGGCTCATCGTTCAAAATCGAGCGTCTCGAAGGTCGACGCATTCGCCGTGTGCGTCTGAAGCAAAATGCCGGCGCCTCAATAGAGGTGGCTGGGAAAGGGGCTACATGAAACTCCACATTCTGTTTGCGCTAACACTGCTGCTCGCCTGCGTCCCCACTTCCGCTGCCAAAGACGACATCACAAAGGAATTGATGACTTCAAGCGGAAAGACACGCGTGTACTATCTTTACGTTCCCTCAACCGTCAAAGCTCCGGCGCCGCTGATTGTTATGCTTCACGGATCGAACCGCACCGGCGTCACGCTCGTGGAAAAGTGGAAGGAGTACGCGAAGAAAGAAGGGATCATTATCGCGGGACCGGATGCGTTGAATTTGCGTGGCTGGGCGTCGCCGCAGGATGGTCCGGAGTTCCTCCGCGATCTGGTCGAGGAATTGAAGGCGAAATACCCGGTCAATCCACGCCGCGTGTATTTGTTTGGGCACTCTTCAGGTGCGACGTTCGCTATACACATGTCGCTGATGGAGTCGCAGTATTTTGCGGCGACTGCGATTCACGCCGGGGCACTTGCGGAAGAGGACAAGGAGTTGATCCGTCTCGCGAAACGAAAGATACCGATCTCGATCCAGGTTGGAGATAGCGATGAGCTGTTTCCGGTCAAGACAGTGAGGGAGACGAGAGATGCTTTGAAGGAAGCGGGAATTCCGGTTGACCTGATCGAGATCGAAAACCACGATCACTGGTATTACGACAAAGCAGCGAGGTTCAATCAAACGGCTTGGGAGTTTTTGAGGAAATACGAACTCGATGCCGATCCCATCTATCGAAAATACACCTGGAACTAATGTGCGAAGAAAGTTAGCCGCAGATAAACGCGGATGACGCAGATC
>JBIOUJ010000129.1:0-26006 GCA_044867025.1 Pyrinomonadaceae bacterium | reverse complement strand
GTCGCCCCTGGTGCGATATGCACGATTAGATAAGGCCTGAAAGGCCGAAATATCACGGGTATTACGCGCTTTCAGCGCTGGACCAGATTGTTTTCTCTTCCCAGGGGCGACGCGCTACGCTTCGCTTTGCGCTTGCCCCTGGCTTTCATATTCCGCGCCTTTGGCGCTCCGTTCCCACTTTTTGTGCAAAGCCTCGTCGCGCTTCTTCGAGACAGCGCGCCGGCTTCGGCTCGGCTGTTTTGCGAAAGTCTCGTTTCGCCGCGTATGGTTGGAGAGCTTCGATATGCTTCGAGCTATGCGTGCGTTGCTGCCCGAAAAATCGCCGGACTTCGCCGGGAAGCGTTTGCACCTGTTTCAGTACTGGCTTGAACAGATCTCCCAGCTTTTCGAGGCGCTCGAGTGTTTCTTCGGGTGTGAAGAACAGCGCATCAGCGTCCTTGCTTTGCAACGCGTCTGAAAGCTCGTCCCACGCGACCGGAACAGACACGTACGGGCGATAAGTCTTGGCGCGCAGTGAATAGGCGCTGACGGTCGTTTTGTATTCTGCGTTCTGGCTCCAGTCGATGAAGACCTTTTTCGTACGCAATCGTTTTGGCATCTGCCAGACGATCAGTTTCGGTTCTCGCTGGGCCAGGAGTTGTGCGATTCCCTGCGCGAGTGGCTGCGTCTCGTCGTACGTCACGCGCGAGTTGAGTGGAACATAAACCTGCACGCCTTTCGATCCGGAAACCTTGACGTAGGGGTCGAAGCCGAGTTCCTGAAGCACTTCCCGCAACATCAGAGCGACGCGCGCGGAGTCGAGGATATTCGCGCCTTCACCAGGATCGCAGTCGAAGACGATCACGGTCGGACGATTGAGTTGCGATGCTCGATGTAAAAACGGATGGACTTCCAGCGTGGCGAGATTTGCGACCCAAACGAGAGTTGGAAGATCGTTGATGAGGATGTAACGAATATCGGGGCCGGGTGTTTCACGACGAGGGACCGGGACAGTCTTCACCCACGCGGGTGTGAATGCCGGTGCATCCTTCTCATAAAAAGCTTCGCCGAAGACGCCGTCCGGAAATCGCTTGAGTGTGATTGGGTGATCTTTTAAGTGGGGGAGGAGGTATTTGGAGATATTGATGTAATAGTCAATGACCTTCGCCTTCGTGAACTTCGTCCCGGGGTAGAGAAGCTTATCGAGATTCGAGACCGCAATGCGTCTCCGCCCGACCGATACCTCTTGTGTCTTTCGTGCCATTGATCCCGAGGAGCTCGCTTTGCGTAAGACTTCCCTACATCCAGACTCCAAGAATCAATGCCACGCGAAAACCGGGCCGTTCAGTGGGCGGGGCTGGAAGCTATCGCACGCGCGATTTCCATTCATCGGGATCGCGTCGCGAATGGAAGATGGCAAACACCTCAATTTCATCACCCATGACTTCATAGAACACTGCGAACGGAAATCGGCGAACAACAGCGCGTCTGAAGTTCCGATAAAAAAGCGGGAAGAGATGAGGATTATCGACGATACGCAACAGGGTATCGTCTATACATTGCATAAACTCCAGATCCAAATCCTGGCGTTGGCGAGTTCGGCATCCGCCTCCGGAGTAAATCGAATATGCATGTGAGGTTAACGCGACTTCATGAATTCAGCCTTGATCTCGTCCCATGTTCGCCCTTGGCCCGGATTGCTTCTCGCAGACTCCAGTCGCCTGTCAAGCTCCCGCTTCTGAGCGTCTGTCAACTCAAATGCTTCGTTTTCTTCAGCGATCGTGTCCCAGATCTCCTCGACTAAGCGGATCCGATCCGGGATGCTGAGGTTCTTCGCCTGTTTTGTTAGCTCCATTGCCATGGCCGCATTATAGCGTTTTGGCTAAACACATGCGATGACCGCTATAATCGCACTCTATGCCACAAAAAGACCCGTTAGCAACTTCGGGACTACCACCGATCGAGCGTAAAGACGTCTCGAGACAGCCTCAACCAGTCGAGCCGAAGTTTCTGATCCTCGTCGTCGATGATTCGGCCGATAACGTGGCAATGCTCAGTCTCGACCTTCAGCAACAGGGTTACAGAGTGGTGACAGCGAGCAATGGTGAAGACGCAATCACTGTTGCGATCAGCGTGATGCCCAATTTGATCCTAATGGATATCAACCTGCCGACCCTGGATGGCCTGGGCGCCACCCGCAGGATCCGCGAAAACGACGCATTGCGAGAGGTGCCGATTATTGCGATCACGGCGTTCGGCACCGAGGGCTTTCAGCGCGCCGCCTACGACGCAGGCGTGTCGGGCTATCTAACGAAACCACTCGACCTCGACCGCATGCATCAACTCATCGCACGCCTCCTCTCGCCGAGCGGCTCCGGAAGTTTGAGCGGTCAGATCAACTCTTAAGCTCGACCAGCACAAGTCGAATCGTCGTCGTGCCGGTGTTTTCGGCCCAGTGCGTCATCGGATCGCGATAGATGACGTCGCCCGTTTTGAACTCACCGTCAGTGACAGTTCCGTCCGTCCCGTGGTTGCGAAATTTGCCGCCCTCAATCACATAGATTACGTACGCGGGATGTGAGTGGGTCTGTTCTTTGTCGCCGGGCTTGAGAGTCGCTTCGAGAACACGTACGCGCGGGTTTTCGAGTTTTTTTGCGATCGTCGTCGCGTTTACGACGGCGGGATCCTGCACGCGTGAAACACTAGCGTCGCCACTAACAAATCCAACTACGAGCAAAACAAGTATGAGAGTAAAGGTTCGCTTCACTTTTATCTCCTTCGCAAGATGATGCGTAGTGTAATCTATCTCAGTGAGTGAGACGGCGAAAGTAAATGGAACGTCGGCGGCACTCATTTCCTGAATCTCGAAAAGCCAGCCGCATTCAACGAAGCGATGCGAGTGTTCCTGACGCGCTAATGAACGCTATCGAAGTTGAAAAACTCTCGCGCACTTTCAACGGTCTCAAAGCCGTCGACAACATTTCCTTCTCAGTCGAAGCGGGTGAAATCTTCGGCTTTCTGGGCCACAACGGAGCAGGCAAGACAACGACCATCCGCATGCTTAGCGGCCAGTTGCTACCGACTTCCGGACGCGCCCGCGTCGCCGGTTGCGATGTGATCACCGAACAACGTCGTCTTAAACCACTCATCGGCGTTGTTTCCGAACACCAAAACCTCTACGAACGAATGTCGGGCCGCGAGAACCTCGAATTCGCCGTGCGCCTGTACGGACAGGACGTTCGCCGTGTTAACGAGACGCTGAAACAAGTCGACCTCCTCGAGAGGGCCAAAGACAACGTACGTACTTATTCTAACGGCATGAAGCAGCGACTGCTGATTGCTCGCGCTCTACTACATCGTCCGCAAATAATTTTTCTCGACGAACCGACTCGCGGGTTGGATCCAGTTGTCGGACGTGAGATTCGTCGCCTGATTCTCGATCTGTCTCAACAGGGTGTAACGATCTTCCTAACCACGCATTACATGGAAGAAGCAGACCAGCTCTGCGGCCGCGTAGCATTTCTCAGCGACGGACGAATGGTCGCGCTCGATACACCGAAAAATCTCAAAGTCGCTCACGGTCACAACTCTGTAAACGTAACGCTCGAGAACGGCGAAAGCCTCACGATCGATCTGAACGATCACGATGCTGGAAAACAGTTAGAACAACTCGTGAGCGCCGGCCAGGTGCGTACGCTGCACACTGCTGAAGCAACACTCGAAGAGGTATTCATTCGGATGGCTGGAAGGGAGTTGTCGCAGTGAATCCAGGCGTTGTCGCAGCCATCACCCGCAAGGATGTTGTTGACGCTGTCAGAAATCGTTACCTCCTCACGGCTTTGATCACGCCGCTGTTTCTCGCGGTTCTCTTTCGCGTCCTGTTACCCGGTCCTAATCCACGCAACCTGTTGACGATCGTCGTGCATGACTCCGCCAACTCAACAGTGGTCGCCGCATTACGCCAGGCACCGGAGATGGGGGTGGTAGACGCTCCTTCGGCTGATGCAACGGCAAGCGAGGTTCAAAAGCGCAAAGCAGTCGGTGGATTGGTCGTGCCCGCCAACTTCGATGCGGACGTGATTGCCGGCAAGCAGCCACAACTCACTGTCTACATCAACAACGGCAAGACCGTCTTTGAACAGGCTGCTTTTCGACGGCTATTGGACCAGCACGTCAAGGCGGCGGTGAAACAACCGGAACCTGTTCGCCTCGTCTGGATTGATGTCGACAAAAGTGCAACCGAACAGAGCGGCGTTGCAGGCGGCCTCGCACAGATGCTGTTGCCGCTACTGCTGATAATGACGCTCGGGATGATCGGCGCGATGGTCGTGCCGTTGTTGCTCGTCGAAGAGAAGGAGAAGCGCACTCTCGATTTTCTACTCGCGTCGCCGGCAAGCCTGAAGGAGATCGTCACGGGCAAGGCTCTGACGGGTGTTGTTTACACCGTGCTAATCGCGGGGGTATTACTCTTCGTCAATCGACAATTCGTAGGAAACTGGCTCTGGACGTCACTGACAATTCTGCTGGGACTCGTGTTCGTCGTCGCAATCGGATTGTTCCTGGGAAGTATCTTAAACAACACGATGCAGGTGAACACGTGGTCCAGCTCGGTTCTGCTGGCGCTGCTTGCTCCGAGCTTCCCTTCTCTGGGCCTGCCCGCAGTTCTGGATACGGCGATGCGCTTTGTTCCCACTTATTATCTGAGCGAGGCGCTGAAACTGTCATTAAGTGGACACGGCTTTTCACGCATCTGGGGACACCTGACTGTGGTGTTGGTGTGTACCGCAATCGCATTCGCCGCCTCCGCCTGGGCCCTCCATCGACGGCACTGACGGAGTCAACCACAAAAGCACAAAGAGGAAAAACGTCATGCGCATACTGACAATCGTCACCACTATTTTGTTACTGGCAACAGCTACGTTGGCCCAGACCCATAACGTTCAAAGTCAAAAAACCACGGAAGAAATACAAAAGGTCTTCGCTGACTTGAATGAAGCGATTACAAAGAAGGATCGGGCAGTCCTTGAACGAGTCTATGCGGACGAATTCCAATTTGTGCGGCCGTCAGGTGCACTTATTAATAAGACGGCTCAGATCGAGGGCATCATGGCCAACGATGCGCTCTCCTCCACCCCAATCCCAATTCCACCGATGGATCGAATGCTGGTGTACGGAGATGCAGTTGTTTTGCGGAATATTGTACGGGGCACTGCCGTAAACAGCGTCATTCTAAAAAAGGACGGCCGTTGGCAACTGTTCCAGGTCCAAGCCACACGTCTGGCGCCCGAGCGCAACCCAATAAAACTAGACGCTCAACTGCTTGATTTTTTCTTAGGGAAATACGAGTTTGGTCCCGGAGCGGTCGCCACACTTACGCGAGAAGGCGATATTTTGAAATGGCGTGGTGGAAACCGAATGCCCGTTACGCTGGTACCATTGTCAGACACGCACTTCTACGCCAAAGAATCTGAAACGGAAATGACGTTCACTAAGAATGACAAGGGACAAGTGATGGGTGTTGTGCTGAAGGTGGGTTCGTGTCAGGAATCACGAGCGAAGAAAATTGAGTAGAGCCGCAAAAAGGCACAAAAATCGCCTTTTGTGCCTTTTTGTGGCTAAGTCTTCTTTGTGTACCGCTTGAGGATCAGGCGCACGTAGTTGCGCGTTTCGTCGTACGGGGGAATGGTCTTGCCGTATTTCATTACCGCACCCTCGCCGGCGTTGTAACCCGCCAATGCGAGATCGATGCGGCCGTTGAACATCTTCAGAAGATCCTTCAAATAGCGCGTGCCGCCCTGGATGTTCTGCGCTACGTCGTAAGGATTCGTGACGCCGTACCGGGCCGCTGTGCCGGGCATGAGCTGCATCAATCCCTGCGCGCCTTTATTACTCGTGGCGCCCGCGACGAAACTCGATTCCTGCGACATCAGACAATAGATCAGAAACGGGTCGACACCGTGCTGCGCACCGTAGTGCCGGATCAGGTTGTCGATTTTGCTGTTTCCTGTGCTCCACACCTGAGACGACGCTGAACCAGCCACGAGCACATCTTCCGTGATCGACGGCGCTGGTTGATTTGCCAGGGCAATGTCTCGGGCAATCTGTTCGACTTTTGCGCGAGCGTCGGCGAGGGTCTTCTCGTCGGCCTCGAACTGCACGCGCGAGATGAGTCCGTCTTTGTAGAGCGCTGACGAATCCTGGACTCGTTTCTCGAGTCTCTGAACTTCGTTCTGATAGAGAGTTGAAAGCTCCCCGAGACTGCTCTTGAGTTCGCTCTTAGGAGCGGCGGCGGTCTCCTGGGCCTGCACTGAGGCGGGCAAAATTGCCCCGATCACGACAAAGCCGAGCAAAAGCGCGGCTTTTTGAAAACGAGCAAGAATCTGATTTAAAACCAAACACCTTTCCTCCACAACAAGCTAGACACCTTAACGGCACGGCCGGTTACGATGTTCCTTCAATGATTGAAGTTGCCGGAAATCCATGTATTATTTCGACCGCCAACCATCATCTCGCAGGAGGATCGCCAATGTTTATCAAGAACTCCGTCCGGGTTACCTTTCTCGTCTTCACGGTAGCACTAATCTCGAGTGCGGCTTTATCTCAAACGGCCACAAAAGTCCCGCTGACACACGAGACGATGTGGACGATGAAGCGCGTCGGCGCGCCGATTCCGAGCCCTGATGGGAAATGGGTGGTGTTTTCGTTGGTCGAGCCGGCCTATGACGAGAAGGACCAGGTTTCGGACCTGTGGATCGTGCCCAGCGACGGCAGTGCAAAGCCTCGGCGTTTGACGTTCAGCAAGGGCGGCGAAAGTGGTGTCGCGTGGAGTCCTGACAGTCGTCGTATCGCATTCTCAGCGCGGCGCGAAGGTGATGAGGTTGGTCAGGTATACGTGCTGGACGTCGCGGATGGTGGTGAAGCGGTGCGAATAACTTCGCTCTCTACAGGAGCGCGTTCGCCGCAATGGCGGCCGGATGGCAAGGCAATACTCTTCGTCAGCACGGTCTATCCGGGCGCGGTGGACGACGACGCGAATAAGAAGATCGCAGCAGAGCGAAAGGCGCAAAAATATCGCGTGCGCGTTTACGAAAAGTTTCCGATTCGCAACTGGGACAAATGGCTCGAGGACACGCAGGCACACCTGTTCATCCAGGACGCGCAGGCGGGCGCGAAGGCGAAGGATCTGCTTGCGGGAAGCAAGCTTGTGACGGAACGCGGATTTGCAGGTCGTGTTAGTGACTCGGGCGAAGAGCTCGATGCGGTGTGGGCGCCTGAAGGAGATGCCATCGTCTTCGTCGCGTCTACGAATAGGGACACGGCCGCGTACGCGAATCCAAACACTTCACTGTTCAAAATATCTGCAAGCGGCGGCGAGCCTGTCCGATTGACGACTAGTGCGGACAGTTTTGGGCGTCCTGCATTTCGACCCGACGGAAAAGCACTCTACGCGAGTTTCAACGTTGAGACCGGCGACAAGACTTACAACGTCGATCGGCTGGCGAAGCTTCCGTGGCCGGGCGCGGGCCAGCCCGCGATCCTCACCTCGAAGTTCGATCGTGCGGTGGGCAACTTCGCTTTCACGCCTGACAGCAAAACGGTTTACTTCACCGCCGAAGAAGCTGGAAACGAAAAGCTCTTCACCATGCCCGCAGACGGCGGTGACGTGACGCTCGCCATGGACATGACGCGCGGCGTCTACACGAACTTGAGAATCCCCTCAAAAGCGGCGGCGACATTGTTGTTCGCAAACTGGGAAAGCGCGACCAATCCACCCGAGATTTTTCGACTCGATCTGACATCGAAAACGCAGCAACCGCTCACGTCATTCAACGCCGACCAAGTCGCAAAGGTCGACTGGCAACCGCTGCGTCACTTCTGGTTTACGAGCAAAGCAGGCAAACGCATTCACAACATGATCGCGTTGCCGCCGAATTTCGACGAACGCAAGAAGTATCCACTGCTGGTTCTGATGCATGGTGGGCCACACAGCATGTGGCGCGACAACTGGGGGCTGCGTTGGAATTACTTCCTGCTGGGGCGACCGGGTTACGTGGTGTTGCTGACAAACTACTCAGGCTCGACGGGTTTTGGCGAAGCGTTCGCGCAGAGTATTCAAGGCGATCCATTTAAAGGACCCGGAAACGAGATCAACGAAGCGGCTGACGAGGCGATCCGGCTTTATCCGTTTGTCGATGGATCGCGGCAGGCGGCGGCTGGAGCAAGTTACGGCGGGCACCTCGCGAACTGGATGCAGGCGACTACGACGCGTTACAAGACGCTGATCAGTCATGCTGGTCTGATCAATCTCGAGTCGCAGTGGGGAACAAGCGACACGATTTATTCGCGCGAAGTCAATAACGGTGGGCCAGTGTGGGAGCAAGGTCCGATCTGGCGCGAGCAGAATCCGATCAGGTTTGCGAAGAACTTCCGCACGCCCATCTTGCTTTCGGTTGGCGAGAACGATTTCCGTGTGCCGCTTAATCAAACGTTGGAAAACTGGAGTGTGCTGCAACGGCTGCGCATTCCGAGCCGGCTGATTGTCTGGCCGGATGAAAACCACTGGATTTTGAAAGGCGAGAACAGCCGTTACTTCTATCAGGAGGTCCACAACTGGCTCAGGAAATATGTCGACGAGCCGAACGGCACGACGTCATCCGGTCTGCGCTAGACAGGATTACAGGATTTTGCAGGATTATCTTGCTCCTGTTTAATCAGGCGCATTCTGTCCCGCAGAGCGGTAACCAGCCCACAAACTCAACGCTGCAACAAGACACGCAAGCGGGCAGAGCAGCATCGAATAACGCATGTTGAGCGGCGTTGTTGCAGCGCCGAGCCAATCATTGACCTGTCCGATGATCAGCGAACCAATTCCGTAGGCGATGATCACTGCGAAGAAGTAAACGCCGATGCCGAGACCGCGCAGTTCGGGGCCGGCAATGTCGTGAACATCGGCGGCCGCTGGTCCAAGCCACACAAGCGACAGTCCCAGCAAGACCAGGTTCGCGATCAGCAGCAGCAACAGGTTTCCCGAAAAGATAAACAACAACCAGAACGGCACGGCAATCAACGCAGCAAGCGCGCCGAACAACATGCGACCGCCGCGTCCGAAACGTCGAAAGCGGTCTGCGAGATAGCCACCGAGAATCGTTCCCGGCACACCCACGAGCAACGTCAGCAGTCCACCGTAAAATCCGATCGTCAGTAAGTCGAGCTTGTAGACGCGCGTGACAAATGTTGGTCCCCAAAACGAAAGGTTGTTTGCCGCAAGACCAAAACAGCCATAGCCGAGATAGTGATACCTGAGCGGCACTGACTTAAACAGGATCTTCCAGTCGCGCGACGTGTACTTCGTGCCTGCAACTTCCGTCTTGCCTCGCGGCTCTTCACGCAGGAAATACGCGAGCACGGCGACAACCAGTCCCGGAAAACCGAGCGCATAGAATGCAAGGCGCCAACCGTAATACTGGCCCAGCCAACCGCCGAGAAAGAACGCGAGCCCCGCTCCGATCGCGATACCGGAAGAGTAGATGGCCTGCACCGTCGCTCTTACGCGCGGCGGGAAATAATCGCTGAGCAGCGACAAGGCCGCTGGTCCAAGTGTCGCTTCCCCGACGCCCACCATCACACGGCAAATCAGTATGGACCAGAAACCGTTCGCGAAACCCGTCAGACCTGAAAACAGGCTCCACACTGCGAGTCCCGCGGCAATCATGTTTTTCCTGACGGCGCGATCGGCTAAACGTCCGAAAGGAATCCCGAGCACGGTGAAGAAGATGACAAACGACATGCTGCCAAGTAAGGCGAGTTGCAGGTCGCTGAATGCCATCTCCCGTTTAATCAGCGGCAGCAGAATGTAGATGATCGTGCGGTCGAGATAGTTGAAGACGTAGATGAGCGTCAGCAGAGAGAGCGCATACCACGAATAGTTGCGAACCGGGCTTTCATCTTTTGTGTTCTCTGTGTACACAAGTTGCACAAAATCAAAGTAGTACTGTTGCTTCACCGCGAATGACAACTTCGTCGCGCTGGTTCACACAGACGGTTTCCAGTTTGACGATGGGTTTGTCTTCGCGAATCTCCCTGACGGTGACACGCGCAGTGATTTCGTCACCTGGAAATACAGGCGCCCGGAACTCGAGCGTTTGACCCAGGTAGATGCTTCCCTCACCCGGCAGTTTGTTGGCGAGCACGGCCGAGATAAGCGAGGCAGACAGCATTCCATGTGCGATGCGTCGTCCGAAACGAGTCGTCTTCGCGAACTCGTCGTCGAGGTGAATGGGATTGTGATCGCCGGTGACTTCGGCGAACGCCTGGATGTCAGCTTCGTCAATGGTCTTTGTGATTTCTGCACTGTCGCCGACGTTGAATTTCATGGTGCGCTCTCAGTCAAAAACTTCATCAACGCCGCGTTGAACTCAGCGCCTTTCTCGAGGTTCGGTGCGTGGCCACACTGCTCGAATACAACCAACTTCGATCCGGGAATGTCTTTATTGAAACGCTCGCCATCAGCTAAGGGCGTTAGACCATCTTCGCGCCCCCAGATAATGAGCGTGGGCCGCTTGATTGTTTTGACTGTGGCGTCGATGAAGTCTTCGCCGCGAATGACGGATTCGGTGATGCTGTTGATGGTGTAGCCGTCGCCGGCGGCGAGCCGAGCAGCAATCGCGGCATCGATGGCGGCGTCCGTTTGAAACATTTTGCTGTAGAAAACTTTTGCGACGAGAGCTTTCATTCCCTCACGCGTAGTTGGATTCAAACCGTAGAGGGTCTGCGGGTCGAGGGTCTTCGGCGGTGCGTAACCGGCCGCGTCTACCAGCACCAGCTTGTCCACGCGATCCGGAAAAGCGGCGGTAAACGATGCGGCGATCCAGCCGCCCATGGAAGCGCCGACGAGTGTGGCGCGGTCAATTTTCAGTTGCTTACAAAACCGATCGAGGAAGTCGACGTATGTGCGAATACGATAATTGACGAGCGGCTTGGCTGATTTGCCGAATCCGATTTGATCCGGAACCAGGACGTGGAACTTTTCGGCAAGCGGCGCGATGTTCGGCTGCCAATTCTGTGACGAACCGCCGAGTCCGTGCAGCAAGATCACGTTTGGTCCCGAACCGGCTTCGACGTAACTGATCTTCTGACCGAAGATGGCGATTTCTTTCTCGACCGGCGCATTTGCTTGCGCCAACGCAGCGAAGCTCGCCGATATTAAACACAAGGAGATGAACAGTAGCCGGGTCGCAAACTTTGTCATTTGTAGAGTTCCTCAATCTGCTCTCTAAAACGATCGGTAATAACGTCACGCTTCAGTTTTCCCGTCGGCGTGATCTCGTCGCGCGCGATTTCGAAATCACGCTCCAGTATCGCAAACCGCTTGATCGATTCGGTGGACGACACACGGCGATTCACGTTATCGATTATCGATTGAATCGTTTCGCGGCTTTCAGGAGCATTCAACGTAATCAACGCGACAAGAAAACTCCGTCCTTCACCATAGACCATCGCCTGACTGATCAGATGATGCTCTTTCAACATGTTCTCAAGCAGCGCGGGCGAGACTTTCTTGCCTGTTGAAGTAACGATCAATTCTTTCTTGCGGCCGATGATCTTGAGAAAACCATCTTCGTCGAATTCACCGAGGTCACCGGTAAGGAGCCAGCCGTCACTGAAGACTTTCGCGGTCTCTTCCGGCGCCTTGTAGTAGCCGCTGAACATCATTTCACTGCGCACGAGAATCTCTTTGTCTTCAGCAAGGCGAACCTCACACCCGGGCATCGATGGTCCAACAGTGCCGAACTTGTAATTGTCAGGACGATTGAACGCGACGCAAATGTTTTCCGTTAACCCGTATGCCTGCAAGATCGGCAAACCTGCCGCGTCGAAGTATTCAGCGATTTCCAAAGGCAACGGTGCTCCGCCCGAAGTTGCGAGACGAATGCGCCCGCCAAAATACTCCTTTACGTCTGAAGTTCCGTCAGCCACCGCCCGTGCGTGAATCTTTTCGAAAAAGCGCGGCAGACTCGCAAACACGGTCGGCTTGACTTCAAGCATGTATTCGCCGAGACGCGCTAGATCGTCGACGAAGTACGCGGATGCGCCGGCGTAGAGACGGTTGTAAAGACCCGAAATCCTTTCCGCGACGTGGCAGAAAGGCAGGTACGAAAAAGAGACGTCCCGCTCGTAGATCGGGATCGTCTGGCGGAGCGATTCGACACTGTTGATGATGTAACGATGACTGAGACACGCCCCCTTAGGTGGTCCAGTCGTACCGGACGTGTAAACCATGATCGCGACATCGTCAGGCGCCGCACCTTCCGCGCGTTCTTTCAGCAACGCTGCGAACCTCGAGCGTTCAGCACGACCTCGTTCGACAAAAGCGTGATAACTCGTCACATCGTCGTTGGAAGCATCGAGTGCGATGATGTGCCTCACCTTCGGAAGCTGATCGCGAACGCTCAGGACTTTTTGTAGTTGCTCGCGTGTGTCGACGAGCACAAACTCAGCGTCAGAATGATTAATGATGTAGGCAATCTGCTCCGCGGAACTCGTCGGATACAGACCGACGCCAACTCCGCCCGCCATGATCGTGCCGATGTCGCTGATGGGCCACTCAGGAACATTTCCCATCAGGATGCAAACCTTCCCACCGCCCTTCAGATCGTGCGACAACAGCGCTGTGGCAAAGTCGAAGGTCTCTTCCTCAAAACGCTTCCACGAAATACCCTGCCAGCGATCACCCGAGCGAAAGAAGAAAACATCCTTCGGCTCGGCCTTACTCGCCGCGTATTTCTGAACCCGATCCTTAAATAATGAATAGACCGTCGGATATCTCATTTACCCTTTTGTGTGCTTCTTTGTGCCTTCTTGTGGCTCACCAACGAAACGCGACACAAGCCATATTCAACCCGCCCCCGGAAGCGCACATGATCACATTGTCGCCCCGTGTCAGTTTGCCGGCGCCCACCGCATCATGCAGCACCATCGGTATACAAGCCGACCCCGTGTAGCCCCACTTCTGCATGATCGTGTGTGTACGCTCCATCGGCAGCTCGAGCTTCGCCATCACTTCCTTGATCGTTTTCATGTTCACCTGCGTGAAGAGGAACAGTTTTATATCGTCGAGTTTCAGTTGCGCCTTATCGAGCACACGATGAATGATCGCCGGCCACCCTTCAGTGTTGACCTCCGCAGGGTATTTCTTCGCGAAACGCACCTTGGTCCAAATGCCTTCGTATAAGACATGATTGGTGATCGGCAGGTGAGTCCCACCCGCGTAGATGCCCATGTGATCGTGAAAACTGCCGTCCGCGTAGAGCTTCCCTGCAAGGAAACCCGGATGGTCCTCCTTCGCCTCAAGCAGAAGCGCTCCCGCACCGTCGGCAAAAATCGTCGCCGTCTTCTTGTCATGCCAATCGAGATACTTGCTGATCGCGTACGCGCCAACTACCAGCACATTTCGATAATCGGAATCTGCGATCATGAACTTCGATGCCGTGTCCAGCGCCGTCACAAATCCGGCGCATGCACAATTGACGTCGAACGTTCCCGCGTTTACAGCGCCGAGTCGATGCTGGACCACGACGGACGTGGCAGGTGAAAGCTGTTCGGGCGTGTCCGTGGCGAGAATGATCAGGTCCAACTCGCTCGCGTCGAGGCGAGCGGCTTCCAGTGCCTGGCGAGCAGCATTCGTTGCGAGATCCGCAGTGCTCTCATTTTCAGCACACACGTGCCGCTCACGAATGCCAAGGACCTCGGTCACGAACTCGTTGATGTCTTCACCGAGTATCCGGCTCAGATCATCATTGGTCACGATCTTTTCAGGGACGTAAATACCTATGCTGGTGATATTTGCAAAACGCATTCTGATCTTGAATTAGGCACAAAAATTCACAAAAATGATTTGTGTGCTTTATGTGCCTTTTTGTGGCCCTAAAATAAACTCCGTTACAAGCTGATTGAACTCATCTGCGCGCTCGCTAAAGAATGTATGGCTGCCGTCTTCGACGATCCGCAGCGTGGCGCCGGGAATCTTCGCGGCCAGGTTACGAGAGTTCTGCACCGGCACGATCTCGTCAGCATCGCCACTCACGACCAGGGTCTGACTGCGAATTCCCTCAACCCGCGACTCAACATCGAAACTCGTCGCGGCTTCGAACTGGTCGACATTGAGCTTCTTCGCCGAAGCAACCATCTTCATCGTTTCAGGTTCGGGTTGAACGTGATTCGGTCCGCCAAAGCCCGTGCAACACAACACCAGCTTGCGCGTCATGAATGGATAGCGCAGCGCAAACTCCTGAGCGACAAAGCCGCCAAACGAGGCTCCGACGATATGCGCACTGCTAATGCCGAGCGCTTGCAATAGGTGCGCGAGATCGTCCGCCAGCAAACTGATCGACTGTGGACCATCGGGTTTGTCCGACTCAGACACGCCGCGCGGATCGAAAGTGACAACGCGAAAGTTGCGCGATAGCGAAGAGGTCTGCATGTCCCAGGTCTCACGACCTGCCGCAAACCCCGGAATCAAAACAACTGGTTCGCCATCACCTTCCATCTCGTAATAAAGCCTGAAACCGTTGACAGTTACTTTTGGCACGAGACTAGGTCATTGCCGCAAGCGGCAATGATTAGAAGTTCAACTTAAACGCAAACTGGATCACTCTTGGTCCGGCACTCGTCGCGGTGATTCGTCCAAACGTTGACGGCACGGCGATGTTGGTGTTCGGATTTGCAAAGTTGGCCCAGTTGAAAAGGTTGAAAAACTCCGTACGGAACTCGGCCCTCAACGACTCGCGGATCGGGATGAACTTGACGATCGAAAAGTCCATGTTCTTCTGTCCCGGGCCGTAGAGAAAATTGCGCGGCGTGTTTCCAAACGGGTGGTTGGGATCGAATGTCGGGTTGTTCGGCGTTCCTAAATTGCCGCCTGCCAGAATCGGTCGCGAAGCCACAAACGCACCCGTGTTGAAAAAGCCACCAAGTCGCGACTGCGTGCTCCCACTGGTCTCCAGGCTCCCGCTGAATCCGGGCGCGAGGTTGGCGCGCTGAATAATGTTGTTGCCGACGATATCGACGACGGAAAACGGAGTTCCTGTCTGCAACGTCAGGATACCGTTCAACTGCCAGTTGTTCAGCAACACTCTCGCAGAGTTTGAATCAGAAACGAGCTTCGGAACGTCGTAAACAAAGCTGGTGACGAAACGATGGCGACGATCGAAATCAGATGGTCCATAGTTTGTCCTCCAGTCCAATTGATCTCCCGGAACCGCGAACAACTCGTTGATCGTCCCGCCCGAGTAATAGTCATTCGACTTTCCATACGTGTAAGCACTCAAAAACTGCAAGCCTCGGCTGAAACGCTTCGTCACGCTGAGTTGCAGCGAGTTGTAATCCGAATTCGAACTCGACTGCGCCTGCTGAATTCCACCCGCCACGTTCTTTTGCGTCGACAACGCAGTGCCAAAAGGCGCAGTAAACACGTTTGCGGTGCGATTGTAAACAGGCTGGTTCAGAGTGATCACCTGTAGCAGCTTCGTCCCCTTCGAACCGACGTAACCGACTTCAAGCAGGTAATCATTCGCAAACTCCCACTGCAGGTTTGCGTTGTATTGCTGAATGTACGGCGTTCGCAACTCCGGATCGATGAATATGCCGCTGATCGGTACACCGACAATCGGGGCCAGCGGCGACAGAGGCGACGGAATCGTCGGATTCACCGGAAACGCTCCGGGCTGCGGCACTGGAATGAACGGATCAGACATCGTTCGCAGTATGCCAGGCAAGCCGACAGCCAGCGCGAGGTACGGATAGTTGAGCAACTGCGTGTTCGCGTACCGCGTCGACAGTCGATCGTAATAAATGCCGTAGCCGCCGCGCGCGACGAGCGAACCCGAGTCGTTCAAACGCAGAGCAAACCCTACGCGAGGCGAGAAGTTGTTCTTGTCGTTGGGAATGAGCGTGTCTTCAACGGTGGGTACTCCCGCGAGTGTGCCGTTGCCCGCCTGCACGAATCCGTTCGGTGGACCAGCCGGCGACGCCGTCGTGCCCGCGCGAAACTGATCGGGCAGGAAGTTTACGAGGCGCCCACGTGTGTCGACGGGATAACCGTAGAAGTCGTAGCGCACCCCAAGGTTCAACGTCAGACGAGAATTGACCTTCCAATCGTCCTGAGCAAAACCGCTCCAATCATTCACGCGCAACGCGCGGTCAAACACGCCCGAGCCGATGATCGAAACGCCATTGCCGATCAGGAAGTTGTTGAAGGTCGAAAAGATCACCTGTCCGCGCGAGAACGCGTTGAAGTAGAAGTTCACCTGCGAACGACGATACTCGCCACCGAAGCGGAAACGATGATTGCCTGAAACAACAGACAAGGTGTCGCCAACCGTGTAGGCGTTGATGCGCGACGATTGATCCGCAAACGGCGACGAGCCGAGTGTGAACAATCCCGTAACGGTTAACGTCGGCGCGCCGGGAAACAAGTTTCGCAGCGGGCTGTTGATACCAAGCTGCTGTGCCGTAAAAGGCTCTTCAGCAACAGACGTCACGCGCAAACGGCTGAATCCAAACCGTGCCTGGTTCACGACGTTCGGACTGAAGACGTACGTGTCAGTGATCGAGTTGAGATCCTGAATGATGTCGAGCGAACCACCCGTGCCGGGTAATTGCGTGACGCCGTTGCCGAGCCCTGCGAAGTTGTAATTCGCCTGAACGGTCGGATTGCTCGCAAAGAAGTTCTTCGAAGCGATCGTGTGGTTGTCGCTCAAACGCCAATCGAAGTTTGCATTGAACTGGTTTTCACGAAAACGCGACAGACCGGAGATCGGAGTCAAACCAGTTGACGTAGCGGCCGAAGGAATTGCGAACTCGCCGTTCGGCAGCCGCGCGTTCAGAACGTTGAGAATGACCGGATTGATCGCGGCAGCCGGCACACCAAACGCGGCAGACAAGCCAGCCGCCGTGCGGTTGTTGTCACGCAACGCCGGCGGAATGATCGGGAACATCAAACTGTTGTTCAAGGAAGCGCCGTTCTGTTCGCGCGTGCCCTGGTACGATCCGAAAAAGAACAGCCGATCTTTGATGACTGGACCACCCAACGTACCGCCAAACTGGTGCCGGCTCAACACGGGTCGCGGACGCCCGGCGGCGTTGAGAAAGAAATCGTTGGCGTTCAGCGCGTTGTTTCGCAGGAAGTAGTAGGCGTTGCCGTGAAAGTCGTTTCCACCGGACTTAGTAACTGCCTCGACATTGCCGCCCGCGTTTCGTCCCTGCGATGCATCGTACAGGCTCGTCTGCACGATGAATTCCTGAAGTGAATCTGTCGCAGGCACAGCGATGTTTGGCGTCGAGTTTGTGCCGATCGAGTTGGCGTCGATGCCGTTGATGCGCACGTTGTTGCTCGTGGTGCGCTGACCATTGACCGAGATGATGGCATCACCGCGGCCAAGTTCGGTGTTATTCGCCACCGAGGATGACGTGCCGGGCGAAAGCGTCAGGAGCTGTTGGAAATTTCTCGTGGGCAGCGGCAGTTGTCGAATCGTCTCTTCCTGGATCGTGCGGCCCACCTGAGAGGTTTCCTGTTGCACGAGTGGAGTTTCAGCTTTCACCGTCACCATCTCGGAGACTGTTGCCGCATCCAGGCGGACCGGCACGGTCGTGGTCTGCGTAACGTTGATTCGCACCTCTTCGACGACCACCGTGCGAAACCCGCTTGCGGTTATCTCGAGCTTGTAGGGGCCGGCGGGCAGAAGCGTAAACGCGAAGTCGCCCGAGTCGTTAGTAACTGTCTCCCGCTCCTGTGCGGTCGCGAGACTGATGAGTTTTACGTTCGCTCCGGTAACGACAGCGCCGTTCGCGTCGACAACGTTGCCGGATAGTTGTCCGCTGGCGCCTTGCGTAAACAGCATCAGGAATAAAAAGAAGCTCAACATAGTTTCCTCCTACAAATGAGAAAAACACGAACGTTCGTTTTTGTTTGAAGTACACAAAAGGCACAAAAGACGGGTAAAAATCCGGGTTACTTTTTGCGCTTTTTGTGATTCGACAACAAGCCGCGGCAGTACATGCCGGTCAACTGTTCAATAACCTGTTCGTCACTCAAACCGAAATGACTGTTTCCGCCAAACAACTTCTCGACCAGGAAATAGTTGAAGAACTGCATGTAGACCGCCGTAAAACCGACCGCGGGGTCGACGTCGCGGTGGACCGCGCCGCGACTCTTCAGCTCGTCGAATTGAGAGGCATAGCGCCGGCGCAGGTTCTGCGCCAGGCCTTCAAACATCTTGCGAAAGTGGCGGTTTTCAAACTCGAGTACATCGATATACATCAGCAGCCAGAAGTCGTGATGATCGTTCACCATCTTCTTGATCTGCCGGCCGAAGCGCATTAGCGACTCGGGTTCGAGCGGTTCATCGATTTCGTCAAAGATAGAGCGGAGACGTCCGTCGATGGTCGTCTGGTACTTGCTGATAATGGAACCAAGGATCTCTTCTTTAGTCCGGTAGTAGTTATAGACATTGCCGAGCGAGGTCCCTGCCTTGGCGGCAATGTTGCGCATCGAGGTCGCGTGAAAGCCCTGTTTAATGAAAAGCTTTTTCGCTGCGTCCTCGATGCGACCTTTGTTCTTTTCGATCGCGCTCGGACTAAGTTTGGGCATTCCGTATAAAAACGAACGTCCGTATTTTATTTAAATCCCAATCAGTGTCAAGCCACAAAGAGGCACATAAAGCACAAATGAGAAGATAACGAAGTAATGGGTCAAATTTAAGTCTTGTGCCTTTTGTGCCTTTTTGCGGCCAATCCGTTCGAAGAGCTCGTTGCCGATGCGATACCGCTGCCAGTCTTTGTAGTCGAAGTGCCACCACTCGGCCTCGTAGACAGTGAATCCATCGGCTTCCATTGCATGACGTAAGAGATCCCGGTGCCAGCGCTGGAGTGAGGTGCCGCCGGGATAATTCGGATATGCGCGATCGGTCGTTTCGTCGTAGGTGCTGACCATCTCGACCGGCTTCCCTGTTTTCAGATCGTAAAGCGTCAGATCGACTGCTGCTCCGCGGTTGTGACGCGATCCCTTCGAAGGATCGGCGACGAAGAGTTTCTTGTCCTGCGGTGTTGCGTCCCAGAAGACCTTCGTCACGTACCACGGCCTGTATCCATCATGGACCAGCAACCCGTAACCCGACGACTTTAGCTTGCGATTGACGCGGACGAGTGCTTCAGCGGGCGCGCGTTGCAGAAAAGCACGAGGCTGAGAATAGAAAACCGTACCGAATAGATTGTTTGTCGTGGCATAGCGAATATCGAGCTTGATCGTGGGATCGAGTTTCGTTAGCTCCACGAGATCCGACGGTAGAAAGTCTCCGGTCTCTTCCGGAGGCTGTGCAGCGCGAGCTTCCTTGATAAGAACTGGAACCGGACGCAAAGGCGTGACTTTGAGCTGCGTTGCTCCCTCTTCCGGACCAAGCGGCCGGCGCTTGAAAAACATGTGGCCTACTCTGAATTGCTTCGCCCGGCCACGTGCATCACGCACGAAGACAAACCGTCCGCCCGCGCGTTTCGTCGAAGGCTCAAACTCAAACATGTTTCGCGAAACCTCGCGCATGCATTCGAGTTCGTTGCTTCGTTTGTAGAACGCGCAGAGCTTGCCCTCGTTCTCGAGGACGACGATCGTCTCGTCGTCGAGGGTGTACTCGCCGAGGAGCGGGCGAAAGCGAGCCGGAGCTGGAGAGGGTTTGGGAGACTGAGCAACTGTTACCGAAAAGAGCAACAGACCCGCAAAAAGCGCGATGATTGAGCGCAGTCTTACAGGATTACATGATTTCGCAGGATTTACAGGATTACTCCTGTACGGCATCTCGTATTCGCTCGAGCGCGCCGCGAAGAATGTCATCTTCACGCGCGATGCAGAGTCGCATGTAGTTGTCGTGCGCGTCGCTGTCGGCGAAGGCGCCTCCCGGCACGCCCGCGACGCCTTTGGTACTTATCAATTTTTCGTTGAAGTCCACTGCGTCACCATAGCCGTCAGGAATTCGTGCCCAGATGTAGAACGCAGATCCGGAGTCGTAGATGCGAAAACCGGCCTCGCCAAGGATGTCGACTGCCAGCCTTCGTTTACGCGCGAATTTCTCACGCAGCGCGTCGTAGTAATTCGGATCCGACATCAACACTTCCGCGAGCGCGAGTTGCAGCGGAGTCGGCGAACAGACGTAGAAGATGTTGTTGGGACCATTCAGTGGAGCGATAAGTTTCGGCGCTCCGTACACATAACCCAGACGCCATCCCGAAATATTCCAGGACTTCGAAAACGAGTTGGCCGTGATCGTTCGCTCCCACATTCCGTCCAACGTCGCAATCGAGGTGTGGCTCTTATCACCGACAACGTAGTGTTCGTACACCTCGTCGGCGATGCACAGCAGGTCGAACTCCTGACACACCGAAGCAATTGCTTCGAGCTCTGCTCGTGTGAACACTTTGCCGGTCGGATTTGCAGGACTACAAGCGATGATGGCTTTTAACGGAAACTCTTGCCGGTTTTTCCACTCGCGACAGCGCGCGCGCAACTCGTCAACGTCGAGCTCGAGATTCTCGCCGTGCAAAGGCAAGACGTTTGTGTGACCGCCGAGCTCGTCAAGAATTTTGCGGTGATACGGGTAATAAGGTTCAAAGACGAGTGCCGAATGATCTTTTAGGTGAGCATGCGCGATCGCGATGAGCGCTCCTGTCGCACCGGGAGTGATCAGCAACTCGAGCGGAGTAGCCGCGGGATCGACCTCGATGTTGTTGAAGCGCGCAATCTTTTGCGCAACGGCTTCGCGCAATGGTCTGACACCTTCCGCCGGGCTGTAATGATTTCGGCTTGCTTTAATCAACTCATCGGCCGCCTGGGCCAGCTTTGGATTTATCGCGAGCTCTGATTGTCCCTGGACCAGATTTCCGCTTGGGGGGACCAGTCGTGTGATCGTTCTGATCTCCGGTTGGGTTCTTCTTACTGTAGACATTTGTGGTTTGGTGCCCTCTTTGTGGCTCAATACGTGGAACTGAAGCGCAAGAGGTTGCCCGCCAAAGCGAACCAGAGTACTCCGAGGCACGCGAGCAACATTATCGTTGCCTGTAGTTTGCCCCAGATCCTACGTCTTTTGCTAATCCACGCGGCGACCGCGTTCAGGAGCACCACCACCGTTCCAACCGCTCCGATCAGACCAATCGTTTGGGCCATCTTGAACCACGTGGTCCCGCGATCGCTGAATACCTCGAGATGAGTGAGCCCGTACATGATTAGACCGATCAGGGCTGCAATGAAGATCAGGTTGAGTGCAAATACAATGCGCACACCAACGCGAAGCAACAGCTCGCCTTTAGTCAGCTCCAATCTACGACCGTAGTGTCTTCTCACAAACCATGCGATGGGCCAGAGTATTAAAGTGAGTAGCATGAGTCCGAGTGAGATTCCCAACACCGTCAAGAGCAGTTTTCCATTTTGGAAAGTGCCGACACGATGGCCCACGAAAAATGGGTACGGCAGGATCAACTGCATCTGTCCATTCTGATCCGGTTTGAAGATGAGTTTGTCCTGTCCTCCACGCTCGAGAAACGTCATTGGTCCAATCGCCTGCCAGCGTTTCGGTTTACCGTTCGTGCCCGTCAACTGCGGAACTTCGATATCGCCGTCGCCGGCGGGCGATACTGTGAACTGGCTGATTACGGATAGCGCCTTCAGAAACGAACCGTCGGCACGCCTGCTCAAGGTATAGGTGCCCGATGCTGCTTTGGCGTCGTCTTTCGCAGTCGCAGAAGCGGGCGCGGGTGGCGTGTGCGGATGGTAACGATCGAGAAACGCCTCCCAAAGAGCCAATCTTCCACTGCCGCCACTTCCAGCACTGTTATAGGAAACAAAAAAGCCAAGCTTCTGGTCCAACACGAGATGCAGATCGCTGTGGAAGTAGACGGTGTCGCCGCCGTGCCCGATGATTCGCTGCCCGTTTTTTGATTCTTCGTAGAATCCGTAACACATCGCGTTCGCGGCGTCGTCGAGAGCAAAGAGACGGCTGTGCATCAGGCGCGCGGTTTCAGGTTTGAGTATTCTCGCATCACCCAGTTGCCCGTCTTGCAAATGAGCAATCATGAACTGGGCCATGTCCGTTGCGCTGCTGCTCAAACTGCCGGCGGGGTAAGGGTTGACCACTTCAAACGCCTCTGCGGAACCTGAGCCGAGGCGATAACCATTCGACATCAACGGGGCGAGCTCCGACGGCAACGGCTGCGAGAATGTCGAGCGCGTCATCTTCAGCGGCTTCAAAATATTCTCAGCCACGTACTCGTCAAAAGGACGGCCCGACACGCGTTCCACGATGTATCCGGCGACGGCGGTCGCGTAATTTGAATACGCGGGAACTGTTCCTGGAGGATAGACGCGGCCGGGGATGTGCGCCTTCAGATACTCGCCCAAAACAGGTTTCGAATTACCAACAGTGAAGAGGTCTTTGATCTGTTCTTCGAAGCCCGGCGTGTGAGTCATTATGTTCTTCAGAGTGATCGGCTTGCCGAATGCGTCGGGAATCTTGTAGTCGAGATACTCGTTGACGTCGCGATCGAGATCGAGTTTGCCCTGTTCGTACAACTGCATGATGGCAGTCCAGGTGAACAACTTGGAGATCGAGCCTGGACGGAAGAGGGTCTCTTGCGCTGAGACGGGCTTTTGCTTTTCGACGTCTGCGTAGCCGTAGCCTTTCGCGAAGAGTAGTTTGCCGTCTTTTACGACGGAGACTGTGGCGCCCGCGATATCGTCGCGTTTTAGTTGTAGTGGGACCAGGCCGTCGAGAAACGCTTCGACGTCGGCGGCCGTCATCTCATGAGCACGCGGCGATGGCTGTTGGACCGCAGGTTGCGGTTCCTGATTTGTAAGCGGCGTCTTCTCCGGGACCTGCGCGCTAACGGTAACGGCGAGCGCGATTAAGAATGCGATCGATTTTTTCACGATTCGGGACTCCTTTCTCTGCGTTCCTCTGCGTTTCTCTGCGCCTCTGCGGTTAACTTCTTTTCACCGCAGAGGCGCAGAGGAACGCAGAGGAACGCAGAGAAGATTCAAATGGATTAAGGCGCTGAACTAACTTTACTAACCGGCTCTGGTACGCGCGTGAAGTCTGAAAGGTCTTCGACGTTCAGAGTTTCAACCTTGCCCTGGGAGTTCAATCTGAAACTGATAAATCCTTTCCCTCGCACCGGATCGCGCCACGTCACACGGAACGTATCGTAGTGCCAGTGCTCGAGGTCGCCCGTGTTTGGACCAAGCCGGATTACGAGCTTTTCCTTGTCCAACGCCACCCTCGTCTCACCGTACATCTCACTCTGAAATGTCCCCGCATACTTTTCCAACGGCAGCGAAGGTGAAGTGCCTGTCGCTCGCTCCGATTCCCTCTTTTTCTCCGCTGCCTTGGCCCGGTTCTCGAGCTCCTTCGAAGACTTGAGAAATTCGGAACTCCAGTCGCGCGCTGGTGCATTAAGGTAGAAGTCGAAGATCTTGAACATCAGAGAGTGCGGAAGAATTGTGCCGTTCAGATTTGTGAGGATGACGAGTCCTACCTTTTCTTCCGGCATCAGCGCCACTTCTGCCCGCATTCCATCAATAGCGCCACCGTGCTCCACGACTTTGCGTCCACGATAATCGCTCAGAAACCATCCCAGTCCATAAGTGAGAAAGTGGGCTTCGGGATAGAGGCGACCGCGCTCTCCATCGAGACGAATGACGGTCTGCGGAGTTTGCATCTCCTTGATCGACGCCGAGCTAAGCACGCGTTTACCGTCGTAGACACCCTCGCCCAACTGTAGTCGCACCCATTGGGCCATGTCTTGTACGTTGGAATTGATCGATCCGGCTGGACCTATGTTGTCGATATTGCGCCAGGGAATGACCTGGACCTTGTCTTCAATCCTGGAGTGTGGAGTAGCGACATTTGTGACGCCGGCAAATGCTTTGATACTCGTGCTCGTCGATTTCATGTCGAGCGGAGTAAAAATTCGTTCGCGCACGAAATCATCCCAGCTCTTTCCTGTGACTGACGGAATGATCTGACCCGCAGCGAGAAACATTATGTTCTGGTAACCAAAACGCGATCGAAAACTCCAGGAGGGCTTCAGGTATCGCACGCGACGCAGGATTTCGTCACGACCGTATTCAGACGCGTACCAGAGCTGATCGCCACGAGCAAGTCCGCTGCGATGACTCAGCAAGTCGGCGACAGTCAGCTCGCGCGTACTGTAAGGATCGAATAATTGCAATCCCGGCAGGTATTTTGTCGCCGGATCTTCCCATTTGACTTTGGCCTGGTCCACCAGCATCGCAATGGCCGCCGCGGTGAATGCCTTGGACGACGATCCGATGGCAAACAATGTGTGTTCGTCCACCGGCTCGGGCTTGTTGAGTTCGCGCACGCCATACCCCTTCGCCAGCACAACCCGATCGTTCTTCACAATCGCAATCGCAACGCCCGGCACCTCCCAATCTTTGAGCGCCTTGTTCACATACGCATCAAACTCCGGCCCCGGCGCCTGTTGCGCGAAACCTATGGGCGCCACAACGAGCAACACCACCACGAACATCAAACACCGCGTCTTCATTTGTCTTCTCCTAAAATCCTTTTGTGCCTTTTTGTGGCTAGATCCAGATTTGGCTAAGTACGCGTTCAAAATTTCCACCGAGAATTCCCTCAATATCTGCGTCGCTGTACTTGCGTCGAATCAGTCCTTCAGTGAGATCAAAGATTCGTTTTGGATGATTCAGACCTTCAATGTCGATCTTCTCGCGGAAGCTGTAACTGCCTTTGTAACCAGCGCGCAGTTGCTTGTTGAGCTCAGGTGGCATCGCATCGTAGCCATAGAGATCGATGTCACTCCCGACACCGAGATGTTCAGGGCCGATCAATTTTCTGACGTGATCGAAGTGGTCCAGGACGTGCTCGACCGTCGTCGGCTCGTCACCTTTGACAAACATTCGCACACCCGTGATTCCCATCACGCTGCCCGCCTGTTCGACTTTTTTGATCGCTTCGTCGGTCTTCAAGCGCGGATGACCCGGCACGAGCGCACGACAGTTCGAGTGCGTAATCAACACCGGTTTCTTCGAGATCTCAAAAGCGTCGAGCGTCGTGCGGTCGCCGCAGTGCGATACGTCGACCGCCATTCCAACCTTGTTCATTCGTTCAATTATTGAGACACCAAAGTCGGAAATACCCTCGTCACGTCTCTCAGTCGAACCGTTGCCGATGAGGTTGCGCGCGTTGTAAGTGAGTTGTGAAACGCGTTGGCCCAAGCCGCGAAAGAAGTCAACATCGTCCGGACGTCGAAACTGCTCTGAATTCTGTACGCCGAGAATGATGCCGAGTTTACCCGACTGCTTTACGCGTTTGAGATCGGCGACGCTGTCGATGCGCATGAAATAGTCCTGACCATTTGCGAGGAAGCCATTCCACGAGGCGAAGAACTGAAGCACGCTCTCGTAAGCATTCGGACCACCCATGCCGACCGCTGGATGAAACACATTGATGCCCGACTCTTTGTACGGTTGAAAGTCCGCCGCTGTAAATGTCTCCGGATCCTTGAACCACTTACTTTGTTTGTTGAAGTCGAGTGTCAACACGGCGAGCATGTCGATGACAGTCGCGCGCCCGACAAGATCGATCGCTTTTCCCGAATACTCTGTTGACGATCCGGCGAAAAGCCGAAATCGTCCACGATTGATCATCGGCGCCACGACAATCGCCGCCGCCGCGACTCCCGAGCGCTTGAGCATGTCGCGTCGAGTAATGCATTGATTCTTATGGTTCATCGTTTTTGGTGTTGCCCTCGAAGGTCACGATCGCTGTTGGATCGGGTCAGTACCACCTGCGGTAGCGGGTGGGTCAACGATCACAATCACACATGATTAGAAAGGTTGACCCCCCCGCTACCGCAGGTGGTACTGACCCGATCCAACAGCGATCGTGACCTTCGAGGGCAAGACCAAAAACGATGAACCATAAGAATCAATGCATTACTCGACGCGA
>JBIOUJ010000128.1:0-48916 GCA_044867025.1 Pyrinomonadaceae bacterium | reverse complement strand
ATGACATCCTTCACAGTTTGTTTTTTCCCGAGCCGGTTGTAAGCGGCCTTTCTCATTCTCCCCAAGCTTTAGCTTGGGGTCCGCGTTGTCTCCTACTCTTGAAAACCATTTAAATGGTTTTCCCGATTCTGGAGCGGTGTCCCCCAAGCTAAAGCTTGGGGAGAATGAGAAAGGCCGCTTACAACCGGCTCGGGAAAAAACAAACTGTAAAGGATGTCATGATAATGAACAGCTTGCGACAACCCTGGGTACAAATATCAAAACAACGAATTAACGCTGAAAGCGTTAGGCTTGTGCAGCGTTAACCCTTTCAGGGTTGATACGCAATTTGCGGGTAAACCCAGGGTTGTCGCCGCGCTCCAACCCTGGGCTGGAATTAGTTAACGCCTTCGGCGTTTTAGAGCAAGCCGCCTTCGGCGTTTTAGAACAAGCCGCCTTCGGCGTTTAGAACAAGCCGCCTTCGGCGTTTTAGAGCAAGCCGTGCGTTAAGGGCGCGGCACTTGTCTGATTTCCGGTTTTGGGAACCGTCCGAACGGTCCGCCATCTCGATCGATGCGAATGATTGGTGTGCTCCGCGGTGTAAGAACAGTTGAATAGTGGCCTCCGTATGGAGAACGAAAGTACGGCGAAGAGTACGGGACGAATGTGTAACTGATTTTTCCTGGGTGCTGAAACCAGAACCCTCTATTTCGGAATCGACCACGGCGTATTCCGGCCAGATGAGAAACCATGACGACCACGTCGCGGCCGTTGAAAAACTCACCCTCGCCTTGATGTTCACTCCAGAAGTCGAAATTGTCACTCTTTTTCTTCTGACATTCCGAAACATTTCCGGCGGCAATCTTTCGACATGAGCTGACGTATTTCCCCTGAAAGTTCACCTTGCCTTCACGAATCGTGATCTCGTCGCCACTTGGCTTGATGTCGATGCGATAGTTTCCTCTCTCCGCGATGGTGACCGACGCCGAAGTTCCTGCAACCGCGATGTTGGGCAGTTCCTTAGTGTCTAATCTCGCGACGTCGAGAATGGCCGAGCCGCGCAAGAGCTTCAACGAGATCGATTCAGACGACAGTTGCTCCAATAGGATTTCCGACTCGCCGTCGATCCTGAGATTGGTATCGGGTAACATCGTCAGCTCTGCATAACTGTGAGCGGTCGTGCGAACCTTGTCGCCGGGTTCGAGTTTCGACTTTTCAGTTAACGGCTCCCAGTCTTTCGACGCATGATTAAATTCAGCACCGGCCTCGACGAAGTTGACAGTGCCCGGTCTCGCCGAAACAACATACCGGCCTTTGCTGCTTTGTGTTTGATCGACTGGAAGATCTACCGATGGTTCTTCGTCTTCCTTTTTGTTGGACCAGGGAGATTCTTTCTTCAAAAGGCGGTTTGCCTGCACCAGCTCATCCGCGCGCGCGCGGCCCCACGCGTCGAAGCTGTCTTCCGGCTTTTGGTTTCCTTCATTGATCGTTACTTCCTGGGACGAAGCTATCGCACTTCGTTTTTCCTTCACGCGCCGGCCGTTTATTACGGCCTCGCCATCGCGCACGATCAATTCGGTACGCGCTGGGTCGCAGGCACTGATGCGAAATATCCCGGGTCGGGTTATGAACACTTCGGCGCTGGGGGTGATGATTCTGATTAATTCGTATACCTGGTCGACCGATTCAGCATAATACGACGAGTTTTCGCCTTCTCTCGCGAGAATCTCGAGACTGATCGAGCCCTGATTGAGTTTCAGCCTCATCTTGTCGTACGGGTCGCTGAAGATCTGAAGTTCTGAATCTCCTGCAACTCGCAGATAGTTTCCGGGTTGAAGCAAGAGCTCTGCGTAAGAATCGGAGGCTGTTTTGACGAAGTCGCCTTCCTGCAACCTCAGGCCGGGTTCGAGATCAAACTTTCCATCGTCGCGCTGATAAAGCACCTTGCCTTTGACCGCGTTGGGTCGTATGCCGTTGACGAAACCTTCAAACGTCTCCTGCTGCTGTCCGGTTGTTGAGAACGCCAGCAGACTGATGGCGACTAAAGCAAAACCCAGCGTGTATAGGGTACGAGTCACGTGTTTGCGATTGATTTCTTACGACCTTAGCGTTGTCAGAAAGTCGACGAGCAAATTCCGGGCGACCTGCAAACGATATTTCGCAGTGGAGCGAATGTCATCGATGGGAGAGATTTCACGCAAAAGACTTGCGCAGGCTGTCCTGATGGTTTCGTCGTCGGGCTTTCGTCCTCGTAAAGTATCCTCAGTTTCGACGCAACGCACAACTATTGGCGCAACGCTTCCGACGACGATCCTCGCGTCGTCGATCAGTTCCCGATCGGTTCTTCCGGTTGCTGCAAAACAGACTTTCGAAATCGCCTGCGCTTTGCGCGTGCCGACTTTGCGATAGTAATGCGTGACGTTTGCTGTGTTACGAGGCAGGCGAATTCGCGTGAGCAGTTCGTCGGGAGCGATGTGCATCTGTTTGTAACCCGTATGAAAACCGTGATACGGGAGCCAGCGCACACCACCGATGTTTACGAGCTCGATCTCGGCGTCGTACGCAAGCAACGCTGGAGGCG
The DNA here is from genome assembly GCA_044867025.1 of Pyrinomonadaceae bacterium. Lineage (GTDB taxonomy): Bacteria > Acidobacteriota > Blastocatellia > Pyrinomonadales > Pyrinomonadaceae > PSRF01. The sequence continues at coordinate 46,356 of JBIOUJ010000128.1, read as the reverse complement.
AGTCTGCGGCGGGTGAGGCGTTGATGATGTTGCCGCCGAGTGTGCCGCGATTCTGGATCGCGAGCCCGCCTGTTTCGCTCGCAGCCTGGCAAAGCATCGGAAACTCACGACGCAGAATCGGATCAGACTGAACTTCGGTGTAGGTAGTGAGTGCGCCAAGAGTGATGTGTGTGTCGGTAGTTTCAATGCCGCGCAGCTCGCTCAAACCCCAGATGTTGATGTAATTGCGATGGGCCAACTTTCCGGCTTCGAGCACGACCATCAGGTCTGTGCCACCGGCAAAAGGCTTCCAAATGCCCGGTTGTTGATTGAGCAGTGTGAGAACGTCCGTCAACGACGCGGGGGTGGTCAGTTGGTAGTCTGGGATGAAGGCTCTCATTACTTCTGGCACGCACGCACGACGGATTCAAAGATCTTCATGTAGCCGGTGCAGCGACAAAGATTTCCTGCGAGACCGTTGCGAATATCGTTTTCAGTCGGCGCCGGATTTCGGTTGAGCAGATCGACAGCGGCCAGCACCATGCCGGGTGTGCAAATCCCACATTGAGCGCCGCCGTGTTCGATGAACGCCTGTTGGACCGCATGCAAATCACCGGCGCCCGCAACTCCCTCGATCGTGGTTATCTGCGCTCCATTAACCTGGGCCATGGGCACGAGACAACTATTGACGATCTGTCCATCGACAATCACCGTACACGCCCCACACTCTCCCTCGCCACACCCTTCCTTCGTCCCCGTAAGCAGCAACTCCTCCCTCAACACATCGAGCAGCCGCGCCATCGGAAACACCTCCACCTCGCGCTTCTCACCGTTCACCGTAAACTCGACTATCTGCGTCTTGGACATAACCATGAGTTCACAAAAGCCACAAAATGCAGCTAAATCACTTGTTCGTTTTGTGCCTTTTTGTGGCCGTGAACGTCTCCATCAATAGCTCCGGCATCAGCGGGATGCGGTTGAAGCTGATGCCGGTGGCGTTTTCGATTGCGTTGAGGATGGCTGGGGCGGCGCCGTCCATCGGTAGTTCGCCGATGCCTTTTGCGCCGCCGGGGCCGTAGGCATACGGGTTTTCTTCGAAGAACACGCGGATCGGGGGAATGTCGGCGGGCGTCGGGATGATGTAGTTGGTCATTTGATTATTCGCCATTCGCCCGTCTTTCCAAACCACGTTTTCAAACAAAGTAAATCCAATGGCCTGGGCCACCCCGCCCTCGATTTGCCCGGCGGCGAGCACCGGATTCAATACGCGCCCGACTTCCTGTAACGCAACAAAATCCTCGACGTGCGCTTCGTACGTCAACTCATCAAAAGATACTTCGGCAACGTAAACCGCCCACGCATACGCACCGTACGCATCGCCCTGGTATTTTTCGTCGTCCCAATGAACGTTCGGGGGCGGTTGATAAGTCGACGACGTTTTCAACGATCCAAACCGAGCGACGTATTCAGCACACGCGGTCTTGAACTCTGATTGACCGTAGTTTTCAGGTAGCAGACCGCTGCCGAGTAATGTTTGCTTCAAACCCGTGACAGCGGATTCGACCAACTTACCAACGACCATCGAAGTGCGCGAAGCGACGGTTGGTCCACTGTTCGGCACGCGCCCGGTATCGGGTTGAACGATCTCGATCGAATCGAAGTCGAGACCGAGAGCTTCGGCGGCAATCTGAGAAAAGATCGTGTTGGTGCCCTGACCGATCTCGGTGCTCGCGGCGAGAATCTTTACCTTGCCTTCAGCCGTCGCCTCTGCGGAAACAACGGATTGCAGAAAGACTTCGCCGGAGCCAGTGAAACCCGCACCGTGCATAAACGTCGCGAAGCCCATCCCGCGCTTTTTCGAAAAACATCCATTGCTCGCGGCGTTGTCGCGCGCAAATTGTTCGCGCTTCGCATGGTAGTCACTGAGCTGCAATGCTCGCGTGAGCAGGTGGTCCATGTTCACGCTCTCGCGAATGACCTGGCTGGTTGCCGTCGTCCCGCCTTCATGAATGAAGTTGCGACGCCGAAATTCTTCGGGCGTCAATCCAACTGCCTGCGCAACCTTATCCATGTGTCGCTCGAGCGCGAAAATACTCTGTGGCGCGCCAAAGCCTCTGAACGCGCCTTGCGGCGGAAGGTTGGTCGCGACGGCACGACTATGAATCCGCACGTTCGGACAAAAATATGGACCAGCGGCATGGATCGTTCCGCGTGAAAGCACAACGGGCGAAAGCGTGCAATACGCACCACCGTCGATCACAAACTCGATCTCCATCGCGAGAAGTTTGCCTTCTTTGGTGATCGCAGTTTTGTGACGTGTTCGCGAAGGATGGCGTTTGGTGGTCGCGACCATGTCTTCGGCGCGGTCGTAAATGATCTTCACCGGCTTACCTGATTTCCACGCCAGGAGCGCTGCATGCCCGGCAATCAGCGATGGGTACTCTTCTTTGCCACCAAACCCGCCGCCGGTCTCCGTTTGAATGATGCGGATCTTGTCTTCCGGCAGGCCAAACAACTTTACGAGTGCTTTGTGAACGTAGTAAGGGCACTGCATCGAACCCCAAACCGTGACACCATCACCGGCATTCGCGATCGCAATCGCGCCGTTATTCTCGATGTAGAGTTGTTCCTGCGCGCCGGTTTCATATTCACCTTCGACTATCAGATCCGCGCCGGCCCACGCGTCATCGACATTGCCTTTATCAACCAGAAACTTCTTGAAGACGTTGTCTTCGCCCCAAACGATCGCTTTCTTCGCGAGCGAATCCTCGAGCGTGAAGACTGCGGGTTGTTCTTCCATGTGAATACGGACATTCCGTCGCGCCTCTTCGACGAGGTATTTATCTCTGTGCGCGAGCAGCACCACCGGCTCTTCCGGATGATTCACAAAGTCAGAAGCAAGATACGGCTGGTCGTTGAGAATCAGCGCAACGTAGTTCGCGCCGGGAATGTCTTTCGCGGTGACGATGGTGAACTCGTCCCACGGAATGTTTCCTTCAAACGAGATGTTCTTGATGCGCCCGCGTGGCGAAGGACTACGCACTGTAACCCCGTGAAGCATTTCCGGAAACGAAAGATCGTCGACGTACAGCGCCTGGCCTGTAACTTTCTTTCGACCCTCTTTGCGTGGGAACGATCGTCCTATGGGATGATCAGTCATTTGACATAATCTGACATGATTATCAGGATTTTTCAGGATTTGATCTTGGAATCCTGAAAAATCCTGTTCATCCTGTCTAAGGTTTTACTATCACGAGTGGATTTGCTTCCATCTCTCTCCGATAAAACACTCGCGGGCGCTGGACACTCTGTTTTTCACCTTCGACAAATACTATCTCCAACCCCACGCCGCGACCCTGGCTCATCTTCTCTTCCTGCATCTGCGGCACACGTTCAGTGGCGAAGTTTAGCCACTCGCGCGCAATCACGACACCATCCTTCGGCTCACTGTCGGCGACCGGCGTTTTCAAACCCTCTTCAACCAGCGCATACGTTAGATAACCATGACCAAGCTGCGACGCTTCCAACGCTGCCTGGAAACTCTGCGCGGCGGTCAGGATGTACATGCCTTTCTCGTACGCGAGCTGCGCCAGTCCTTTTGAATTCATTGGACCACGCCGTTTCTCCTCGGCCTCGAGCGCCTGACCCGAATTGCACGCGTCGATGATCAGCAACAGGTGTCCGGCATCCAGACCTTCAACCGCCGTTTCAAGCTCGATGTCTGAAATACTATGCGCGAGTATGGTTTTCAACCCCTGCTCGGTCAGTTTTGTTCGTTCGCCGGTGTAACCGAGATCGTGCGGGATCAAGTAGAAGCGTTGCGCCTGAGCCGTGCCGTGGCCCGCGTAATAGATCACAACCGTATCTTCCGGCTCAGCACGCTTCAGTGCATCGAGCGGTCCGGACTTCAAGGTTGGTGGTCCAGGCTCACCTGACAGGCGCTTGATAGCTTCGAGAATGTTTGCCTTCGTAGCGTCCTGATCGAGCAATTGAACTACTTCGACACGCTCAAAGCCGGCGAGCTGCGTTTGCCTGCGACGCATTTCCTCGCCGAAGCTCTTCGCATCCGCAACCGCGTACTTGAGGTTGTACTGGTTGTTCGCATACTCATTGACACCAACGGCGATGATGTAAGCCGTACCTTTGCGCTTGAGACTCTCCGCGCCCGTAAACACGAGCGGCGCGTCTTTGCTTTTGACGTTATCGCGATTGAACGCGTACGCGACCAGCCGGTTTGGACCAGCCGTCACCGTGATCTCTTCCTCGAGCGTGACTGCCGCTTGTCCCTTCAACACATCGCCGTGCCAAACCTTCACCAGCGATCCGTTGCGAAACAGTCGCACGTCCTGAGCGCCGGTGCCCTGCGGATTATCTTTGTCAGCCGGCGCATCCGAAACGTCGATCTTCACTTTGACAGTGCGCGTCGCAACTGACGATTCCGGAGCCTGGCCCACCAGTGACAGTTTCACTACCGGCTGGCGGCGATCTTTCTTCGAGACGTCCTGGGCCACGCGCGGACGTTTACCGTTGAACACATCGGCAAGCAGCCCCGGATAATAAAACTCATTGAAGAACCATTCGATCGGTGCGACGTTGAAAGTCTCCTGGTTGTAGCGCCAGAGGATCTGGTTCCAGGAAACAGGCGTACCGTCAAACAAGCCCTGCGGTGTCACGACCATCCACTCGCCGCCGTCATCGAGCGAGATCAACGTCAACAGATGCTCACCGGTTTTTGTGTCCCAAAGAAACGTGCTGCCGTCCTCACCCGCAGCGGCAAGCAAACGTCCGTCAGGACTGAAATCCATGGATTCGATATTGGAAGTGTGACCCGTCAGCGTTCGCAATTCATTGCGCGTAGCGGCATCCCACATCTTGATCGAGTTGTCAGTGGCGGCCGAAGCGAGCACCTTGCCGTCACGACTGAATGCGACTTTGCTAACACCGCGACCGTGTCCTCTGATCGCGCCAATCTCACGACCACTCGCAACATCCCAAAACCGGATTTGGCCAACTGCTTCAACCTTGAAATCTTTCATCATGTCCGCCGGATCAGGAGCCTTCGAACCTTTTTTCGGTCGTTGCCCACTCATCGCTCCACTCATCATCGCGGCGATGTCGATATTTGCTTTTGATTCAACACCTCCGGTCACCAGCGTGCGTCCGTCACTGCTGAACGCGAGCGATGTAACTGACTGGCCCATGGTTCCCGCGGACATTGTTCCTAAGGCGTTAGTCATCATGGCGGCGATATCAGCCACGTTCGGCATAGTCGGCACCTGACCCGGTTTGAAGGTCGGAACGACGCCGACAATCGGGGCCGAAGTCAGGTCACGCAACTTGCTGCCGGACTGTGCGTCCCAGAGCGAGATCTGGCCCATCGTTCCGACAGTCCCGAGAACACGGCCGTCAGAGGTGAACTCTGCGTGCATGGGAATGTCGCTGGTAGTAACCGATCGCAGTTCACGACCGCTCTTAACGTCCCAGATCTTGATCTGACTGCCGTGTGTAAAAGATACCCCGGACTTGGGATGTAGATCGTATTTTGCTCCATAGATGACAGCGAGCATCGTGCTGTCAGGGCTGAAGCGCAGTCGCTGGACGCTTCCAAGATCTCCGCCCGCCGCGAGTGTCTGCAATTGTTTCCCGCCAGGGCTTTCGACCAACGAAACCTCGCTACTGTTTAGTTTCATTATCGCGAACACTCGACCGTCCGGGCTCGCCACGCCAAAAGTTTTTTCCGCTGAATTCGGAATGGTTCGCACACCTCGACCGGTTCGCAGATCCCAACGCGTACGACCGCCTGAAGAAAGTTCGTTGCCGTCAGCGCTGAACGCGACGTTGTACGCCATGTTTGTACGGCCACTCAGCGTCGAGAGTCGTTTACCAGTTTCAGTTTCCCAGATGATGAGATCTGTATCGAAGCCACCGGTGGAGATTCGTTTTCCGTCGTCACTGAAACTCATGAAAGCGTCGGCTTGCGCAGCAAAAGCACCGCTATTCGGAACTTTCAAAACCTGCAGCTCGCGCAAAGTCGCAGTGTCCCAAATCTTCACTGTGTAGTTTTCAGTCAGTGCGAGCAGCCGGCCCTCGCGGTTGAACTTTACCTGGCTAAACTCTTTGACCGTTGGTCCAAGCTCCTGTTCTTTTTTGGTGTAGAGGTTCCAGAGTTTGAGACGCTTATTGCGTATTCCCGCAACGAGCAGATGCGACTCAGGATTGAACGCGAGCTGAAGGACGTCGATCTGATCTTCAGGCAGTTTGAGATTACGCTCTTCACGACCGGTCGCGAGATCGAGAACTTTGACTTGTGGATCCCCACTTTCCAGGCCGAGAAACAGTTTCGTGCCGTCAGGAGAAAGCGTCATCCCGCCATCAGCGCCGTTGAACCCCGATGCAGAAAGCTCGGTAAGTTGTATGGTTTGCAGCTCGCGTCCAGTCGACAGATCCCAAACTCTAATCGCGTCGCTCGCAGTTACCAGCCGGTTGTTCGAAGCAAAGGCGACGAAGTAAACACCAGCCGCAGCGAATACCGAACCTTGCGCTCCGGCGAGTGAGGCCAGTTCGCGACCGCTCAAAACATCCCAAACCCTTGCTGAATTGCCGGCCGCCGAAGCAGCGACAAGGCGGCTATCTCGACTGAAGGCGATCGCGGGAGCGATGGCCATCGAGGTTTGCCCACCGCCTTCCAGATCGCGCAGCTTGCGGTTCGTCGCAGTTTCCCAAAGTTTGATGGTGTTGCTGCGAAGGGTGCCGGTGGCGAGCAGTTTTCCATCAGGACTAAAGACCATTCGCGTCGCGCCGAAGAGATTGTTATAGCCGGTTTGGAGGACGAGTTCGGGTTTGGCTTCTCTCGAGCGCTGATCGTCGGCGGTGGTTGTTGTTGGACCACCACTTTGAATTCCGATACCGCGTTTGTCCGCCGGGCTCGGACTTGGGCTGGGCGTTTGTGCGAACACGACCTGCGCAAGGAAGACAATAACAATCAGCGAGTTAAAAAACCTCTCTGCGTAACCTCTGCGTCCTCTGCGCCTCTGCGGTGCATCTGTACGTAACGGTAAACAAACCGCAGAGGCGCAGAGGACGCAGAGGTTACGCAGAGAAAGCATTTGATTTTTACTCATAAAAAGCCTTTGACAAATTCGAATGCTCCAACGCCAGCAACCCGATCGCGATCAAGGCGAGGACAAACATTACGGGATGAATCTCTCTCCGACGGCCGACAACAAGATAAAGGCCAACATGCGAAATGAATCCCCAGAGTATTCCCTGGGTTATCGAGAAGGTCAGGGGGATGAGAATTATAGTCAAAAACGCCGGTAAACCCTCCTCGATTTTCCGAAAATCAATCGCACTCACGCTCTTGAACATCGACGCGCCGACCAGCAGCAGGACGGGCGCCGTCGCGTAGGCCGGAACCATCCCTGCAAGCGGCGCGATGAACAAGCACGGGAGAAAACAGAGCGCCGTGAACACGGAAGTCCAACCTGTGCGTCCGCCACTATCAATTCCGGCGATGCTTTCGATGTACGCGGTTCCGGAAGATGTACCGGCGAGGCCAGCGCCGAGAGTCGCGAAGGAATCGACGATCAATCCCTGTTTCAGGTTGCGCGGATTTCCGTTTTCGTCGAGCAGGTTCGCCGCGTGCGCGACGCCGATGAAAGTCGAGATGGAATCGAAGAGATCTGTGAAAAGAATCGCGACGATCGCGGGTAGCAGTGAAAGCTTCAACGCGCCCCAAATGTCTGCCTTCAGGAAGACGGTGTGAAAGTCAGGCGCACTGAAGAAACTCGGCGGCGCTTTGAGCAGACCCAATGCCCAGCCCGCAATGGTGACAAAGAAGATGCCCGCGAGAAACGCGAGCGCGCTGCCGCGAGTCATGAGGAAGATCGTCAACAGCACGCCGAGGATCGCGAGCACTGTTTCCACGCCGAGAGTTCCGAGTCTCACGAACGTCACCGGATCGGAAGTGATGAGTCCTGCGTTCTTGAGTCCGATGAATGTCAGGAAGATGCCAATGCCTGCGGCGGTGCCGATTCTCAACTCCGGCGGAATCGCTTTCGCGATCGTTGCACGAACCGGCGTCACCGAGATCAGCAGAAAGAGCACGCCTGCCCAGAAGATGATTCCGAGTGCGACCTGCCACCAGACTTTCTCTTGAAGGATGATTGTGAAAGTGAAGAACGCGTTGATGCCCATGCCAGGCGCGACGGCGAAAGGCAGCTTTGCGTAAAGACCCATAAGCAACGTCATCGAAAAACAGATCAGGACGGTCGCAGTGAGGACGCCGCTGAAAGCCATGCCGGTGCCGGGAGTCGAAAGAATGGTCGGGTTCACCACGACGATGTAGGCCATGGTGAAGAACGTGGTGATTCCGGCGATTGCTTCGGTTCGAAGATCTATTTGGACAGGGTTTACAGGATTTTTCAAGGTTCACAGAATAGCAGAACTTATCACTGTTAATCCTGGTAAATCCTGTAAATCCTGTCCAAAACAAAACCCGAAGCCTTTCGACTCCGGGTTTGTTTCAGCCGCAAGGAGTTCCCCAACTTCTGCGGGCCGATCCGTTTTTTTGTTCTACTCCGCGACGACTACGACGATGCCCTTACCTGCCTTGGCAATAGCATTGCTCTGTGCGCGTTCCGCCTTCGACTTCAGCGCCGCAAGGACCATCGTGTCGCCGGCCATCTTTGCTTGCGCGAAGAAATAGCGGTCGGCGTAGCGATGAAACACGAGCTTCGTTTTTTCCGAAGCGGTTCCGGTGACGCCAGTCGTCTGAGTGATCGCAGCCCACTGACCGTCGCTGCTTCGTATTTGCAGCACCTTTAGATCTGACGCCGGATTGACGATTGTGATCGTGTACTTCCCCGCGGGCAGTGTTTTCGCTCCGACGTTGAAGTCAAAAGGAATCTTGGCGACCACTGGTTGCGGGCCGGTGGTTTGCGCGTACGCGCTGGTGGTCAAAGCACCGGCGAGGATAATCATCGCAATCGCTGTGTTGAGATATCTTTTCATGACGGGACCTCCATTTGTCATTCGCACTTTTTGTCTCCATTAACTAACGCGGACGATTGGTCCCGTTCCCCTCACGGCCTCGAAACATTTGTTGTAAACTCTGCGGCAATTAGAGATGGTTCATATGAAGCCGCCGGAAGGCATAACTCAGCTTTTGGTTGACTGGGGCAAGGGCGACCGCGCGGCGCTCGAGAAGCTCATGCCGCTCGTCTACAGCGAGTTGCGGCGGCTGGCCGGCAACTACCTGCGGCGAGAGCGTGTGGGCCACACGTTACAACCCACGGCGCTCGTCAATGAGGCCTACCTGAAGCTGATCGATCAAAGGAATGCAAAATGGCAGAACCGCGCCCAATTTTTTGGAATCTCCGCGCAACTGATGCGACGCATCCTGGTGGACCACGCACGCCAGCGACAGGCTGCAAAGCGCGGTGGATCGGAGCAGCAGCGGCTTTCGATAACAAGCGTCGAGGCGGCGGTAATGCAAGAACCTGCGATCGACTTGCTGGCGTTAAATGAAGCATTGGATGAACTTGCCGAAATGGATCCGCAGCAGAGCCGGATCGTCGAGCTTAAATTCTTTGGAGGCCTTTCTATAGAGGAGACGGCGGAGGTATTGGGGATCTCACACGCCACCGTCGAGCGCGACTGGAAAATGGCGCGCGCCTGGCTGCGACGGCAGTTGGAATAAATGAGGGAGTTTCGTTATGCCATGCGCGTCTTTGGTAGGGGCGAATAGGACATATACGTCCTGGCTTTGCCGTCTCATTCACACCGGGCTTTAGCCCGGTGATAGAGGGAGGCGTCAATAAAACCGTTTCCAACGGTTTCCCTGCTTCCGGTCGAAACCGTTAAAACGGTTTCAGAAGGATTGAAGTGCCTGCCACCGGGCTAAAGCCCGGTGTGAATGAGAAGAGTTTTGAGGCAACAACATTAACGATGACACCGGAGCGATGGCAACAAATCAAGGACGTTTTCAACTCGGCACTGAGATATGAGCCGGTGCAGAGAGCGCCTTTTTTACTGCGCGCTTGCGAGAACGATCCGAACCTTCTCAGCGAAGTCGAATCGCTGCTTGCCGCGCACGAAAAAGACGGCAGCTTCATCGATTCACCCGCGTACAAAAACGCCGCTGAGATTTTCGCCGAATTGAAACCCGGACAAGTCGTGGGTTCTTATGAAATCACCGCGCTCCTCGGTCGCGGTGGAATGGGTGAAGTCTATCTCGCGCAGGACAACCGACTGCGACGCAAGGTCGCCTTGAAGCTCTTGCCGTCGTCGCTCACGAGAGATTCGAATCGCCTGCACCGGTTCGAACAGGAAGCCCGTGCCGCCTCAGCCCTGAACCACCCAAACATCATCGCGATCTATGAGATCTGCGAAGTCAATTCCTCACTGATGATGGCCACCGAGTTTGTCGACGGAGAAACTCTACGCCACCGTCTCACATTTCGACGTCTAGACCTGAATGAAGTTCTAACGATCTCGATCCAGATCGCCGACGCACTCTCAGCCGCGCACAAGGCCGGAATCGTTCATCGCGACATCAAACCCGAAAACATAATGATCCGTCCCGATGGCTACGTCAAAGTCCTCGATTTCGGTTTAGCAAAACTGTCGGAAGGCTCAGCAGAGTTATTCACAGAAGCTTCCACCCAGATCGTCAAGACGGGTTCAGGTGTCGTTATCGGAACCGTTGGTTACATGTCGCCCGAACAGGCGCGAGGGCAGGAAGTCGATGCGCGCTCGGACATTTTCAACCTCGGGGCAGTGATTTACGAGATGGTCGCCGGACATAAACCATTTGCCGGCGACACACCGAGCGACACTTTCGCCGCGATCTTGAAGCTCGAGCCGCCACCGCTTTCACGCGTCGCGCCCGAAACACCTGCTGAGCTGGTACGCATCGTAACGAAAGCGCTCCGGAAAGATCGTGAAGAGCGTTATCAGGTCGTCAAAGATCTGCTTCTCGATCTGAAGAGTCTTAAGGAAGAGCTCGACTTCCAGGCAAAGCTCGATCGCTCCGCGAAAACTACCAGTCAAACGAAGTCGGAAACAAACGAGATCAAGACACCTGTTTCCTCAATCGACGACTCTGTCACTATCGAGGTCAAGCTTAACAAGACTCGAGCGTTTGTTATCGGAGTCGCTCTCGTTCTCCTGATGGTCGCCGGCGGGATCGGACTGTACAAGCTTGTAAACCGCAGCCCGGCACAATGGACTGACGCGCCGCAGGTGCTGAAGCAAACCCAGATCACTTTTTCTTCCGGACTCGACGTCTTTCCAGTTTTGTCGCCCGACGGCAGATCGGTGGCTTACGCTTCGGACCAGAACGGAAATTTTGAGATCTATATAAAGCAACTCGCGCCCGGCGGTGGCGAGCTTCAGTTAACCAACGACGGCCAGCAGAACCTGCAACCTTCATGGTCGCCCGACGGACAGCGCATTGCCTATTATTCAAACAAGCGTGGAGGTATTTGGGTGGTTTCTGCGCTGGGAGGTGCGCCAAAGCAAATAACAGAGAAGGGTGGCAATCCCGTATGGTCACCGGATGGCTTGCTGATCGCTTTTCAATCCGCACCTTTGAGCGAAGTCTTCACGTCCCGCGTGATACCGCCATCTTCGATTTGGATTGTGCCGGCGCAAGGCGGGACACCAAAGCAGATTAGTCACCCAGGCAATCCGTCCGGAGGACACTCCACTCCTTCCTGGTCACCGGACGGCAAGCGAATCGCCTTTCAAGCGTCGGACTTTATTTTTAGTTCTATTTGGACCATGGGTATCGACGGTAGCGATCCAAAAAAGATCACGGATGGTATTGACCCATTCTTTGGAGGAGATGGTTACATCTATTTCTCGGGCGGACACAACGATAGGCGGGGAGCGCTTTCAAGAATCCGCATCTCCGAGTTGGGCGAGCCGGTCGGCGAGCCTGTAGCTGTATTGGAACCAGGACCCGGAACGTTTCGTGGAACGCCTTCGATTTCCAATAACGCCAAAAGGATCGTCTATAGCGTCAGCAGGTTCCAGAGTAATCTCTGGGCCATTCCATTGTTACCTGACGGCAACGCGGCTGGTCCACCATCCATTTTTTTACCTGACACGAGCCAACGGAGTAATCTTCCACGGTTTTCTCCCGATGGCCGGAAGATCGCTCTCAACCGGTGGCGTCCGGGAATGAGCGCCGACATCTGGGTCGCAGACGCGGATGGCAAGAACCTCACCCAACTTACATACAACGCGACGACTGATTCGCAAGCAAGTTGGCTCCCAGGTGGTGACAAACTAGCTTTTCTCAGTAACCGTAACACGAAATATTTGACGCTTTGGACCATCTCATTAACGACCGGCAAGGAAGAGCCTCTATTGGATCTCGGCGAAGGCGTCGAGTTTGCCACGCTTTCGCCCGACGGTACGCGGGTCGCTTACAACTTCACTCAAAATGGAATCATGAATGTTTGGGTTGCGGACGTGCGGAACGGTCAGCGCAAGCAATTGACTTTCGACGGAGAGATGGCTGGTTTCCCATGCTGGTCGCCGGACGGACAAACGATCGCTTTTGAAGTGAAACGCGGCCAGGACGACTACATAATGCTGATGCCAGGCAATGGAGGACAGGTAACGGCACTGATATCCGACAAAGGTAAGAGCTGGCCGCACAGTTTTTCACCCTCCGGTAACGAGATTGTTTTCGCGGGACAACGGGATGGGATCTGGAATATCTACACGATCTCGACAAAGACGAAAGTTCAGAAGCAACTGACCAATTACTCGAAGCTGAACGTCTTCGTTCGATATCCGGCGTGGTCGACTAATCGGATCGTGTACGAATATGCTGAGACGACGGGTAACATCTGGATGCTCGAATTGAAATAAGGCCACAAAAAGGCATAGAAATAATGAGTCCCGAACGCTGGCAACAAGTGAAAGAGATCTTCAACTCGGCGATCAATTATCGTCCCGAGGAGCGCGGGGTCTTTCTTTCGCAAGCTTGTTCCGGCGATGAGAACCTGCGAAGAGAAGTTGAGTCGTTGATCGCGTCGCACGAACAGAGCGGAGAGTTCATCGATCAACCCGCGTTCGTCGCTGCCGCATCGTTGTTGGCTGACGAGAAGGTCGAACTGCGTGCCGGCGACACAATCGGGTCGTACCAGGTTTTATCGTTCATCAGTCGCGGTGGAATGGGTGAAGTTTACCTTGCGGAAGACAAGCGACTCGGTCGCAGAGTCGCTTTGAAACTGCTCCCTTCGTCATTCACCACGAACGACGATCGACTGCGACGTTTCGAGCAGGAAGCTCGTGCAGCGTCTGCTCTCAACCATCCAAACATCATCACGATCTACGAGATCCGGCAGGCCGCAAACTCTCACGTCATCGCGACCGAATTTGTCGAAGGCGAAACGCTGCGCCAACGGCTCAGTCGCTCAGGGTTGACGCTGTCCGAGACGCTAAACATCGCGATCCAGATCGCCGATGCACTTGCAGCCGCGCACAAAGCGGGAATCATTCACCGCGATATAAAACCTGAAAACGTGATGCTGCGGCCCGACGGCTACGTGAAAGTTCTCGATTTCGGTTTGGCAAAACTAAGTGAACAAGCGTCGCCCGCGGTTGCAGCAGAAGCACCGACGATCCAGGTGCGCACCGGTTCGGGGATCGTGATCGGAACGGCAGGCTACATGTCGCCGGAACAAGCGCGCGGGCTTGGTGTGGACCACCGTTCGGACATGTTCAGTCTTGGCGCAGTCATTTATGAAATGATCGCGCGGCGCAAACCCTTTGAAGGCGAGACACCCAGCGACACACTCGCTGCGATACTCAAGACCGAGCCGCCTCCGCTTTCACGCATAGCGCCGGGAGTTCCACCCGAACTCGTCCGCATCGTCACGAAGTCGCTGCGCAAGGATCGTGAGGAGCGCTATCAAGTCGTCAAAGATCTCTGGCTCGATCTGAAGGCACTGAAACAGGAACTCGAGTTTCAGGACAAACTGGATCGCTCGGTCGCGTCCGACGCTGATCGTGTGAACACCGAAATGACGGTGCCTGGTGATCCGACAGCCACGTTGTCAGGACCGCGATCCACCACATCGCGTAGCGCTATCGGTAACATCAGCGAATCGATCAGCATCGAGTTAAAAGAGCATAAACTCGGCGCCGCGCTCGCGTTGGTTGCGATTCTACTGATTGTCGGCGCCGGAAGTTTTGGAATTTACAAGTGGCTCAATCGCGAGATGCCCGTCGAACATTTTTGGGACGTCAGAATGACGCGACTGACCAACTCGGGTAACGTGATCGACGCGACCATCTCACCCGACGGCAAGTACATCGTCTATACGTTGAGCGATCGGAGCCAGCAGAGCCTTTACATTCGACAGGTAAGCACGGCGAACGATAAACAGATCGTTCCCCCCGCGAGCGTCGGATATTTTGGAGTGACGTTTTCTCCGGATGGAAGTGAGCTCTACTATTCATTAAAGGAGAATCTCAATACTGGCACTCTTTATCGCATCCCTGTTCTGGGTGGCACTCCGATTAAAGTGCTGGAGAAGATCGATGGGCCAATCAGTTTCTCCCCCAACGGCAAACAGTTCGTGCTGAACCGTAGCGGTTATCCAAATTCGAACGAGAGTGCGTTGGTAATCGCAAATCTTGATGGCAGTGGGGAGCGAAACCTTGCTGTCAAAAAGAGTCCTGAACGAATATCACCTCTGTTTTTTACTGGGCCATCGTGGTCTCCAGACGGAAAGATTGTCGCCTCGACCGTCGCGTTAATTGGTGGGCGGAGCAAGGTGGTGGGATTTTCCGTGGAAGATGGAAGTGAAAAGGATCTGTCACCGGATGCGTGGCCCTTTTCGGCGCGTGTTCAGTGGTTGCCTGACATGAGTGGGCTGCTCGTAATAGCGGGAGATAATCCTGGAGATGCTCAGCTTTGGATCGTCAGTTATCCGGACGGTCGTGTCAGGCGCGTAACCAACGACTTGAATAACTATCGCGCGATTGGATTAACAAAAGATGGGAAGCTGTTAACCTCAGTTCAATCGCAGGGTCTGGTGAATCTTTGGGTGGTACCCGAAGGCGATGCTAAAAAGGGCATTAGACTGCCCACCGGGAACATAACCTTTTTGGCTTCAAGAGGAAACAATGTATCGTGGACGCCGGATGAAAAACTCGTGTTCGTTTCCAACGAAGGTGGGCGAGCGGATATCTGGGTTTCCGACAAAGATGGCAACAACCGCAAACAACTAACTGCGAATCGGGGCGAAAACGTTGCACCCATCGTTTCTGCCGACGGACGCTACATCGTTTTTGTATCATGGCAAGACGGAAAAGCGAATTTGTGGCGCATAAACTTGAATGGCGGTAATCCTATTCGTTTGACGTCCGGTTTATGGGAGGGATATCCGTCGATTTCACCTGATGGCCGCTGGGTTATTTACACGTCACTACAGGATAATAAGCCGACGCTCTTGAAAGTATCGATCGATGGCGGCGCGCCGGTTCGAGTCACAGATCACAACGCGACTACGGGCATCATTTCGCCAGATGGCAAATGGATTGCCTACACATATCCAGAGT
This sequence comes from Pyrinomonadaceae bacterium, assembly GCA_044867025.1. Classification (GTDB taxonomy): domain Bacteria; phylum Acidobacteriota; class Blastocatellia; order Pyrinomonadales; family Pyrinomonadaceae; genus PSRF01. Next base: position 30,792 of record JBIOUJ010000128.1, on the reverse strand, counting down.
CGAGCGATTTATCAGCCCCACCCAACCGTATCGCGATCATGCCCTTCGAAGGTGGTCCGGCCGTAAGGACATTGAAAACACCTGCCACGACCACTGTTTTTCTAATGCTCCAATGGTCCAGGGACAGCAAATCAATTTATTACACGGTTATCTCAGATAACGTTTCGAACATTTGGAGCCAACCTATCGATGGTGGAAAGCCAAAGCAGGTGACGGATTTCAAAGAAATGTTGATAACCAGCTTTGCGTGGTCGCAGGACGGGAAGCAGTTGGCCTGCTCCCGCGGCATTCTTAATCGCGACGCGATCCTGATTACGGACTTGAAGTGAGCCTGGAGACTAATAATGGACCTGCGAGTATTGCTGACAACTTTTGGAATCATCTTTTTGGCGGAGATGGGAGATAAAACTCAACTCGCGGCGATGACGATGGCAGCGGATACAAAGAAACCGTGGGCCGTGTTTGTCGGCGCCAGTCTCGCGCTCGTAGCGGTGTCGGGGCTGGGCGTGCTAGTGGGAAGTGTCATTGGAGATTATGTCCCGCTGGTTTGGGTAAAGAGAGTAGCGGCGATTGCCTTTATTGCCATCGGGCTGCTGATGTTGTTAGGAAAATTTTGAGACAGGGTTTACAAGATGTTTCATGATTTAATCCTGTACATCCTGAAAAATTTTGTAAATCCTGTCCAATTATGCCCCAGACTCCCCATATCGAACGCCACTTTACCTCCAGCGAAGTTGTCCGCGACATCGTTATCGGAATGGCTGATGGTTTGACGGTCCCGTTTGCGCTCGCCGCAGGATTAACGGGCGCGATCGATCACACCGGGATTATCGTGACCGCCGGACTCGCAGAGATTGCGGCCGGATCGATCGCGATGGGACTTGGCGGCTACATGGCCGCGAAGAGCGACGCTGAACACTACGCAAAAGAACGCGAACGCGAGAAACGTGAAGTCGCCGAGATTCCTCACGAGGAGATGCGCGAAGTCGCAGAGGTGTTTCAGGCGTATGGATTGAGTGAAGACGAAACGTGGCCCATCGTGCAGGCTTTGAAGCGCCAGCCGCGAAACTGGGTGGACTTCATGATGCGTTTCGAGCTCGGACTCGAGAAACCTAATCCACGCCGGGCACTAACCAGCGCACTCACGATCGCGGGGGCATACATCGCTGGTGGTTTTATTCCACTCGCCCCGTACATCTTTGCACGAGAAACATCAGTGGCATTGTTGTACTCGGTGGGTTTTACGCTCGCGGCGTTGTTGATCTTCGGATTTGTAAAAGGGCGCTTCACCGGAACCAGACCGGTAAAAAGCGCCCTTCAGACTGCGTTTATTGGAAGTGTCGCCGCCGGAGCAGCATTCGCGATCGCGAGACTGATCGGAGGTTGATCAGTACACAGATTACACAGATTATTTCTTCGCTAACACGACCGGCGCGTTCTCCGCGGCGCGGATGCTTTCGTAGAACTTTCGCACCATCTCGTAATCAGCAGGAGCGATCGTGGTTGCCTGTTGTGATAACTTCCGCTTGAAGACGAGTTTATTGTCCTTCACTTCATAGCTCGTCACGTAGGAACCAAACGGAGTATCGATCTTCACCGCATCCGGAACTTCATCGACCGTGAACCCCGCCGGCAGTTGAACATTCACCGTCTCCGAGTATGAATTCGCTCGCAGCACAACCGGATGCTGGCGTTTCGCTGCCGTTAACGTCAGGTCTTCACGCCGCGAAACGATCGCGGGCTTAAACACCATCAAACGGCCCTGCATAATTTGACCGTAGGTCTTCGCACTAAACTCCACGTTGAGAGTGAAGCGACCGTCGGCGCTGTTGTCCGACGGCTCCATCTTGCTTAGCCGTGCGGCGGTCGCGCCTGTTGTCAGCCAGCGTTCGATCATTCCGGTGTATTCGGGTTTCGACATCCTGCGAAACTCGGAGCGAAACACCACCGCAGTCTGCCCGTTCGCGAGTTCCTGAATCTGACCGCCGATAGCGCCGTCGGCTGTCAATTCCAACGTTGCAATGCGTTCAAGGTGATTCGTTTCCGGTGGAGTGACGGGCATCCGCATCAACTCTGTTTCACTCTTCGAAACGATCAGCGCGAGGCTGCCCTGAAGGTAGTAGGGCAAGTCGCCAAGCGGTGTTTGATCGTCAGTCGCATCGAAGATGAGCAGACGGCCGAGAGTCGGATGCTGGATGATCGTGTTCGCCTGTGTTTGGTCGCTTACCTTTACCGCGATGATGCAGTGATTGAACTGCTGTGGCGAAGGCCATCCGGCACGAACATAGTTCGGATCGCCCGAGTAAATGCTCACCGGAAACGCCGTGATACCCACAACTTTGAGCATCGCGCGCATCAGGTTGGCTTTGTCCTTACAATCGCCATACGACTTCGCAAAAACCTGGTTCGACGCATGCGGGCGATAACCGCCGCCGCGCCCGATACCAGTTTGAATCGAAATGTACTGAATGTTCTGCGCGTACTGCGAAATCGCGCGAATCTTTTCGAATTCAGTTTTGGCGAGCGCGGTCAGTTCGTAAGCCTTTCGCGCGAGCGCATCGTCGACAACGACCTGCGGGTCGTTCAGCTCAGTCAACCAGGAAGCTACCTCACCCCAGCTTGCAAAAGTTTTGATTGGCACCGCCGCAGAATTAGCCGGTGCGTAATAGCTGACTGCCAATCGTGGAACCAGATTACTGAGTCGCGGACTCATTGGTTCGTAGGGAATTGGCGGAAGGTTCGAGAGTTCCCACGAATACGTTGTGCCGTTGACTTTGGGTTCGATCTTGTCGTGATTAAAAGTTACACCTTCCGCGCGCCAGCCTTCCGGCAGCGTGAGGTTGTATCGCGAGCTGATGACTGGAAGGGAACCGCCCTGGAAGGCCCAGTCGGCCTGACTGAAAACGGATCGATCCTCGGTCGTGTAGCTGTAGGCGAAAACAGAACCGGCATCAGCCTCGGACGTTCCTGAAATCTTCTTGACTCGATATTCGTTGTAAACGTCGTTGAGGTCGCCGGCGACATCCAGCGTCTCGTCTTTGCCGTAACGCTTTGTGTCCCCGCCGGGCCGAATCAGCCATGCACGGAACTCTTTCACCTTGCTGATCTCGGGAAGGTAGCCAACGTTGCCCTCGGCATAATCGCGTCCTTCGCGTCGTAGGATACGGACCGCGTAGTTATAGACTTCCGTGATCTTTCCGTCTGGGCCAATAGTGGTCATCGATTCGTCGACAAGCACCACCGCCGGCACCTCTTTGTCGTAGGTGGGGACCTGAATCGCAACTGCGTTCTTCACCCACGGCGGAGTTTCGTCACCAACTGCGGCGCTGACCGGCACCGCAAACATCAAAAAACCGATGAGGCCAATGAGGGTAGCTAGTCTTACTTTCATTGAAAATTTCTCCTGAAGAGAATTCGTGCCCGTTAGTTGGTAGCCGTTTGTTTCAACGCGATGCTATGGCCGTCCTGCTTATGGAGCGTGTCGAAAAACTGCTTGAGCGTCGGATACGACTCCACCGGATACAGCACGTTTCCGCCGCCACCAAAGAAAAAGCTACGCTTGTAAACGAGCAGCGATCCATCGGGGGAGACAGCAAGACTCGGCTTGTACTGGGAGATGTCGCCGCTGCCGAATGGTGCGGGAGCGTCAGCGTTATCGAGCGCATAACCCTTGGGCATATTGATTTCAACGAGATCGTTTTCGGACCACGGATAGTGGAAATAGATCGGGTATTTCCGGCTCGCCGTCGCGAAAAGTGGCCCACGACCATACTGGAAAAACGCAGGCTGCAGGAAGATGCGTTTGCCGGTGCGCTGGGCGTATCCGGGAAATCGCACGTGGTAGGAAATGACGAGCGGCTGTTCGTGATCGGTAACGTTTTCGATCTTGATATCAGTGATCTCGGCCGCGCTCATCTGGTTCTTGATCTCTTCTCTCAAGCTTTCTTCGCGCTGAGTTTCAGACTCTTCGTCCATCTCTTCCTTGCGCTCAATTCCCTGGTGTCCGGTGTACTCTAAACGCACATCACCTTCGACAGTTCCATCTTCAGTGAGTTTCAACTTGGCAGTTCTCTTAGCCAATGACTTCTCGTGCGACGACATTGGCGTACTGACCCAAACCGGGTTCTTCGGATCGCTGATCAACGACTGTTGGCCCTCTTCCTGCCAGCGCAGCATTCCGATCGGAACGTAGTTGTAACCAGGGTTATAAAACTTCCAATTCCCCCCGACATTCACCGCGATATTTTGCGGGTTGATGAAGTAGGCGTTTGGTAAAGACTTATCGAAAAATATGTCGCCGCGGTCGGGCGACAGCGCGATTCGAGCATCAAACCCGGCGGCATTGGCCAAAGCCGCAAACAGAAGGTCGATGTCCCCTCCGTTGCCCATGCCACGCTTCAAGGTATCGGATGGACTTTTATTTTCTTTGAGCTTAGCTCGTTCATCCGGCGTGAGGCCTGAAGCATCGTTCGTCGTGTTCTTTATTTTGTACCGACAAAATTCGAAAAATCGCGAGATCTTTTCGTCGTCAGTTTTTGCGCCTTCGGTCAGAGAGGCGGCCAACTGCTTGATCTCATCGTTCGCTTTTATCAGCGACTTACTTCTGTCGTAGAAACTCTTACCGAGGTTGGACCAGTACTTTTCCGGCTCCAGCTTTTCGACCGAGTCGCCGGTTTGGTAAAAGACCAGCATCCACGTCTTTACCTGATCCTCCGGAGGCATGCGTGATTCCTCATGGAGCGCCGGCATGTTGGTCAACTCGGTCTTGTAGAAGCCATTTTTATCCTTAGACCACGGAGTTGGTTGGCCATGCAACATTATCGAGTTAAAGGAGAGGTTTTGATAATCAGAGGCATACGGCTTGACCAGATATGTGACCCGCTGCACGGGGATGTCGCGCTGAAACTGTAAGCGAACGTATTGCGCGAGGGTCTTGACGCGGATTTCACGCCAGCGATATTCGATGATGCAACCGGGCTCGACAGCGGGCATCGCGAAAGAACGGGCTTTGACTTTAAGGCCACTCGTTTTGACTATGGTGCGGTCAAAGATGTCCGCTTTCTTGAGTTCGACGATTGAGCCGTCGGGTTTGATCGTGCGGGCGGCGATGTCCTGAATCTTGGTCTCGCTACCATAGATTTTGCCGTATTCCAGGTCGATCTTGCTTTGAGATTCGCGTCCACGCTCTGTAAATACCTTCACGCGGATGTAGTGATTAAAAACGAGATTGCCATCAGGGTCGTCCTTATCGTCCATCTTGACTTCCCAAAACAGGGCTTCGGCGTCCGCATCCTTCTCCACAGTGGAGCTTTTTAATGACAGTTGGTCAGGAGCGATGGGTTTCCAATCTTCCCCGGCTGCGCGGGTTGGGATGGGAAAAGAGGCGAAAACGGACAGTATTAGACCAAGCAGGAGATAGCGCGAGGGATGGATTCTCATTTAACTTGCCTTTCGTAGACTTAGTTAGACCAGTTGGTTCTAAGTGCGGATAATTACCGGTCGAAGGATGCCGGGAGCGGTCCCAGTGCAAGCCGGATTTTACCCGAAAGGTTGTTAAATGTTCAACCAAACTTTGTGCCAAACTTTGCGCCAGTAAAGACCTTACGTATAATTCCGCTGGCAGAGCCCATAATCCCAGCAATCAGACCAAAAAGGGCAACCCCGGAGGAAACGCAATGGTTACCAAACTACAACGCTCGGACTCAGTTGACCGGATCGCTGAGCTTCTCGGACCAAACGCATCCGAACTGTTGGACTACACCTCGCAGACGATCCCGAAAGAGCAACTGAACCTTCCGGGTCCGGACTTTATCGACCGCGTTTGGAGCGTCTCTGATCGATCGCCGTCAGTGCTGCGTTCGCTGCAATCGCTTTTTGATAACGGCAGGCTCGCGGGCACTGGTTATCTGTCGATCCTTCCGGTGGACCAGGGCATCGAACATTCTGCCGGCGCTTCCTTCGCGCCGAATCCCCAGTACTTCGATCCGGAAAACATCGTGAAGCTCGCGATCGAAGGCGGCTGTAATGCAGTCGCTTCGACCTTTGGTGTGCTGGGAACGGTTGCGCGAAAGTATGCACACAAGATTCCGTTCATCGTGAAGATCAACCACAACGAGTTGCTCACGCTGCCGAACAAGTTCGATCAGGTGCTGTTTGGAACGGTTAAGGAAGCACACAATCTTGGGGCAGTTGCTGTCGGAGCCACAATATACTTTGGTTCTGACGAATCGACTCGGCAGATTACGGACATCAGCGAGGCCTTTGCACAGGCACATGAGCTCGGGATGGCTTGTATTTTGTGGTGCTATCTGCGCAATCCAAAATTCAAGACTCCTGAAGGTGACATGCATGCGTCAGCCGATCTCACGGCGCAGGCAAATCACCTCGGCGTAACGATCCAGGCCGACATCATCAAGCAGAAACTGCCGGAGCGAAATGGTGGTTACAAGGCTGTAGAGCAGGCGTTGGGTAGTTCCTATGGGAAGACCAACAAGCTCGTTTACGAGAAGCTCAGCACTGACAATCCGATCGATCTCGTTCGCTACCAGGTGGCCAACTGTTACATGGGCCGGGCTGGTTTGATTAACTCCGGCGGCGAATCGAAAGGCGCGAGCGACCTCGCGGAAGCCGTTCGCACGGCTGTCATCAACAAGCGTGGCGGTGGAATGGGGTTGATCTCCGGCCGCAAGGCCTTCCAGCGTCCGATGAGCGAGGGCGTGCAACTGCTGAACGCGATTCAGGACGTCTACCTCGCCCAGGAGATCACGGTAGCTTAGTTTTAGCCACAAAAAGGCGCAAAATGCACAAAAATTGATTTTGTGTTTTTTGCGCCTTTTTGTTGGCAATCCTCTTTCCCGTCGTCTTTCGTATATTCAAGCTTGCAACCTGAACGAGCACAAGATACTGACGTTGCGTTGATGAAGGCGATTGCCGCCAGGGACGAGGCGGCCCTGGCGCAGCTCTACGATCGGTATCGCGTAATCCTGTTTGGGCTGCTAATGCGTATATTAGGTAACCGCGAGGAAGCGGAAGACGTTCTTCAGGAAGTGTTTCTGCAAGTTTGGCGCAAAGCGGACGACTTCGACGAGACTCGCGGGCGGCCGTTCACGTGGCTCGTTACTCTCGGTCGCAGTCGCGGCATCGACCGCCTCCGAAGTCTTGCGTCTCGCGAACGCGTGGCGGAAGCGGGTGCGAGAGAAGCGTCGGAAGAGGTCTCGGATGCGGCCAGCGATGCGTTCCTGTCAGAACAACGAGGTCTCGTGAACAATGCGCTAGCGCAACTCCCCGACGAGCAAAAGGGGCCACTAATGCTCGCCTATTTCGACGGCCTCACCCAATCAGAAATTGCGACGCGTTTAGGAGCGCCCCTTGGAACCGTAAAGACTCGTATGCGCACGGGTCTCATTAGATTGCGTGAAATGCTGGCCAGTCATGGGGAGAGTTTTGGGTTTTAGGATGGTCCATCAGGATTACAAAGAGATGATCCCGGCGCGCGCCCTATCGGCGCTCGATCCAGCGGAAGCCCGTGCGTTTACCGATCACCTTGCCGGCTGTGAAGAGTGTCGCAGGGAGTTGCAGGAATGGGAGGCTACGGCAGCGGCTATGGCTGTTAGCGCAAACCCGATGGAACCATCACCAAAAGTTCGCGAGCGCATCCTGGATGAAATACGAAATGAATCCAAGTCGGAAGTGATTCCATTCAGATCCGCCACGCGCAACATCTGGACGTCGTTTGGTTCGCTCGGCGCGATCGCCGCGGTGATTCTCCTCACGGCGTTAATTGCTGGTTTAGCAGTTCTCTGGCGTCAGAACAACGCGAGACAACTCGAGCTCGCACGCGCGCAGGAGTTTATGGAACTCGCAACCACGCCGGGCGCGAAGACAATGAGACTTGACGGTGTCGATCTCGGTGCGGGTGCGACTGCAAAACTCGCATACGACAAAAACGGTCATGCGATGTTAATGGCCGACAAACTTCCGAAGGTGCCTCAAGGCAAGGCGTATCAATTGTGGTTCATTGTTGGAAAGAATCCGCCGATGCCTGGAAAGACCTTTGTGCCCGACGACACAGGCAAGGGAATGCTGGAAGATCAAGTGCCCGCGACAGCGATGGATTCCGCCGTCTTCGCGATAACGATGGAACCGATCGGCGGCGTCGATGCGCCAACCGGTCCCATTTATCTCCGTTCTTCAGCGATCAACTAATTCCGCAAAAGCTGGTACACTCCCCACATGATGAACAAGGGGAAGAAAGAGCCACCACCAGTAGACAATTCAGTTTCCGATTCCACCGGTCAGTACGACCTGCGCTTCGTTTTGTGGCGACAGTTCTGCGCCAAGTATTCGATTCCCGTCGATACCTTGCCGAGCCAGTTGGACGATGAGCAGAAAAACAGGTGGGAAGAGATGAAGGCGAAGAGACTGAAATGACTCTTCGATTCGTTATCCTCGCGAAATCCGATTACAGATAGCGTCCGGTTAAAAATGGGTTGGTCAGTCGTTCCTCTCCGATGGTGGTGACTGGTCCATGTCCGGAATAAACCTTCACGTCGTCGTCAAGCGTCAACAGTTTGTTTTTGATCGAGTTCAGCAACTGCTCGGTCGAACCACCAGGCAGATCTGTCCTGCCGATTGAACCCGCAAACAGGACGTCGCCAACAAACACGACTTTTTCTTTGGGTTCGTGGAGGACAACGTGTCCGGGCGTGTGTCCGGGGCAGTGCAGCACTTCGAATTCGAGTTCACCTACGTCGTATTTCTCGCCATCGGTCCAATAGTGATCGACGGGCGGCGGCGTTTCAAACACAAACCCGAGCGCCGCCCACTGTGCGCGAGGAATACCAATCCACGCCGGCTGCTCGGGCAATGCCTGATACATCAACTCGTCGCCTTTGTGCAGATTGATTTTGGCCGTGGGCACGAGTTTCTTCAACGACGCAACCGCGCCGACGTGGTCGAGGTGCGCATGCGTAAGAGCGATACCTTTCAATTCCAGGCCGAGCCGCTCCAAAGTTTCGACAATCCGTTCCGACTCGTCTCCCGGGTCGATACAGATCGCATGTCGGGTGCTTTCGCAGCCGATGATGCGGGTGTGTTGCTGGAAGGCGGTGACAGTGATTTCTTCGATGATCATCTGCTTTGTTCTTTGTATTCGTGGCTTTAAGCTACTACGATAATAGCGAGAACAAAGTACAAAGAACAAAGAAGTAAGAACAAGAAATGCCTGTAAGTACCAAATCAGCGCCACTCGCAACCGTACTCGATTCGATGACCATCGAGGGCGCGCCGGAGTTGACCGAGCACCTCGACGCGGATGCATTGAAGTGTTATGCCTGCGGTCATCGATGTTTGATCAAATCCGGCAAACGCGGAATCTGCAAAGTTCGATTCAACGAGGGTGGACATCTTCGTGTGCCTGCGAATTACGTCGCCGCGCTGGCGTGCGATCCGACTGAGAAAAAACCGTTCTTCCACGTCATGCCCGGCTCAGACACGTTGACATTCGGAATGCTCGGCTGCGATCTGCACTGCGCTTACTGTCAAAACTGGCTGACGTCTCAAGCACTGCGCGACGATTCTGCCGGTACGAATCCCACGATCGTTTCACCAGAGCGCCTGGTGTCGATGGCAAAAGCGTACGGCGCTGCGATGGTCGGCAGCAGTTATAACGAACCATTGATAACAGCCGAGTGGGCGGTTGAAGTCTTCAAGAAGGCGCGGCCCGCCGGGTTTCGAACCGCATTCATCTCGAACGGCAACGCGACGCCGCAAGTGCTCGATTACCTGCGACCGTGGACCGACTGTTACAAGATCGATCTGAAGTCGATGAACGACAAGAACTATCGACAACTCGGCGGCGTGGTCGACAACATTCTCGAAACGGTGAAGATGGTCCACGAGCGTGGTTTCTGGGAAGAGATCGTCACACTGATCATTCCGGGCTTCAACGATTCCGAAGATGAATTGCGTCGCGCGGCGGATTTCATTGCTTCGGTTTCTCCGGATATCCCCTGGCACGTGACGGCGTTCCACCAGGACTACAAAATGACTGAGAACTCAAACACGACCGCAGAACAGTTGTTGCGCGCGTGTGAGATCGGTCGCGAAGCTGGACTCAATTACATTTACGCTGGAAATCTGCCCGGAAGAGTTGGTAGATGGGAGAATACTTACTGTCCGTCGTGTCAGGAGTTGTTGGTTGAGCGCTTCGGTTACCTGATTCGTCAGGTGAGAGTTACGAACGAAGGGCGTTGTCCAAAGTGCTCAACCACAATCCCCGGAATCTGGAATTGAAATCCGGCGCAGGGGCACTGTGCAGGGCAGTAATTCCTGCGCCTGATTCCTGCACCTGCTCCTGGCTTAAGGAGTCTTCGTCGCCGTTGGCGAAGGTCTCGGCGGTGAAGGTGCTGCTGCTGCGGCACCCGCTGTTGGTGACGCAGCGGGCGTCTGGATCGCTACTTTCGTTGCCTGCGAAGCAACAACCTGCCATCTGCCATTGCGTCGCGCGTAAACGTCCAGAAAACGATATTCGCCACTGATATCGATCGCTTTGGCCATGGTTGGCTCTTTATACTTCCCGTCTTTGATTGAGCTTCGTCCCGTGATGAAAGCCGAATCTGCGCTGAGGACAGTGACCTTCGGGTCGATCATCTCCCAACGACCGGTGATCGCTTTTGTCTCGGCGATGCGGACTTCGTCGGCCTTAGTTCCTGGAGTGCCGTCTGGGTAGACCAGAACGGCGTCGTCTGCAACTATTCGCCTGATTGCTTCAACATCGTAGGTTTCGCCTGCCCTGACCCAGTCGCGCTCCACGTTCAGCACCTCGGCCTGAATCGCCGCGGGATCGAACGTTTCTTTGGCCGGGCTCGCAGTTGCTATTGCATTTAGATTCGTATCACGCGCGGGCTGACATCCAGCCAAAACAAGGATCGTCAAGACGAGTGCCACTGACACCACACTTCTACTCATTTGGATTCGACTCCTTTTGGACCAGTCAAAAAGCACTCTGCTTCTACGCGAAAGTGGATGGCGAGTCAACTTTTCTCTGCGTGATGTAGCCACAAAAAGGCACAAAAGGAACACAAAGAAAACTGCTAAAACAGTTGCAGTTGTTTGTGTTCCTTTTGTGCCCTTTGTGGCTAGGTTGACATCCTCACTTTTTTCGGATTATTGTTCGCGGCATATAGTTGTTTTTTCCTACCTGTTTGTTGGTGAACACGTATATTTGTGGAAAGGAGTAACCATGACTCGCTTTTTGAGACCCTCCAAATTCTGGTTACTAGACCGAGTTTTGCTTGTGGTCATCTCTTTAACAATTGCGGGAGCTTCACTCGCTCAAACCACTCGAAAGTCGACCGGCATTCACGAGGAAGAACCCGTTTTTCTCGATTATCGAGGCGTGAAAATCGGCTGGGTCGCTGATGAAGTACGCAAAAAGCTGGGCAGTCCAGCCAATAAAGGTGACGAGCAGGACTATTACAGGTTCAGTGATAACGAATCCTGCCAGATCCTTTACGACAAGGCGACTTCGAAGGTCACGGCCATTTCAGTCGATTACATGAATGGCGCGCGCGAAGTACTAACCCCGCAACAAGTGTTTGGGTCCGATTTCGAAGCTAAGCCCGACGGCTCGAAGTACAAACTCGTGCGCTATCCGAAGGCTGGTTATTGGGTTTCGTACAGCAAGACAGCGGGCGACACTCCGATCATCACCGTGACGATCCAGAAGCTTCCCGGGCAGTGATCCTTGCATATCACATCAAGGAACGGGCTCTCTTCGAAGGATTCAACAAGGTGGGAATTGTCGGCGCCGCCTCGCTTGAAGACGAGGGACGCCGCTTGCAGGAGTGGCTTGCGCGCGGCTATCACGGCGAGATGCGCTGGATGGCGCGCGACGTCGAAAAGCGCATCAGCCCGCTCGAGATCTTTCCGCACGCGAAGTCAGTCGTAGTTGTAGCTCTCAACTACTACACGCCTCATCAGCACCAGCAAAATCCCGCGACCGGGAAAGTCTCTCGCTACGCGTGGGGAGACGATTATCACGATGTCGTGAAAGAAAAGCTTGCGTCTCTGCTTGCGTGGATTGTCGCTCAGGAACCGCGAGCGGAAGGAAAGATCTGCGTCGACATCCAACCGACGATGGATAAAGCGTGGGCGGTGCGCGCGGGTTTGGGCTGGCTTGGAAAACACTCAAACGTGATTACGCCCGAGCATGGGTCGTGGGTGTTTATCGGCGAGCTGTTGCTCAATCTGGAATTGGACCACGACACGGAGCGTGTTGAAGACCACTGCGGGACGTGTACGATGTGTATCGATGCGTGCCCGACAGCGGCGATCACGGAACCGTACGTCGTCGATTCAAACAAGTGCATTTCCTACGCGACGATAGAATTGCGCACGCCTGAGTTGCCTGTTGAAACTGCCGGATGGTTGTACGGGTGCGACATCTGTCAGGACGTTTGCCCCTGGAACCGCTTTGAAGCGTCCACTGATGAAACGCGATTCGCACCGCGCGAGGGAAACGTCGACGCGGAACTTGCAGATATACTCGAGCTGACTCCCGAAACCTACGCCGCGCGATTTCGCGGGAGCGCGATGAAACGCGCAAAGCTCTCCGGCCTCCAGCGCAACGCGCGAGCTTTGCAGTAGAAGATTTGTGTGTCTTACGTGCCTTTTTGTGGCTAAGATGATGCCCAAACATAATGGCACATCAAGCACGTAATCCCGCCTTCGCGGACGAGATCAAAGAAAGCTTCGCTAAACAGACGATCATGGGCTTGATCGGCGCGGAGTTGAGGCGCGTTGAGCCCGGTATTATCGAGATCACGCTTCCTTATCGCGCCGACCTCACTCAGCAACATGGATATTTGCATGCCGGGATCGTGACGACGATCGCCGACTCTGCGTGTGGGTATGCGGCGTACACTTTGATGCCACCGGATTCTGAGGTGCTCAGTGTGGAGTTCAAAGTAAACTTGTTGCGGCCCGCGAAAGGCGAGATGTTTTTGGCGTCGGCCGAAGTTGTTAAGAGTGGAAAGACGCTGACCGTGGTGCGCGCTGATGTCTTTGCTTCAGACAAAACTGGAGCGCGCCAGTTGATCGCAACGATGCTCGGCACGATGATCTGTTTGGCCTGATGTGTCTGATTCATTCCATCGGTGGCGCGTTCACGCGACGACCTGAGGAACTCGCGCAGAGGCTCAGCGCGAAGGCGTCCGACCTGGTGAAGCGTGCTTTCGACGATATCGATCCGCAGCGATTGATCGATCATCATGTGCATGTTGCGGGACTGGGTGCTGGTGGTACGTTTGTGAATCGAAAGATGCGCACGTGGGCACATCCGTTTCACCGTCTCAAGTTCAAAGTCTACATGAGCTCGGCGGGCGCGAGTGATGAAGACCGAGCGGACGTGCAGCTCGTCGAGCGGCTCGCAAGGCTCGTCAGTAACATCCGCAATCACGGAAAACATCGCCTGCTCGCATTCGACAAACATTACCGCAGCGATGGATCCGTAAACCTCGACAAGACCGAGTTTTACGTTCCTAACGAATACGTGTTTGAGCTGGCCGAGCAATACCCGGACCTGTTTGTTCCGAACATTTCGGTTAACCCTTACCGGCCCGATGCAATTAGTGAGCTCGAGAGGTGGGCCGCGCGTGGCGCGCGCATCGTCAAGTGGTTGCCAAATGCGATGGGGATCGATCCTTCCGATCCGAAATGCGATCCGTTCTATCAGAAGATGAAGGAGCTTGATCTGATTCTGCTGAGTCACGGCGGTGAGGAGAAGGCGGTTGAGGCGGAAGAGGATCAGAAACTCGGAAACCCGCTGTTGCTGCGGCGCGCGTTGGACCATAGTGTGAAGGTAGTTGTCGCACATTGCGCGGGGCTTGGTACGAATGAAGATCTCGACAGTAAAGATCGCAAACAAGTGGACAACTTTGATCTGTTTTTGCGTTTGATGGATGAGAAGCGGTACGAGGGGTTGGTGTTTGGCGAGATCTCAGCCATGACGCAGTTCAACCGTGTCGGAAAGCCTTTGCACACGATTCTCGCGCGTGAGGATTTGCACGAAAGGCTCGTCAATGGCAGCGACTATCCACTGCCCGCGGTGAATATTCTGATCAGGACCCGGCCGCTCGTGAAGCTCGGGTTTCTCAGCAGATGGGAAGGCGAAAGTCTAAAAGAGGTTTACGATTACAATCCGCTACTTTTTGATTTCGTTCTCAAGCGCACCCTCAAGCTTCCGGGAACGTCGAAGTCTCTGCCGGCGTCGATCTTCATGACCAACGCAGCCCTGGGTGTTTGATCTATTTTGCGGTGGGTTCGCCAGGGCGTATCATGGGCTGCAATGCAGGCTGTAACTAACAGGAAAAGCGGTGTTTTGCGCGACTCGTACAACCGGCCGATTCGCGACCTGCGCGTTTCGCTCACCGACCGTTGTAACTTCCGCTGCTTCTACTGCTTGCCACACGGCGAGCCACCAATCGCGCCGAAAGAGCAGATGCTCTCGTACGAAGAGATGGAGTACGTGTGCGAGATATTCGTGTCGCTGGGCATTGAGAAGATCCGGCTGACCGGGGGCGAGCCCATGTTGCGCAAGGACATCGAGACGATCGTCTCGAAGCTCACAAAGTTCAAGCCCGCTCTTCACGATCTCGCGTTGACCACGAACGGTTACTTCTTACCTGAGCGCGCTCAGAGTTTGAAAGACGCCGGGCTCGATCGGGTCACGATTAGTCTCGACAGTTTGAAGCGAGACATTTTCAAACGTATGACGGGCGTTGACGTGTTGGACAAGGTCCTGGCAGGCATTGCCGCAGCTAAAAAAGCGGGCCTCGAACCGATCAAGATTAATGCGGTGATCGTGCGCGGGCACAACGAAGACGAGGTTGCTGACTTCGCAGCCTTTGCTCGTGAACACGACGTGAAGATGCGTTTTATTGAATTCATGCCGCTGGATTCAGGGCACGAGTGGTCGCGCGGCGACGTCGTTTCAGGGAAGGAGATTCGAGAGCGAATCAGCGAGCGCTTTCCGCTGGTTGGCGTGGATGTCGCGCGTGGTTCTGACACCTCTTCCCGTTATCGCTTCGCCGACGGAGCACCGGGTGAGATCGGAATCATCGCGCCTGTTACCGAACCGTTCTGCGGCGCGTGTTCGCGAATCAGGCTGACTGCTGATGGTCAGATTCGCACGTGTTTATTTTCAACTGTCGAACACTCGTTACGCGATGTAGTGCGGAGCGGCGCCTCGCGCGACGAGATCATCGACTACATCGAAGCAGTAGTACTCAAAAAGGAGCCACGTCACTTCATCAACGATCCGGGTTTCGTCACCCCCTCACGCACGATGAGCTTTATCGGCGGTTAGGACATTTATGAGCTCTAAAGTAGAAGCCACCATCGAAGACCTCCTCAAGGTCGAGCAAAAAGCAGAAATTGTGAATGGAGAAATCATCCTCATGTCTCCAACAGGCATTCTCCCGGGTTACGCGGGGGACGAAATACTTTCCTCACTGCGGGAGTACAGCAAACGTCACAAGTACGGACGTGCTGTCGGCGATAACAAAGGTTTTGTCGTGAATCTGCCGCACCGCAAGTCATTCAGCCCGGACGCTGCGTTGTACGTTGGCGTGGCTTCGGGCATGAAGTTTTACGAAGGCGCGCCGGTGTTCGCCGTTGAAGTTCGCAGCGAAGGCGACTATGGACCAGGAGCCGAACGTAAGATGGCGGCTAAGCGAGCGGACTATTTCGCAGCAGGGACGCTCGTTGTTTGGGATGTTGATCTGTTAAGCGAAAACGTAGTTCAAGTTTATCGTTCAAGTGACCCTGAGAATCCTACGGTCTATCCCCGAGGTGAACTTGCTGAAGCTGAGCCGGCGGTTCCAGGCTGGACCATGGCCGTGGATGATTTGTTTCCGGAAGAGTCGTAGTTGAACAAGCTGCTCGCGGAGCGTACAATCTCTTCAGATTTAAATACTCACAGTAAACACCTATGAGCACCAAAGTCGAAGCCACAATTGAAGATCTCTACAAGGTCGACGGCAAGGCTGAGCTCGTCAATGGAGAGATAGTGTACATGTCACCTACAGGCAAGGATCCTCACTATGCTGCCTGGGATATCGCAAATTCTTTGCGCGCCTACAGCGAGTCTACTCAAAACGGTTATGCAGTCTGCGACAATGTCGGCTTTGTCGTAGATCTGCCGCATCGAAAATCATTTAGTCCCGATGCAGCGTTTTTCGTCGGTGCAGATCCGCGAAGGAAGTTTTTCCGAGGAGCGCCAGTCTTCGCCGTTGAGGTGCGCAGCGACTGTGACTGTGGACCACACGCCGAGCGGGAGATGGCCGCCAAACGTGCTGACTACTTCGCGGCGGGTACGCTAGTTGTCTGGGATGTTGATCTCTTAAGTGAAAATGTCGTTCAAGTGTATCGCGCGAGTGATCCGGAACGAGCTACAACTTATCACCGGGGCGAAGTAGCGGAGGCCGAACCTGCTGTACCGGGATGGCCGATGGCTGTAGACGACCTATTTGGGAAAGAGCTCAAAAGATAGCACCTACACCCGCGCAGGCTGCTCAATCTCCTTCACCACCCGCAGCCCTGACGACAGCGCCCCCTGCATCCACGAAAACCATGGTGACAAGTGTTCGCCGGCGAAATGTATTCGTTCCTCGCGCACCGAGGCTGTGAAGAAGTCGGTCAAGCCGACGAACGCCCACGCGCCACGCGCCCATTCATCGTCTTTCCAGCACTTCGTAGCACCACGTTCGAAGTTTTCTCTAAGCCCGGCAAAGATTCCATCCAACTGCTTCAACGTCGTGCCGATGCGGTCACTCTCTTTGAGCCTGGTAATTCTTTCTGCTTCGCCCGGCCTTGCATAAGTCATCAAAATCCCGCGTGGTCCAGGCTGACTCCATGTCGGCTGCCAAATCTCGATCGCGCCACTCGTAAACGCAAAACCATTCAGCCCCTTTTCTTCCCAAAACCGATTCCGCGTTTGCAGGTACACACGCGACACCGCATCGTAGTTGGTGCTTTTAATGATCTCTTTTTTGCGCGCCGACAGTCCCGGCAACTCGATGTCGCGCAAAACGGAAAACGGAATCGTACAAATCACGCTATCCGCCGTAAGCGTCTGTTGCCGGCCGTCTTTCAAAAACACCACCCGCGCCTGGGTTGCCTCCTGATCGATCTTCACCACAGCCGCGCCGTACTGGATCTTGCCCGCGAGTTTGTCTGCGAATGCCTTCGGAAGCAGGTCAGTCCCGCCTTTGACCTTCTGCCAGCGTTCAGGACTGCCGCCTAAGTCCTCACCAAAATTGCGAGTCATCGCATCGGTGAAACCATCGATCGGCACTTCCTCTCTGCTGCCTCGATCAAATCTCACGGCACGCAGTCGACTCGGATAAAACGGTTCGAGCGGTAGTGAGAATTCTTTTACGTATTTGAGCGTGAGATCGTGATTGTCAGGAATGCGCGCAGCGCCCTCTTCAGCATAAAGGCCGTCTGAAAAAGGCTCGCGCAGCGTGTGAACACGCCCGCCTGCGCGCGTACGCGCCTCGAGGATCGTGACATCGTGCCCGAGTTTCGTGAGTTCATGACCGGAAACAAGCCCGGCCACTCCGGCGCCCAAAATGAGCACCTTTCTGGCCGGGACTCTTTGAACTACCGCCGCCGCGGCATCGGATACCCTGACTCGACTGAAGCCGGCAGCGGCGACTGCGATTGCGCTTCCCTTTAAAAACTGACGACGATTAAGTGCCACAATACTAGTTTGATTCCGCCGGAGGTTTCGGCGGCATTTCAGTTTTCGAAAACCTCGGCAACAGCTCGTCGCGCATCGCCAACTGATACACGGCCCACGCGACCACCATTGCATCCTTCTTTACGTCTTCTTCGAGAATTCGTTCATACGTATCGAGGTTCGTGTGCCACGTGTGCGAGTTATATTCAATCGGATCCTGGCCCATGCCGATGCCGGGCAATCCTGCCTGGTTGAACGAAGTGTTATCAGAACCTCCAAGCCTCCTGCTCTTTGAGGTTATTGCACCAACCACTCCATCGGCTTTGAATGGTTCCAAAATCTGGCGCAGGATATCTGCGGCTTCAGATGGTCCAAACACCGATGCACCTCGCACACGCCCTGTACCGGAATCGATATTGAAGTAGCCGCCAAACTTCTCATACCCCGGTTTCTGCTCTTCGAACGAACCGAAGTGCTGTTTGACGTATGCGAGTGAACCAAGCAATCCCTGCTCTTCACCGCTCCACAATGCGACCCGAATTGTGCGACGCGGTTTCACGCCGAGTGTTTTCAGGATGCGAGCAGCTTCCATCATGATCGTGCAACCGATCGCGTTGTCGGTCGCGCCCGTGGCCGCATGCCATGAATCGAGATGGCCGCCCAGCATGATCACCTCGTCCGCTTTATCGGTGCCACGAATCTCGCCAATCGCGTTGTAAGAAGTACTACCCTCTGGATACACACGGTTGACGATATTGAACTCGAGCACGACCTCGGTCCCGTCGTTGAGAATACGGCTGATGCGTCCGAAGTCTTCATTACTCATCACCACGGTCGGTATCACTTTGGTGACGTCGAACGTGTTGTTGTTGAAAGCCCTGATCTGCCGAAACTCTCGACGAGCATCGTTGACTCTGACGAGAGCGCCACTGGCTTTGAGAAACGCATCCAGTTGTTTCGCAATTTCGGAATTGGTAAGCGGCTTCGGCGCGTTTGGTGCAGGCGTCGGAGTCGGCGATGGCGTTGGGAAAACGAATGGTTCCGGGTTTGGTCCATAACGTCGAAGCGCTTGTTCGTCGGTCTGCCTTTTTGCCGGCGGGTTCAGATTCACAGGTACGGACGCCGGCTTGCCGACGAGTACGATTTTTCCGCGTACTCTGGTTTTCTGATTCGAGAAAAACATCGTGAGCTGTTCCTGCGACGGCCGTTCCGGCAGAACCAGTTGGTACGCCTTTGCCTGGACCGTTCCTCTCGTACTCGGAGTCCACGCCAACACCTCGCAAACAAGCGGATCTTTAACCGGCGAGATCAGGTGCGCAGTCAAACGTTCGTTTAGCCAACCAGGGTGTTTGAAGTCCCACGGCTCGAGGTGCGCATTATCAAATCCCCACGCAGTCATCTGCTTCACCGCCCATTCGGCGGCGGCTTTGTGGTTGGGCGAACCCGTCAGCCTCGGCCCATAGACGTCCGTAAACATGTGCATCGTCTTCATGATTTGCGAACGATCGTTTGCTTCCTTGCGAATGCGGCCCAACATATCGCCGCCGCCATTTTGCGCGGCGATAGGAAGCGAAAGCATGGAGAAGATCATTAACAGGGCGACTGCGCGTCGTTTCAGCATCTTGTTGTGTCTCCGGGAGAACGGTTGGGTTGGATTACCAGCGCCCGAGATTATAGACTAGTCTGTACTGATCGGAGAATCCATACTATGAGCGCAGGAATAAAACCAACGCAGAGCAATACTTCGGAAAACAGTTCACTGCCAAACTCCCGGCGCGTTTACGTCGAAGGCAAGCTGCCGGGCGTGCGCGTGCCGTTTCGCGAGATCTCGCAGAGTCCTTCTCGCAACTTCGACAACACGTTGGATACAAATCCACCCGTGCGTGTTTACGACACGAGTGGACCATGGGGCGATACGGACGTTAGTTGCGAGGTGCGCGACGGACTACCGCAACTACGGCGTGAGTGGATCGTCGGTCGCGGGGACGTTGAAGAGTACGAAGGTCGCGAGGCGCGGCCGATTGACGATGGTTATCTGACATTCGACGCCGCGAACCGAGCGCGCGTGAAGGACGTTGGCAAACTTGAAGACTTTCCGATCATGCGTCGCCGTGTGCTGCGTGCCAAAACGGGGTCTTGTGTGACGCAACTTCACTATGCACGGCGCGGAATCATAACACCGGAGATGGAGTTCATTGCGATCCGGGAAAATCTCGGACGTGAAGCAGCGTGGGACACCGGCAACGCGCCGCGTGATTCATTGCTGCATCAACACGCGGGCCAGTCGTTCGGAGCACAGATTCCATCGTACGTGACTCCCGAATTCGTGCGTGAAGAAGTCGCGCGTGGCCGCGCCATCATTCCTGCAAACATCAACCATCCTGAATCCGAGCCGATGATCATCGGTCGCAACTTCCTCGTTAAGATCAATGCGAACATCGGAAACTCAGCGGTCGCTTCTTCGATCGAAGAGGAAGTCGATAAGATGCGCTGGTCCATTCATTGTGGTTCCGATACGGTGATGGATCTTTCCACCGGTAAAAACATACATGCGACGCGCGAGTGGATAATTCGCAACTCGCCCGTGCCGATCGGCACGGTGCCGATTTACCAGGCGCTTGAAAAAGTCGGCGGCAAAGCCGAGGAGCTTACGTGGGAGATTTTCCGCGACACGCTGATCGAGCAGGCGGAACAGGGGGTTGATTACTTTACGATTCATGCAGGCGTTCGCCTCCCTTACATTCCTTTGACGGCGCACCGGACGACAGGGATCGTAAGCCGTGGTGGATCGATCATGGCGAAGTGGTGCCTGGCCCATCACGATGAGAGTTTCCTTTACACGCGTTTTGGCGAGATTTGCGAGATCATGGCGGCGTACGACGTTTCGTTCTCGTTGGGTGATGGACTGCGTCCCGGTTCGATTGCCGATGCAAATGATGAAGCGCAGTTTGCGGAGTTGGAAACGCTGGGTGAGTTGACGAAGATCGCGTGGGAACGCGATTGCCAGGTGATGATCGAAGGGCCAGGCCACGTGCCGATGCACTTGATTAAAGAGAACATGGACAAGCAGCTCGAGACTTGTCAGGAAGCGCCGTTCTACACGCTTGGTCCACTCACGACGGACATCGCGCCCGGATACGATCACATCACTTCCGCGATTGGTGCGGCGATGATCGGGTGGTTTGGCACCGCGATGCTCTGTTACGTCACGCCGAAAGAACATCTCGGATTGCCGAACAAAAAGGACGTGAAAGATGGTGTCATCGCTTACAAGCTTGCGGCACACGCGGCGGACCTCGCGAAGGGGCACCCCGGTGCTCAATACCGCGACAATGCGCTATCGAAAGCACGCTTCGAATTTCGTTGGGAAGATCAGTTCAACTTGTCACTCGATCCTGAAGTCGCACGTGAGTATCACGACGAAACGTTGCCACAGGAAGGCGCAAAGCTCGCGCACTTCTGTTCCATGTGCGGCCCTCATTTCTGTTCCATGAAGATCACGCAGGACGTGCGTGAATACGCAGCGCAGAAACAGATCGACGAGTCAGAGGCTTTGATTGTCGGAATGACCGAAAAGGCCGAGCAATTCAAGGACTCTGGCGGCGAAATCTATCAAAATCTGAAGTAGTCTCATTCGCTTTGTATATTTAATGTCTTCCGTTTTAAGATTCCTATGCGAAAATACACATAGGACCAGCGGAAGCAATGAAGTTAAAAAAGGTTGAGTCGGACATGCTCGAAGCGGTGGGATATGACGCCAGGTTGCGACTTTTGGAAGTTATCTTCAACAAGGGCGGCAGATATCGCTACAAAGAAGTCCCCGCCTTCGAGTACGACGGCCTGATGAACGCCGAGTCAATCGGTAAATACATGCACAAACGCATCATCGGGCGCTATCCTTACGAGCGTGTTTAGGCCACAAAAAAGCACAAATTTGTGCCTTTTTGTGGCTAAATCACTTCTGTCGAAGTTCGATAGCTTTCAACAGACGTGCAATTCCGCGATTGATATGTGCGCCGAGTGCGAACAGACCGAGCACGACGATCGAGTAACAACTCACGGTCGAAATCAAGATTAATAAGTGCACACGGTTCGAGAGGTCGGCTAAAAGAAAGAAGCTGACGATAAACAAGCACTCCACCAGGCCCGCTCCAAAAAATGCCAGCTTGAAATTTCGTTCACTGCGATCGATACGCGCCAGTGCTGCTGCCCTGACTTCATCCAGTTTTATCGGCTGTGCCATTTCAAATCTCCCTTCTTTACAACTTAACCGTTTTGCGCAAGACTCCGGCGCAGGCTCTGAAGTCCGTACGCCAGTCGCGACTTCACTGTCCCAACCGGTATTTCCAACACGGCAGCCGTCTCAACCAACGACATTTCATGCAGGTAAAACAACACCACGACTGCACGACTTGCCGGCGATAAACTGCCGACCAACTGCGGCAAAGTCTGAATTAACTCGCGCGGAAACTCGCTTTCGTGATCGTCCGAAGAGAGCGCTGACAACGTCTCCTCATCACGGACTTGCTCACTCCAGCGTCGTTCGCGTTTCAAATACCTGAAAGCTTCTCGCGAGGCGATCTGATACGCCCACGCTCGAAACGCTGCCGGCTCCTGCAACCAGCGCAACTTCCGGTAAATGCGGATAAAGACTTCCTGCAGGATGTCTTCAGCCAGATGCTGGTCGCGCACGAGGCTCACGATGTAGCGAAACAACGGATCCTGAACGCTCTTGAAGAGTTCGTTCAGAGCCTCGTGGCTGCCGGACTGCGCCTGCAACACCCACCAGCTCTCGCGCTCCGATGCTGCCCCAACGGCCATGCACTTATTATGACCCGCTAAATGAGGATTAGGTTCGAATTGTGGTATTTTTGCGGGCGCCGTCCAGATAATTCATTCAATTCCAAGAGGTAACTGATGCGTTCCATTCAGATTTGCGCTCTGCTGGTTGTGTTAATCGTGCCTCAACTCACTTTCGCGCAGAAGCGCGTTGCGACCGGGAGCGTACCGCCGCCGCAGTTCGCCGATCCGCAACGCAAGCAGAAGCTCGCCGCCGCGTTTCCGGAGATTGAAAAAATATTCAAGAGTTGGATGGAGAGGCTACAACCGCCGGGCGCGGTGCTGGGCGTGATCATCGACGGCGAACTCGCCTGGGTAAAAGCTGCGGGCGTTCGTGAGACGACCAACAATTCACCAGTCACACCGGAAACGGTCTTCCGCATCGCGTCAATGACCAAGAGCTTTACAGCGATGTCGATATTGAAGCTTCGCGACGAAGGGAAGCTCTCGCTGGAGGATCCCGTCTCTCGCTACATTCCGGAGGTCGCGAACCTGTCTTATCCCACGAGCGATTCGCAGGTGCTCAACATTCGTCACCTGCTGACGCACTCCGAAGGTTTTCCGGAAGACAATCCATGGGGCGACAGGCAGTTGGCCCAAAGCGATAAGACGATGCGCGACTGGATTCGCGGTGGCATTCCTTTCTCCAGCTCACCCGGCACGATGTTCGAATACTCAAACTACGGCTTTGCAATGCTCGGGCAGATCGTTGCGAAGGTATCCGGCCGTCCATACGAAGAATACGTTCGCGAGAATATTCTGAAGCCGCTTGGAATGAACGCATCGACGTTCGAAATGTCGGCCGTGCCTCGCGAACATATCGCACTGGGCTACCGGCGTGAAGACAACGCCTGGAAGCCGGAACCGATCCTCGCGCATGGATCTTTTGGAGCCATGGGCGGGCTTTGGACCAACGCGCACGATCTCGCGCGCTACGTGGCGTTCTTGATGTCAGCCTTCCCACCGCGCGACGAACCCGAACGTGGTCCAATCAAAAGGAGCAGTGCGCGCGAGATGCAGCAGATCTGGCGTGCGCAGCCGTCGTCAGCTTTTCGCTCCACGGTTGATGCTCCCCTTCAGATGGCCTCAGGCGGATATGGTTATGGTATCGGCGTCTCGTATGACTGTCGCTATACGCAGTTTGCCGGACACGGCGGTGGACTTCCGGGTTACGGTTCGTTGATGCGTTGGTTGCCGGAACATGGTGTCGGGCTCATCGGCATGGCCAACCAGACTTACCAGGGCTTCAATAACCTTTTCAACGACACGCTCGCCGCGCTCAATCGCACCGGTGCTTTGCAGCCTCGTGTCGTTCAACCGTCGAAAGCGCTGCTGGCGGCGCAAACGGACGTTACGCAGTTGATCATCAAGTGGGACGACGACCTTGCGAATCGAATTGCCGCCGATAATCTCTTTCTCGATGTTCCGGCTGAGGTGCGAAAGAATCGTTGGAAAGAGTTGGCCCAGCAACACGGCGCCTGTCGGCCTGCGACGTCGATTACGCCGGAAAATGCATTGCGTGGTGAATGGCGCATGATGTGCGATCG
This sequence comes from Pyrinomonadaceae bacterium, assembly GCA_044867025.1. Lineage (GTDB taxonomy): Bacteria > Acidobacteriota > Blastocatellia > Pyrinomonadales > Pyrinomonadaceae > PSRF01. Next base: position 6,663 of record JBIOUJ010000128.1, on the reverse strand, counting down.
CGGATGGCTGAACGTGTTCATTACGCTCGCGCCGACGATGCCGCCGAAAGTGCAACTGATCAGTATCAACCCGGTCCTACCGCCGGATGCGGAAATGACGAAGACCGCGGAAACGATCGCGAAAGTGATTGGAGCGTGGGACGCGAAGGCGATTGAACCGATCGCAGCGCCGGGATTCGATATGGAAAAGATGCGCCGGCAGGTTGCGGCAGCTTCGGCGTGGGGAAGCTGTAAAGTTGGCGAACCGCTCAGTGGTAATGGAACCCGCAGCAGTGCTGTCCGGCTCGTTTGCGATGGTGGACCAATCGTGGCGCGTATCGCTCTCGAGCCCAACACACACAAGTTGACGAATCTCGATCTGGTTCCCTTACGCGAACAACGCTGCGTACCGTAGGTACACAAAAACACAAACCGATTATGGGAGCCCGGCTTTGCGTTGCATCTCGCGGAGGGTCTCGGGGATGAATGAGGTGATCTGGTAAGTCTCTTCGCGGCCGTCGGCAAAACTCTGGTAGAGATTAAAGTCAGGTAGCGAAAGACAACTCAGCGGCGACTGGTGGTTATAGCCGGTATCGAGCCCGACCGCGCTGTGCGAAATGTAGATTCCATGTCGTCCCAATCGTCCGCGCAGCGGCAGCAGAGGCGTCGGCGTGTGTCCAAACACACACGGCTTCCCACGGTAGTTCTTGTAAAAATCCATATCGCGCATCCACAAAAGCGACGTCGTCGAGCTCTCGCGCGGATGTTTTCCTTCGTCGAGCCCCGCATGAACGTAGATCGCGAATTCGTCTTCGTGGTAGTACGGCAGATCCTGCATGAACGACAGATGCTCCGCTGGCAGTGATTGCTCAAACTTCAGCCTCATCTGCTCCAAATCCTTTTCACTCTCCACTCTGAGCGACTGACCCGTGTACTGTTCGAACGTGCGCTCGCCGCCCGTGACCGGTGTAAGCCAGATGTTGCTCCGCCCTTCAACGAAGTCGATCAACATCTGTTCGTGATTTCCACGCAGGCAAATCACTCGCTGCGGGTTCTCGCGGCACATTTGCATGATGTGCGACACACAACCCGGCGCATCAGCCCCACGGTCGATCAAGTCGCCCAGGAAAACGAGTTTGTCAGTTTCAGGATCGCGCGGCAGCATGTCGAGCAGGTTGAGGAGCTGCGCGCAACGGCCATGGATGTCGCCAACGACAAACGTTCTCATGCAGACTGTTCCCCTGCCGCCGCCTGTGGTTGGCTCTTAATTCGATTCATCAATTCGACGAAACGTGGATCCTCGTGCATGTCGGTCCAGTTCGGATCGGCTTCAAACCACTTGTAGTTCTCATTTCCGAGTCCGACCGCCGTCTCCAACCAGCGCAACGCTTCCACCTGGCGCCCCTGCAAAAGATACGCTGACGCAAGCCAGTAGGATATATCGTAATCCGCCTCCGCGACTTGCCTGACTTTCGGCGTCAACTGTTCATTGGCTTTCGTATGTTGTCCCTGCGCGCTCAAACAGATGGCAAGAATCGGTCTGACGCCATCCATCTGCGGATGCCGTTGCAAAACCCGATGAAGGATTTCCTGAGCCTCGTCGATCTGATTGCGATAGTAAATGACGCGCGCGCGGATAACCTGAATCATCGGGTGTTCCGGTTCAATGGCCGCGCCCTGATCGAGCTCGCGCAGCGCCTGGTCATACTCCTGTTGATACATGAAGATGCGAGCGCGATTGTAACTGGCCACAACGCGCTCACCAGGATTCAGCTTAACCATGCGATCGAAACTGCGAAGCGCCTTTTCGTAATCGCTGTCGAGCCTTGCCACCACAGCGCGGACAAACTGCACACCCGGATCGTTCGGATACTCATCACGCAGCGACTCAACCTCGGTTCGCGCCTTCTGCTTTTGTCCGCCGGTGAGATAGATGAACACCATGTGCATACGTGCTTCAAGCAGCTTCGGATCCAGCGTTAAAGCCTTTTTGAAAGCATTCTTCGCCTTATCGTGATCGCCGGCCTGACCGAGTCCTTTCAACACTCGATTCACGTAGCAACTGCCGAGTGCGGAATATGCGAGCGCGAAGTTTGGATCGATCTCGATTGCTCGACGGAAGTGTTCGATCGCGGCATCGATATTTTCACGAGCGATCGTGTGGTAGATGAAAGTCGCGAGACAATCTCGTCCGCGCAGGTACTCTTCGGTCGCGGCTGCGTCGGCAGTCGCTTTCCTTGCCAGCTCATCTTGTTCAGCAGGACTCAATTCAAGCCGCAGTCCCTCGACGATGCGCTGCACAATCGTGTCCTGCACGCCGATGATGTCGCTTGCGTCAGCGTCAATTCGCTCGCTCCAGAGAATCTCGCTTGTGCGCACGTCGAGTAGTTGCGCGGTGACGCGCAATCTGTCGCCGGCACGAAGGAATGTCGCCGTAAGAATCGCGTCGACGCTGAGCTCGCGTCCTGCTTCCGCCGCGTCAACAGTCTTGTTCTGATACTTGACGATTACTGACGACGGTCGCACCACCAGTGAACGCACACGCGCCAGCTCCGTGATCACCGCGTCCGCGAGTGAGAACTGATAAAAATCAATTTCACGTTCGTTACCGACGTTTTTGAAAGGAAGAATCGCCACGCTCCTGCGATCGCGATCGCCCAAGCTCGTCAACGGGCTGGCATCACCGCTTCGCCCCGCCGACTGCGAGCCTTGTGATGCACTGTCAGCCGCTTTGCTACCCGTCAACCAACGAAGCGCACGAGTGACCGCATTTTCCTGTTTCAGATGTCTCGGAGTGACCGGCGTGACGGTTTCGTCAATACCCGGCAAAGTATCCGAACCAAGCTCGCGAAAGATCGAACGAAGATCGTCCGCGAAATGCGAGATCTTTTGATAACGGTTGCGAGGATCTTTTGCGAGTGCTTTGTCGAGGACCGGTTGCAACCGCACAGGCACGCGACCAGGCCTGACTTTCGACAACGGCGCAGGTTCTTCGTTCAACACTGCCGCGCGAACCTCGACGGCCGTGTCGCCCCTGAACGGCCATGTTCCAGTCAGCATCTCGTACAGCAAAACGCCCGTGGAGAAAATGTCGGCGCGCGAATCCACGCGATCGCCACGCGCTTGCTCGGGCGCCGCGTAGGTCGCCGTGCCGTATGGAATACCAATCTCGGTGATCTCTGTGTGGTGAATTCCCGAAGTGCGTGCGGCTTCTTCATCGAGCAGTTTTGCGAGTCCAAAGTCGAGCACCTTGACCTGCCCGCCCGGCGTCACCATCACGTTGCCGGCCTTGATGTCGCGGTGAATGATGCCGCGTGAATGTGCAGCAGCAAGTGCGTCCGCAGTCTGCAAGGCGATCGACAAAGCGCTTTCGAGCGAGAGCGGGCGGCCATTAACGAGTTGCCTGACGTTCTTCCCTTCGATGTACTGCATCGCGATGAAGTGGATGCCGTTGATCTCGTTGAGATCGAAGATCGTGCAGATGTTTGGATGATCGAGCGCGGAGGCGAGACGCGCCTCGCGTTCAAAGCGCTTGAGGTTCGCTTCGCGCGCCGTAAGCTCTGCGGGAAGAACTTTGATGACGAGCGTGCGGCCGAGTTTCGAATCGACGGCTTTATAGACGGTGCCCTGTCCGCCCTCGCCGAGCTTCTCGAGAATTTTGTAATTCCCCAGTGTCGATCCGATCATCTGTAAATAATATAGGTCCTATAGGACCGATATGTCATATAGGACCTATTTTTAGACTGCCAACTGCTCCCGTTATCCTTTCACGCCCATCTGCCAGAGCATGAACGCGTAGTCAAATGCTGTTTCGCGTAAAGCATCATAGCGCCCGGACGCGCCTCCGTGTCCGGCGCCGAAGTTTACTTTCAAAAGCAGCGGATTTGAATCAGTCTTCATCGCTCGCAGTTTTGCTACGAGCTTGGTGCCCTCCCAATACGGCACCTGACTGTCGTTCAACGAAACCTTGACGAGCATTGCCGGATAATCTTTCTTAGCGACGTTATCGTAAGGCGAGTATGTCTTCATGTATTCGAATGCCGCCTTTTCATTCGGATTGCCCCACTCGATATATTCGCTCGTGGTCAACGGTATGCTGGCGTCGAGCATCGTGTTCAGCACGTCAACAAACGGCACCTGCGAAATGACCGCCTTGAACAGATCCGGCCGGAGATTGGAAACGACGCCCACCAGCAGTCCGCCGGCGCTTCCACCCTGAATGACGAGTCGATCCTTCGACGTGTACTTCATCTGAATCAGCGTTTCAGCGCAGGCGATGAAATCGGTGAACGTGTTCATCTTGTTCATCATCCTGCCAGCCTGGCGCCATTCTTCACCCATCTCACCGCCGCCACGAATGTGTCCGATGACGAAGACAACACCGCGATCGAGAAGGCTGAGGCGAGTGGAAGAGAAAGTCGGCGGGATCGATGCACCGTACGAGCCATAGCCATAAAGAAGAAGCGGCGCCGAACCGTCGAGCTTCACACCTTTTCGATAGACGATCGACATCGGTATCTTCGTTCCATCCGAAGCGGTGGCAAACACGCGTTCCGACTTATAGTTCGTTCTATCGAATCCGCCGGGCACTTCGGTTTGTTTCAACAAAGTCGTTTTACCCGTGTTCATGTCGTAGTCGAACACCGAATAGGGCGTGACCAGTGAGTTGTAGCCATACCTGATGACAGTCGTATCGAATTCGCGATTTGCGGACAAACCTGCCGAGTAGACGGGTTCGGGAAACTTGATCCGTTGTCGTTTGTTCGTCTTGAACTCAATAACTTCGAGTTGTTGCAGTCCATTTTCCCACTCAGACAGTACTGCATGATTTGAAAAGAGATTGATCGCATCAAGCTTCACCGCCGGGTTGTGGGCCACAAACTCTTTCCAGTTCTTCTCAGAAGGATCGCTGACCGGCGCCGTGACGATACGGAAATTCTTGGCCCCCTTGTTTGTGCGGATGTAGAAGAGGTTGTCGCGATAATCGGTGTCGTACTCGTGCTCGGGTTGGCGCGGGAGAATCACCTTGAGCTCGGAAGTAGGCTCCGACGCGAGAAGATAGCGCGACTCGGTTGAAGTCTTGCTAAACGCTTCGACAAAAATCACCGCCTTATCGCGCGAGCGGCCGGTCGAGATATCAAACAGCTCATCCTTCTCTTCGTAAACGAGGTCAGTCTTATCGCTTCCAAGCACGTGGCGGAAAAACTTGTCGCTTCGTTTCGTGGTTGCGTCTTCCGTGACGTAGAACAACGTCTTATTGTCGTTGGCCCAAACGACCCCGGTGACGCGTTCGATTTTTTCCGGAAAGACTTGACCAGTTCGCAAATCTTTGACTTGCAACGTGAACTGTCGATAGCCGGTGCTGTCAGTGCTGTAAGCAAGCAGATTGCCGTCATCGCTTGGCGACAACGCGCCGATACTCATGAAGGCGTGACCCTTCGCGAGTTCGTTCATGTCGAGGATGACCTCTTCCGGAGCTTCAAGACTCCCCTTCTTGCGACAGAAGATCGGATACTGTTTGCCTTCCTCAGTTCGTGAGTAATAGAAGTGATTGCCGTAGCGATACGGCACGTTCGTGTCAGTCTGTTTAATGTGACTGAGCATTTCGTTGTAGAGCTTTTCCTGGAGCGGCGCGGTGTGTTTCATCAACGACTCCGCGTAAGCATCTTCGGCCTTGAGATGCGCGAGCACCGATGGGTTCGTTTTTTCACGCATCCAGAAGTAATCGTCTACAAGTGTTACGCCGTGGATGTTTGTAGTCTTTGGTTTCTTTTCTGCCATAGGTGGATGAGGAGCGGCGGCTCCTCCATTCGATTGCGCGTTGACGTTGTTACTGATTGAGAGAACACATAAGAGCAGCAGCAGAAGAGGCAAATGGAATTGGTTTCTCATTGGGCACCTTCCTCATAAAGCAATTCAATCAGGGGAGACTGCTTTTGCAAAATGCCGGCGCACGGCCGGTTAATCGTGGACCGTTCAACCACGAGGCGGGTTACCCCAGCCCGACTTCACATACTTACCATCCTGAACGATGCACGGGACCGTTGGGTCGCCCTTGGAGAACGACAACATCTCTTTACGCCGTTCGCGATCGTTCTGCGCGTCGTAGTCGAGAAAAGGCATCCCTTTGGAGTCGTAATACTCGCGTGCTTGCTGACAGTAAGGACATCCCGGCTTCGTGTAGATGACTAAGGCCAAATCGATTTACCCCCGCGTTTTTTGCGATGAATTTGAGCAGTGAGGGATTATACTGCCGCTGCCTATGAGTGAACAAAGCGCGCCGGATTTACTCGATCCCTACGAGAAGCTGATAAGCGTCGAAATAATGGGCAACGAGGTCAGCGTTCCGGAGAAGAACCGTCTTTTGCGCTGTTTTCAATACTTATCGATCAATACGATCTCTTACGGCGATTTTTGCTGGAATGGTGAATGTACGAACTGCCAGGTCTGGTATCACATGAAAGGGCAGAGCGAGCAGAGCGATCGACCGGCGCTATCGTGCCGGTTAGAGTGTGAAGAAGGAATGGTGATCACCCGGCTGAGTCGATTCATTGAGCTCGAAGGAATTACGAAATGAGATTTCCTCTGCGTACCTCTGCGTTCCTCTGCGCCTCTGCGGTAAAAAGACGCTGGATTTAGTTCACCGCAGAGGCGCAGAGGAACGCAGAGGTACGCAGAGGAAAA
>JBIOUJ010000127.1:0-22652 GCA_044867025.1 Pyrinomonadaceae bacterium | reverse complement strand
CGGAGGCAGAGTTGTTTGCCCAACGGGGAATTCACGAATTCCATTGTCTCAGCACCAAAGCGCGCGACGAATTTTTTACAACCTGTGTGAGGCAGCGGGCTCACTTCGAGCACCACCGATCCGATTTCCAGGTGTGATCCGGGAGGCAGGTTTTCGCGACCCAAATCCATGTCGATGTACAGTTGATCGCCGGCGAGCGGCCAACGTTCCTTCTCCTGGGCCACCAGTGCGGTCACGCGAGAGTTCATGATGTTGATCTGCATCTCCGGATGCGCTGAGCCGTCCGGAGTTTTGCTGCTGCCGCGCACGAACCAGTTGTCGCCGATGAGGCCTTTCTCGATATCGAACTCCGCTTCGTCCAGCACCGCGCGTCGATCAATGTCGGGACGACAGACGATCAACTCCACGACGCCATTGTCTTTTGGCGCCTGCCGCAAGTGTTCCAGTGCGGCTTCGAGTTCCTGTAAGGTCAAGTGTTTCACAGTTGCTTCCATGGCAGCAGATTTAACCATAAAGGCCGAAAGTCATAAAGATGTGAGATAATCAGACTTCACAACTCTTAACAAATTTTTACTTACCCTTAACACGGGCCGGTTCTGTGCGACGTATGCTCTGCCCGCTGTGCAACCACCTGCGGAGGCTGGAATGAAATCCAAACGAGAAGGAAACACGCGGTTCCGACTCATACTTACCCTCAGTTTGGCCGTGGTGTTGCCCGCACTGACACTCATCTACGTCAACTTCCAACACGTCAAAGCAATCAAGCGCGATAAGAAGGTCGAGGCACTGATCCACCGCGACTTTGATTACATTCTTGCCATCTCGGAAAAACAGATGAACGAGAAGGCGTACAAACTCGCCGAACAAGCGAGAAATGGGTTCCCCAACGTCGATGCGCCCGTCGAAGAAAAAGATAAACAGCTTGACGATCTCTTGAAGCAGAGCCCCTGGTTCTCACACATGTTCATTTTCGACGCCGAGAAGGAGATCGTCCTTAGATCACAACCGTCGCAGTGCAACGATCCAGCAGTTCGAGCCGAGAATGAGCGCTTGAAGAAGATTTTCAGCGCCTGGTTTGGTGTCGAAGGCAAGATGATCATGGAGCAGATGCACAAGCGACCAAAACCGATTAGCTGGTACGGCGACGAATACAAAGGACCGGACGGGGAGATGCATTACAGCACCACTTCCTTTTTTACGTTTTCGTACGTCCCGAAAGGTCGAGTCGTACTGGGCGGCGCCGTTTTGGACACCAACTATCTGAAGCAGACATTCTTTCCGGAAATCCTCGATGACTTGATATCCAAACAATTGAATAGCGATCAGAAAGGACTCTTTCCGGGAATGCTGGCCGAGCTGAAGCCGTCAGAGGCGGGCGAGCATAAAGATCAAAAACTGGCGATGATGATCTATCCAGGCGACGCCACGAGTGCAAAACTCGATCGTCCGCTCGCGATGTCGCCGGGTTGGAGCGGTGGGGAGCCGGAAATTTCTCGCAAGCTCGACGACGTTTTTCGTGGATTAAAATTAGGCATCAAGTTCCAGGGTACGACCGCCAAAGCACTCGGCGACAAATGGGTGCTTCAGAGTCTTCTGATTCTCGCGGTGCTCTCAGTGTTGATGATCGGCGGTCTGGTGTTGACCTATCGCAGCGTCAACAAGCAGGTCGCGCTCGCGCGTCTGAAGTCAGACTTTGTTTCCAACGTCTCACACGAGTTGCGAACGCCGCTGGCGCTGATTCGACTCTATGCGGAAACACTCGAGCTCGGACGAATCACGAAAGACGACAAAAAGGGCGAATACTACAGCATCATTCGCAAAGAGAGTGAGCGACTGACGGCTTTAATCAATAACATTCTTGATTTCTCTCGCATCGAAGCGGGGGCAAAAGAGTACGACTTTCGAGAGACCGATATCGCCGAGCTTGTTCGCAACACGCTCGATTCCTATCGCTTCCAGATCGAGCAGCAGGGCTTTGCGCTCGAGGAGCAGATCGATCCTGGCATTCCGCGTGTGCGTGTCGATCGTGAAGCCATCGCGCGAGCACTTGTCAATCTGGTCAACAATGCACTGAAATATTCCGACCACGAAAAATTCCTGGGCGTGAGACTTTACCGGGAGAACGCTGTTCTCAAGCTTGAAGTCAGCGATCGTGGTATCGGGATCGAGCGACACGAGCAGACGCGAATCTTCGAGAAGTTTTATCGCACGTGCGATCCGCTGGTGCACAACACGAAGGGCAGCGGACTCGGGTTATCGCTGGTGCGTCACATTACGCACGCGCACGGTGGACAGGTCGAGGTCGAAAGCACGCCCGGGCGGGGAAGCAAGTTCACGATGTCTTTGCCGCTCGCGCAACCTGAAGCCGCTTCATAAAAGGGGAGTCATGAAAAACAAAATTCTGATCGTCGAAGATGAACCCGCGATGGTCGCCGGGCTGCGCGATAATTTCGAATACGAAGGCTACGAAGTGATCAGCGCGGAAGACGGCGTTAGCGGCCTCGAGCGTGCGCTGTCTGACAACCCCGATCTCATTGTGTTGGACGTGATGATGCCGCGCATGAGCGGACTGGACGTGTGCAAACAGTTGAAAGCGAAGCGGCCCTCCGTCCCGATTATCATGCTCACAGCGCGCGGACAGGAGATCGACAAAGTCGTTGGCCTCGAATTGGGCGCCGACGATTACGTCACGAAACCATTCTCGATTCGCGAGTTGATGGCGCGTGTGAAAGCAGTGCTGCGAAGAGTGTCGACGAGCTCGGCGATACCCGAGATCTATCGCTTCAGTGATGTGGAGGTCAACATTCGCAGCAACGAAGTGCGACGCGGTGGAAACGTCATCGATCTCTCGGCAAAAGAATTTGCGCTGCTCGCGTACTTCATCGCTCATCCAGTCGAAACATTGAGTCGCGATCGACTGCTCGACGCCGTGTGGGGATACGAGAATTATCCGACCACTCGCACCGTCGATACGCACATCGTTCATCTCAGACAGAAACTCGAACCAAATCCCGAAGAACCACGTTTTATTCTTACCGTCCACGGTACTGGCTACAAGTTTGTCGGATGAGGTTTTGTCGTTATGGCTCTCCCAGCGGTAAAGCTAGACGATGACTTAGGTGTCTCGTACGACACCCGATTCGAAACACTCCAGCGAGATTACGCCGAACTGAACACCGCGATCTTCGAAGCGGCGCAGGTGCACCGGCGATTGTGTGCGCCGAGTCTTGTGCGTCATGGTGCGTTCGATGTGGCGAGTGAGATCTTTGCAGTTCGTCATCTGCCTGGAGATTTTTTCAGTGTCGAACAAACGAGCGAGGGTTTGATCCTGGCGCTTGGCGACATTGGTGGCAAAGGTCTCGCCGCGGGCATGTGGGTCACGCATCTGATCGGTCTGCTGCGCACGCATACGGCGGCAAGCAGTGATCCGGAAGCGATTGTCGGCGGCGTCAATCGTGATACGGCTCGTCTGTCGGCGATCGAGCCGTTGAGCACATTGTTTGTCGCGCGACTGAACGCTGTGACTGGGTTGTTGGACTACTGTAGTGCGGGACATCCACCAGCTTTGCTTCTTCGCGCGGATGGACAACTCGAGTTGCTCTCGGATGGTGGACCCGTTCTCGGTGTTGTCTCTGCAGCGGCGTATACCCGAGGCACTGTGCATCTGGGCCCCGGCGATTTGATGTTGGCGTGCTCCGATGGCATCTTAGAGTCGTTCAACGAAGCAGATCAGGAATTTGGCAGTAACCGGCTCGAGGCTGAATTGCGTCGCGCGCAGGGCGGCTCAGCAGAGTCCGTGCTGTTTTCAGTGCTGGGCGCGGTTCAGGATTTTGCGGCCCCGAGACCACTCACCGACGACATGACACTTGTTGTCGTCAGAAATAACCGGAGTGAGAAGTTGTTATGAGAAGAAGACTTCAATTCAGTTTGCTGTTTGTTCTGATGCTGGCTGGTGCTGCGACGGCACCGGCATTCGACGGCGAGTCGAAATTTGCAAAGCTCGACGGAGCACGCATTCATTACAAAAGCTACGGCAAGGGCAATGAAGCGTTGGTGTTGGTCCACGGATGGACTTGTAACCTCGACAACTGGCGCGATCAGATCCCGGATCTCGCGAAACGCAACCGAGTCATAGCACTCGATCTTCCCGGTCACGGTCAGAGCGACAAGCCGGAGATCAGATACACGATGGATCTCTTTGCGAACGCGATCGACGCAGTCATGCGTGATGCGAAAGTCGAACGCGCAGTGATCGTCGGTCACAGCATGGGCACGCCCGTGGCGCGACAGTTCTATCGCAAGTACCCGCAAAAGACGCTCGCAATCGTCATCGTTGACGGCAGTCTGAGGCCATTCGGCACCAAGGAAATGCGCGAAGGTTTTTTAGCGATGTTTCGTTCGCCTGGTTACAAGGAAGCGGGCAAACAGATGTTGGCCCAGATGGGAAAGACACTCTCTCCCTCCGACCAGGAACGCATAAACACCTCGTATGCGAACACGCCACAGCACGTGATGGTAAGTGCGATGGAGAGCATGAATGACGATTCGCTCTACGGTCCTGACAAGATCAACGTGCCGGTGCTGGCGATCATTGCGAAGGCGCCCTTCTGGCCGCCTGACACCGAACAGTTCTTCCGCAGCCTCGCGCCTGACTTCGAGCTTCACCAGTGGGAGGGGGTGAGCCACTTCCTCATGATGGAGAAGCCGAAACAGTTCAACGATGAGGTGATCGCGTTTCTAAACAAGAAAGCTCTATTGAAAAATAGTTAACCAAAACGAAAGGGGACAGTTATGGGAGATGTAAAACCGATCCCGGAGGGATACCACTCGATTACGCCTTACTTGATTATCGATGGAGCCGCCGACGCGCTGGAGTATTACAAGAAAGCGTTCGGTGCAACTGAGCTCTTCCGGATGGAGCACGAGGGGAAGATCGGACACGCCGAGATGAAGATTGGCGATTCGCCGTTCATGCTCGGCGACGAAATGCCGCAGATGGGCTACCGTGGACCAAAAGCTTTGGGTGGTTCGCCGGTCGGAATCATGATCTACGTTGACGATTGCGATGCGATCTTCAACCAGGCCATCGCCGCGGGCGGCACAGAAGTCAAACCGTTACAGGATCAGTTCTACGGCGATCGCTCGGGGACGTTAACAGATCCGTTCGGCCACGTCTGGACTGTCGCAACACACAAGGAAGACGTTACACCCGAGGAGATTGAAAAACGCCTCGCTGCCGGTGCTCACGGAGGGTAAAGCCACAAAAAGAAGCGCATGAAAGTTAGCCGCAAAGAAGCACAAAATGCACAAAAGAGGTAACAGTTAAAGCCTACTTCTTTTGTGTGCCTTTTGTGCCTTATTGTGGCAATGATCTGATTTCGTTGAGGCGGCGTTCGAGGAAGCGACGCTCACTATCGTTGCCGGCTAATCGCAGTGCAGTTTCATAACTCGCGGCAGCTTCGTCGTTAGACCCCAAACGACGAAGCATGTCTGCGCGTGCTGCGTGGAGCAGGTGATAGTCGTCGAGCTCGCCTGAGGCTGCAAGCTCGTCGATCAATTCGAGCGCCGGCTGAGGGCCTTTAGCCATAGCAACAGCGACCGCGCGATTCAGCGACACGATCGGAGACGGCATGAGTTGCTCGAGCAGATCGTAGAGCGCGACGATTTGTGTCCAGTTAGTGTCCTCGGCACGAGTTGCTTTGCAATGCTCTGCGGCAATCGCGGCCTCGAGCGCGAATGGACCAGGCGCACCGCGAAGTGCTTCATCGACTAACGCCAGGGCTTCGTCGATTTGTGGTCTATTCCAGAGCGTGCGATCCTGTTCTTCGAGCACAACCAGATTATTGTCTTCATCAAGTCGAGCCTCGCGTCGCGAGTCGTGTAACAACATGAGTGCAAGAAGTGCAGTGGCTTCAGCAGGTGGCTTAGGGTGGAGGAGCGATCTGAGAAGACGTGCGAGTCGAATAGCTTCGGCGCAAAGGTCTGCGCGTACCAGCGGTTCGCCGCGAGTTGGCGCGTAACCTTCTGTAAAGATTAGATAAATCGTAGTCAGCACTCCGTCAAGGCGCTCAGGCATCTCGCTCGTATCAGGCACGCGGAACGGAATGCCAGCGTCGCGGATTTTTCGTTTTGCGCGCACGAGACGCTGGGCCATGGTGGCAGTTGGGATAAGAAACGCGCGTGCGATTTCGTCAGTCTGAAGTCCACCGAGCGTGCGGAGCGTCAGCGCAACTTGTGCTTCGAGCGATATGGCCGGATGGCAGCACGTAAAGATTAGACGGAGCCGATCATCAGGAATCTCTCCGAAATCCAGAGTTGGCCCTTCAACGATTGGCTCTGACGCGAAATCAGGATCCGCTTCCAGTTTTTCTTTGAGACGAGTTTGCCGCCGCAGGCGATCGATGGCTTTGTGTTTGGCTGTTTGGATGATCCAGGCGCGAGGAGAATCGGGGACGCCCTCGGTTCGCCACTGGTCTACGGCCGCGGTAAAAGCCTCCTGCGCGGCGTCCTCGGCAAGTTCGAAATCGCCAAACTGACGTATGAGAGTTGCAACAATCCGACCCCAATCAGATCGATACACTGCGTCAACGGCAACGTTGGGGTTCGGAAGCACGTTTGATAATAAAAAAAATTACATTGCCGTGTCGATTCGCGAACTCGCCATTCGATTTAGCAGTGGAGGCACACAATTCATATGAAATACATGTTGCTGGTTTATCTCGATGAAAATGCATTAACCGAAACTGAACGGGAGCATTGCTACGTCGAATCGGCACAACTCGCGCAGGATCTCAGCTCGAACGGTAAGTACATCTCGGCGGGGCCGCTTCATCCGGTGGCCACGGCGACGAGCGTGCGAGTGCGGCAAGGGAAACGTCTCGTCACGGATGGTCCATTCGCAGAGACTCGCGAACAACTCGGCGGCTATTACCTGATCGACGCGAAAGATCTCGACGAAGCGATGAGTATTGCCGAGCGAATTCCGGTTGCGAAAGTCGGCACGATCGAAATCAGGCCGGTGCTCGAGATCAAGGGACTACCGGCTCAATCAAACTCATAAAGGAAAACTGAATATGAACATCGTACTTTGGATTCTTCAGATACTTTTGGCACTGCTTTTTTTATTTGCAGGGATCACGAAACTCGTTCTGCCGGCTGACGTCTTGCAGTCGGCGGGCTCGCCGAATGCAATCAAGTTTTCGGCGCTGTTTCTGAAATTCATCGGTGTGCTGGAAACTCTCGGAGGGCTTGGTTTGATACTTCCAGGTATTTTCCATAGGCAACAATACTTGACGCCGCTCGCCGCGGCCGGCCTGGCGATCATCATGATCGGAGCGGTGATAACGACAATCATGGGCGACGGAGTTTCCATGATTGTTGGACCACTTGTAGTTGGACTTCTCTGCGCGTTCGTCGCCTACGGACGATGGAAAGTGAGTCCACTTCGCTAATTCATAAATCGACAAGGAGTAAAGCACATGCAATTGAATCCGTATGTAATGTTCAACGGCGACTGTGAGCAGGCGCTTAGGTTCTACGAGCAGACGCTGGGCGGCAAAATTGAGTTCTTAACGAAATTCGCAGGATCGCCCGCGGCGGAACACGCACCGCCTGAGTGGGGTGATAAGGTTCTTCACGCAACTCTGAAGATTGATGGAAATGTAGTAATGGCCTCGGATGCACCGCCGGGACATTACGAGAAACCACAAGGTATATCGATCTCGATTTCACTCAACGATCGTTCGAAGGCAGAAAGCATCTTCAACGCACTCGCAGAAGGTGGAACCACCACGATGCCGTTTGCGCAGACTTTCTGGGCCTCCGGTTTTGGCATGTGCGTAGATCGATTTGGAATCCCGTGGATGGTCAACTGCGAATAAAGGAGAAGAAATGAGATACGTCGATGGATTTGTCGTACCTGTCCCCGAGAACAACATCAAACTCTATCGGACCATCGCTAAGAAAGCGGGGAAGATTTGGAAGGAACATGGCGCGCTGGAATACATCGAAGCGGTCGGTGACGATCTCGAGAACAGTTGGGGTGTTTCGTTCATGAAGGCTGCTAAACTCAAACCCGGCGAAGTGCCTTTCTTCTCGTTTATCGTCTACAAGTCGCGTGCGGATCGCGATAAAGTGAATGCAAAGATCATGAATGATCCGCGCATAAAGAAGATGATGGACGGTGGACCAATGCCTTTCGAAGTGAAGCGCATGGTTTATGGTGGATTCAAAGTTCTGGTGGACATTTAATGATGACTACTCGACGTTTCAACTGGCCGCTCTGGGTGGGCTTCGTGCTCACCCTCGCAGCGTTTTTTACTTACTTTGCGGTTTTTGTCTGGTTTCCGGTTACACGTGATTTTCCGTGGGCCACCCTGGTGCTCTTTGCGATCGCAGGAGTGTTGCTATTCATGGGCGTGCGCCGGGGTTTTGCACCAGACCGGCCGCATCCCACGCGCTCGAAGATCGTCACATCAATCGTCGGAATTCTGGGTGTCTTTGTCATCGGGGTTTTCGTGTTTGCAATGTTCATTGCCGCACGATGGTTGCCCGCTTCGACCGGAGCACCGCACGTCGGACAACGAGCGCCGGATTTTACGCTCGCTGACACGACCGGCAGACAAGTCAGTCTCAACGAGTTGCTGACGGCGCCCGTCAACGGCAGTGCGCCGAAAGGTGTGCTGTTGGTTTTTTACAGAGGCTACTGGTGACCGTTATGCAACTCCGAGTTGCGGAGCATTGAAAAGAGTTTGGACAAGTTCAAGGAAGCCGGGATTCGCCCGATTGCGATTAGTGTCGACAGTCCGGAAGAGTCACGCAAGCTTGCCGAGCAATCTGGTTATACATTCACTTTTCTTTCCGATGCTAATGCCGAGGTGATTCGACGTTACGATCTGGTTCATGCGGGCGCGGGAGAGAATGGAAAAGACATTTCACGACCCGCGGAGTTTCTAATCGACTCGTCAGGCACAGTACGCTGGGTTAACCTGACGGAGAACTACACGGTACGTGCGCGGCCCGAACAGATTCTTGAAGCTTCCAAGGTGCTCAAATAAGCGAGCAGCCGGGAAGAGGGGCTTGCCCGCGCTCTTAACTCCAGCAGCGGGGGCAGCCCATCTTCCTGACTTGCTATTAAGTTTTATTTAGCCAGCTCGTTCGCTGTTCCCTACGCGGTAACCTTCCTCGTACCCTCTGCGGCCCTCTGTGTTTCTTTGCGTTCTCTGCGTAATCGCGCGATGAAACGCAGAGTTCGCAGAGGTACGCAGAGGGCCGCGGAGAAGTTATTCGCGGCCGCCGCTTTGTTCGATGAGCCGCAGGGCGGGTTCACTTACGAAGACTTTGGCGTGGAACTGTCTGCCCCAGCCGAGGGCTGTCACGTTCCGGTATTCGTAGGTTTTCTCGACGTCGTATTTCGGCCCGTATCCCGGGTGTAACTTCTTTCGCAACGAGGCGCGAACATTCGGGTCCGCTCCATGGTCGAGCAATAACTGGGTAAACGGCGCGACTTGCGGTTGGCGTGTGTGGTTCATCCAAAAATTCGGCTGCGAAACCACGGTCGCAAATAGCGCTGTGTACCCGCCGAAGCCGTCCGCGTCAATTGCCGCTTTCGCATCCGGATCCATACCCCGTTCGAGCAGCCAACGCGCGATCTCAAGCTCGTCGTAGTCGGCACATAGGTGCAAGAGAGTCGTGCCGGCCAGCGGCGTACCTTGGGTGGCTATCACTTCATCGTGACACCCCAGTTCCGGCGGATAGATCTCTTCGTGCGTGAACGTTCGTTCGAGCAGTTTTGGATCGCGACGCAGGTGCTCTTCGAGTAGATCGGTGCGTCCGCGATGCAGTGCCATCACTGGCGTGTCTGGCAGCTCGAGCCCGTGCTGAACATACAACTCGAGAATCTGATGTTTTGCGGCCGGTTTGCGACTGTCAGCTTCGAGCACTACGTCCACTGGCGCCAATCTTTTACCATTTTCATCGACAACCCTGGCGCCGAGCTCGAGCAGCAGCGCAGTTCCTGTAGCACTCAGTGAGTAAGCTGGTCCATCAAGTGCACAATGCGGTGGACGCGGTGAGCCCATTATCTCGTGCAGCATTCGTGCAGTCCCGATCTTGCTCTGCAATGTGGCACGGCCCATCGCCTTCTCGAGATCGCGTGCGCCAAGTTCACAGAGCATTTTAATGATTCGATCACGACCGAGATTTGCCGCATAGCTCATGGGTGGTCCCCAATTGTCGGTAACAATTCTTGCGTGCTCGTGCAGCAGGTTTGGATACTTCAGCACAAGCTCTCGTACAGCATCGATATCATCCCGCCAGATTGCATCGATGAGATTGCAGCATTGGACGAGCCGCGGCCAGCTTGGTGCTCCATAACTCCGTGCCAGCGCAAACTGTACTTCTGAGAGTTTTATTTTTGTCAGATCCGTTTCAGCCTGTGGGTGAAACGTGTTTAGCTCCGCGAGCGCATCCGCGTCGCCGCGCCGAATACTTCGCAGCAAGTCCTTCGCTTGATCTTTGAGGTGGTCCAGACGGGGACGAACCGGAAGATCACGAATCGGTTCCTGAAGATTGTTTTGTTCACACATACGAGTCTGATTGTATCAATCTGTGCGATCTGTGGCTTAATTCACTGCATGGAACAAGAACTCACTTTTCGCATCATTCTGGAGAATCCGCCGCCCGGCGTTGACTATGGCTTACAGGAGGGCGGTGGCAACGATTACGAAGTGACGCAGAAACAGAGATCGAACAAGGGTGATCTGCGATTTGAGTTCAGCGCACGCGTCAAAGAAGGTAAGGATGGACAGCCCGTACTCCTTGGCCCGTTTGTTCATGGACCGCCTCAGGAACGGTTCGTCTATCTCGATATCGGCACTTACGCAGGCCAGACTGACACGCTGTGGAGCCGGCGCCTGAAAATTCCTTTAAGGGGGATCACGTGGGACGTGGTGAAGCAAGCATCGCGGGCGAACCAGTGCCTCGAGACGCGTGTGCCAGGGAGGGGAAAAGACGGTAGTCCAAGCTGTGCAACGGTAAAACCGTTTTCAGGTTGGAAGGTCAAACGTCTCTAAGATTTCAACGGGCTCGAGCGTCGTCTTCCGAGCGCGCTCAAATGCGCCTTCGAAATAGATCGGCTCCAGACCTGTGGCCCAGTACTCAACCGCGGTCCGGTTCGGTTGTGATGTCTCTTGTTCGGTGCGCAACGTCGGCTTACTTGCATCGTCCGGCTCGAATTCGAGCCAGCCGATCCAGGTGCCGTCTAATCGTTCCTCACCATAACTGCGCACAGTGTAAATCGTCTTGTCAGGACCAAGCACGCCGGTCAGATATTCCTGTAAAAGCTCTGCCATAACCTGCATCTCCCTCCCGAATGATCGAGTGTGAGAATCTTAAACCATTCGAGCGGCAGACGCGTGTTTGCAATGAAAACTCAATCTTTAATTAATGAAGCGAAGCGTTCGAGTGGAAGATTTCCTCCGGAAACGATACCCACGACCTTCTTCCCACGAAGGTTGTCGCGGAGTTTGATTGCGGCGGCCAACGACGCAGCGCCTGCACCTTCGGCGACCTGCTTTCCATGTTTCGCAAGCAACCTGACGGAGGAGTTGATCTCTGCGTCAGTCACCAACACGAAGTCACTCAGCAGTTCCCACAGGATCTTGTTTGTGAGTTCGAAGGGAACGCGCGTCGCGAGTCCTTCGTGTTCGGTCTTCATCGTTGGGTAGGGCTCTAACGTGTGATTCCGCCACGCGTTCCACATTGCCGGCGCTGCCTCAGACTGGACCGCAATCACACTCACATTCGGATTCAGTTCATTCGCGACGATGCAATTACCCGAAGCGCAACTGCCACCGCCCGCCGGCGCTATGATCACATCGACGTCCGGCAGATCTTCGAAGATCTCCAGACCAATCGTGCCGACTCCGGCAATCAACTTCGGCTCATTTGCCGAGTGAACGTATCGAAGACCCTCCGCGCTTGCGACGCGCTCACACTCCTGGCGCGCTTCGTCGAAGTCGCGACCGTGAAGCCGAACTTCAGCGCCGAAGTTGCGTATCGCACTCATCTTCGTTTCGTTGACGTTCTCCGCCGGAGCATAAATTATGACGCGACTCGCGAAGAGCTTCCCGGCGAACGCGAGCGACTGTCCGTGATTGCCGGTCGAAGCCGCGATAAAAGATCGGCGTCGTTCTTCATCACTCGCAGTTCCCACAATGTTGACACCGCCGCGAACCTTGAAAGCGCCGACAGGTTGCAGGTTCTCCAGCTTCGCGTAGTACTCGCAATCGAGCATTTCAGAAATTGCATCGATGCGAATGAGTGGAGTTTTCGGTAAGTACGGCGCGATGAACTCGCGCGCCGCAACGACGTCTTCGAAAGTTGGAGTAGACATATTTTATACCCGCATCTTGCCGCGCGAGATCAATCGCCAGCGCTTCGTCTTTCCACAGCCGGCCTGGTAATTCTCCATCGTGAATTTTGGCATGCTGCCTGGCACGACATCCGAAATGTAGAGAACGGAAACTTTCGCTGCGCTGCCCGGCATCAACGAAGCGCAGGAGTCTTCCACAACGAAACCAAAATCGTGAACCACCTGCACGCGTCCATTTTGAAAGCTGAACAGTGTTGCCAGTTCTTCGACGACGCCTTGATGTATATCGCCGCCCGTCATCAATAACTCGTCAATACCATCGCTGTTGAGATCCGTCTTGCGTTCTATGTTCTGATTGAAATTTACATCGAGATCAGCTACGAGTTGTTGTCCGGAAAAGATCGCGACGCGCTTCGTCCCGAAATTGTCTGCGTGCGATGCATTGCATTCACTCACCGAGATCACATATAGCGTTTGCGACTGTCCGGCCGCAGTGAAACTACCGGTTGCCATTGCCGAGATCGAAGGAACTATCTCGCCGGCTTTGCGCGCGGCGGCCAACGGATCTGATCCACTGCTCGCGTCGAAGTTAGGATTGCACCTGTTTGAATCCGGGAGATACCTGCGAAAAACCTTCGACAAAACGCTTCTTTCCGTCGCTTTTGTAATCGCAGGCTGTGCCGTGTTCCGATCTTTTCGGAAGTCGAAAAGTACCTGGCGATCCTTTTGCAGTGTAGGATTTTGTGCGACAGCGAGTGAAGCCACGATCAGGAGGAAACCGATAGTTTTCATGAAACAGAATCCTTTTCCAATTCTATGGATTTCGGTTGGATCTCTTCTGTAGCTGTTCTTTAACATCCGGGGTATTATCTGCGCAATGCTTACACTACTACTTGTTCTATTAACGCTAACAGGTCCGGCCTCCGATGAGTGGCCACAGTTTCGTGGACCAAACGGGACCGGTGTTTCTGAAACGAAGAATCTCCCAACCGAGTTTGGTCCGAACAAGAACGTCGTTTGGAAAGCCGCACTCCCGCCGGGCCATTCGTCACCAGTGTTGACGCACGATCGAATCTTCGTCACCGCGCACGAGAAAGAAACGCTGCTGGTGATCGCTCTCGATCGAGAGACGGGAAAAGTTCTGTGGCGACGAGAAGTCCCACGCGCGCGCAGTGGACGTCTTCAGAACGTCAATGGACCTGCCTCGCCCAGCCCCGTTACAGACGGCAAAAACGTTTACGTCTTCTTCCAGGACTTCGGAATGGTTTCGTTCGATCCCGAGGGGAAGGAACGGTGGAAGCTTCCGCTTGGTCCATTCAATATGTTCTACGGATTCGGCGCTTCGCCGATCGTTGTTGACGACAAGGTCATCCTGCCGGTCGATCAGGACCACCCGGCGTCGTATCTGATCGCGGTGGATAAAAACACTGGACGTATCCGTTGGAGAGTCGAGCGTCCCGCTGTGATCTCCGGCTATTCGACGCCAATCGTTTACCAACCGCCAAAAGGTCCGAAGCAGGTCATCGTTCCCGAATCGTTTCAACTTTCAGCATACTCGGTCGCGGATGGCAAGAGAGTTTGGTGGGTTCGTGGTCTTGCATGCGAGATGAAGTCGATCGCGAGTCACGATTCCGAGTATCTCTACATCAATGGTTGGGGCTTCCCACAGAATCAACCGGGCCAACAAATCAAGACGATTCCTTTTGAAGAAGCGCTCACGAAGTTCGACAAAGACAAAGATCGCATGATCACGAAGGCTGAGGTTCCTGCCGACGCGCCGCGCGGATCGATGGAGCGGCTGTTGAGTGCTGCGTATGAAGCGTTCGACATGAATCGCGACGAGAAGCTGGACGCGAGAGACTGGGAAGTGTTCCGCGCGATGCTGGCTTCCGAGAATGGATTGCTGGCGATCAAGATGGGCGGCGAGGGCGATCAGACCGCGAACGCAATTCGCTGGCGTTATCAAAAGCCGGTGCCTCAAGTTCCTTCCACGCTTCTTTATCACGGTGTGCTCTATATGATTAACGACAGCGGGATCCTGCTCTCGTTCGATCCCGCGAACGGCAACGTGCTGAAACAGGGTCGACTGCACGGAGCGATCGATAAGTATTTCGCCTCGCCAGTTGCGGCCGACGACAAAGTGTTTCTGATCGGCCAGGGCGGTCAGGTGTCTGTAGTGAAAGCGAGTGGTGAGTGGGAAGTGCTCGCGGTCAACGAGTTGGACGACGAGTGCTACGCGACACCCGCGATCGCCGATGGTCGTCTCTACATCAGGACACGCAGCGCCTTGTACGCATTCGGCCTTTAGTACACAGATTACACAGAAGTGTTCTGTGTAATCTGTGGCTCAGAAATGATCATTCACCTTATCGACGGCACTTACGAACTCTTCCGCCACTTCTACGGAATTCGACGCTTCAAGAAAACGGATCCGCCACTCGGCGCGGTGTCCGGCGTCTTGAGCACCGTGGCGCAGTTGCTCGACGAGAACAACACGCACGTCGGCGTGGCCACGGACCACATCATCGAATCCTTTCGCAACGAGCTCTGGCCGGGTTACAAGACAGGCGCAGGCATCGAGCGCGCACTGAAGGCTCAGTTTGTTCCACTTGAAGAATCGCTGGTCGCGATGGGCGTCGCGGTTTGGCCCATGGTTGAACTCGAAGCCGACGACGCACTCGCATCCGCTGCTTATCTTGCGGCGCAGGATAGTCGCGTGGAGAAGGTTTGTATCTGGACGCCCGACAAGGATCTCGCGCAATGCGTCATCGAGGATCGTGTGGTACAAGTTGATCGACGCAGTGGTGTGATACGCGACGCGGCGGCGGTGCGTGCGAAGTTTGGAGTCGACCCGCGGTTTATTCCGGATTACCTCGCGCTCGTCGGCGATTCAGCGGATGGATATCCAGGGGTTTCCGGTTGCGGACCGAAGACGGCGGCGCAACTGATCAATCGATATGGTCCACTGGAAGATTTTGGTCCGGAAGTTTTGAACGAAGAAAACCGTCGACTGGCATTGCTGTTCAAAGACCTCGCGACGTTACGCACTGACGCACCACTCTTCAAAGATGTTGACGAACTTCACTGGCGCGGAACGACTCCCGAATTCGCTCACGCGGCGGAGAAGATTGGCAATGCAAGTTTGTTAAAGAGAGTCCGGCAGTTGGAAAAACGAATTCATGTCTGAGGTTTCCGCAGTAGCAGCCGAGGTTCCTGCGACCGAAACTCCAAAGGTTGCACCTAAACCGCGCTACGACAGATCGATAGTCGAGGGGCCGCTGCGTCCGGCGGTCTGGAAGATCGCCTGGCCGGGGATGCTCACGAACATCATCGGCGGATTGCAAGGCATGGTGGACCATGCACTCGTCGGTCACTTAGTCGGCTTTAAGGCGAACGCGGCCATCGGCGTAAGCTGGCAAATCTTCATCGTCGTAATCGTCTTCATCTCGTCGCTCTTCACCGGAATGAGCGTGCTGGTATCGCGTTTCGCCGGCGCGGGCGAGGAAGAAAAAGTCAATCGCACCGTTTACCAGGCATTTCTCACCGCGATTTTCATCTCTCTCGGCGTACTCGCGCCCATCGGTTACTTCGTATCACCCGCTCTGCTCAAGCTCGTGAATGCCGCTCCTGAGGTGAGAGCGGAGGCGCTGCCGTTCCTGCGGATCATGTTTGTTTGCAGCATCGGGATGATGATCTTCTTCATGTTGAGCACGGCGCTGCGCTCTGCCGGGGATGCGCGCACGCCGATGTTTCTCGGCATTACGATGACGGTGCTCAACATCGCTTTGAACATTCTGTTCATCAGAGGGCTTGGCCCAATTCCAGCCTTTGGCACTGCGGGCGCCGCAATGGGAACCTGCATCGCATCGGGCCTCATCGCGATTTTTGCGCTGGCCAAACTCTGGAGGGGTTCGTGGGTCGTATCGATTCCGCGTGGAGGCGGTTACGGTCCTAACTGGCCCATCATCCGATCGATCTTCAAGTTTGGGCTGCCGACTGGCATTCAGGGAATCG
Organism: Pyrinomonadaceae bacterium; assembly: GCA_044867025.1. GTDB lineage: Bacteria > Acidobacteriota > Blastocatellia > Pyrinomonadales > Pyrinomonadaceae > PSRF01. The sequence continues at coordinate 6,265 of JBIOUJ010000127.1, read as the reverse complement.
CGATGAACGTCGGTGGCGTGTTCATGCTTTCGTTTATTGGTTCGCTGGCGCAGAGTGCGGCAGCGCAAGCTGCGTTCGCTGTTTGTTACATGGAACTGTTTTCGTTGATTACGTGGACGTCTGTTGGCTTGATGGGTGCGGCCGCCGCCGTTGCCGGACAGAACCTCGGCGCCAAGCATCCCGATCGCGCGGATGCGGCAGTTCACGTCGCGGCCCGTTTCGGATTCGCGGGTGCTGCGTTTGTCGGGATCTTCTTCCTTTTCTTTCCGAGACAACTACTCGCGATCTTCGGTCTGGACGAGCCGGCTGTAGTCGAGATTGGAGTGCAACTGCTGCGAGTGTTGAGTGTTTCCGGTCTTTTGATCGCAGTTGCGCTGACTTACACCGGTGGATTGCAGGGAACAGGCGATACGAAGAGTCCGCTGTACATTTCGATCATCTCACAGATCATCGTGCCGCTCGGTACGTGTTTCGTGATTAAAGAGACAGGGACACTCGACCCGATCGATATCTGGTTGGCGATTCTGGCTGGTCACGCAACGCGGTGTGTGCTTAGCGTGATTCGGTTTAGACAGGGAAAGTGGAGAACGATCGCCGTCGAATAAAATCATCCACCGATTACACAAATTACACAGATTTTCTTAATAATCTGTGTAATCTGTGTAATCGGTGGATTACTTCTTCCCACCTAAACTCTTCTTCAGCACCTGAACGAGATCGATCACCTTGTGATCAGTTTCCATCTCGTCTTCCACCTTCACGACGTTTCCGCGTTTGCTCTGTTTCTTCTTCACTAACTTCAAAAGCGAATCCGTCTGCTTGTCCGCGAGCTTGTTGGGCGAAAACTGTTTCTTCGACTTATTCGCGATGATCTTCTCAAACTTCTGAACGGTGGCCTTCGGCGCCGCCTTCTTCTTCGGCAGACCAACATCAGACGGCGAGCGCAGCTCGTCGGCAAACCGCATCGTCTCTGCTCTCAGAATTCCATTGTCCGAGAAGATCGCGATCAGGTACTCCTTGCCACGCATGACGAACGTGGCGATGCCCGCTAATTCACTCTTCTCCATCGTTCCCGCCAGCAGCTTGTAGGCTTTTTGCGAACCAGCCGCGGGCACTAGAAAATATCCACGCTCGAAATAGGTAGGCGGAATCGAACCGGCAGGAACAAACTGTTTCAAGTCGATGTCGCGAGTCTTTTCCGGCGCGAGACGTTCGAGCTCCTCATCAGTCACTATCACAAACTTGTTCTCGTCGATCTGGTAACCACGCACGGTGTCGTCCGCATCGAGATCCTTGCCAGTTTCCTCTGCGAAGTATTTTCGCGCGAGTGGCTGGCCATCTGGTCCAAGCATGCGCAGTGACGCGCGATTCGAGCGTGCAGCCGGATACAAGTTCACGGGCACACTGACGAGTCCGAAACTGAGAGTGCCCGACCAAAACGGTCGCGCTGCTGCATTCTCGTCTTCTTCCGGCTCTGGTCTTTTGCGTGTAGTTCTACTAGGCAGCGCGTTTCTCCTTTCTTCTCAGCGCCTCGATGCTCTTCGCAAGTACGCTGTCGAGTGCGGCGGTCTGGCGCTTGGCCTTAACTGGCTTCAACCGCGGCGCGCGTCCTTTCGCTTTCTTCTTGATGAACTCAATTACGCGTTCACGATACTCGTCCTTGTATGCCTTCGGATCGAACTCACCTTCCAACATCTCGACGAGTTGCGTCGCCATCGACAACTCTTTTTGCGTCGGCGCCGCACCCGCGGGCTTCGTGAGTTCGTCGGCGAGGATCACTTCCTGCGCATCACGCATGGTGAAGAGAACTAAATAATCGTCGACTGAACGAAGCACACCCGCGTAATACTTCTTGCGCATCACCCAATGCGCGATCGCTTCACGCTCTTTGTTCTTCAGTGCTTCGACGAGCGCGAAATACGCTTTCGTGTCACCATCCGGACCAACGTAATAAGGTCGCTCATACCATTGCTGGCTGATCGTGTTCTCGGGCAGGAACTCCGCGATCTCTATGTCGCGCGAAGGTGGAGGTTCGATCTTCTCGAGATCTTCCTCGGTGAGAATCACGTATCTCCCCGGCTCGATTTCATATCCTCTTTGAATCTCTTCGGTGGGAACTTCTTCGCCGGAGTCAGGATCGATCATGTGCTGCTTCACACGTTTTTTCGCGCGGTCGTCGAGCACGTGGAAACGCACAGTTTGATCCTCAACGGCGGAATAGAGCTTGACCGGCACTCTGTTAGTGCCGAGCTTCAGTTCTCCTTTCCAGATCGCCCGTGCTGCCATTGTGAAAATCTCCTTTGAGCGTTCGGAATCGAGACGTTTACTCGATCGCAATGCCGCGATTGAGAGCAATGCCTCGGGCCTTCATCACGACATCATCGTCAATGGTTTCGGTGCCCCCGATCATCGCTTGCATCTGCTCTATCGTCCTGCCAAGCGCGACTGCAAATTTTTCGTCGCTGCCATCAAAGCCCTGATCGCGCAGGGTCTTGAGCATGTTTAGAGCTTCGCCCTGATCGGTTCCTTTATCGTCAACTTCCTGGTCGAGCATTTACACACACTCCTATGTTCTATTCCATATCACAAAGATTTTCGGAAGACATAGGTGGCAAGTAGGGTGCCAAAAACGCACAAATGCACCAGGATTATTTAGTACTCTTTTGTGCCTTCTTGTGGCTCACTTCCACTCACCTTGCAGCGTAAACGCGGCCCAGTAGTGAGGTGCATTCCAACGCTTATCGGTCTGCATCGATACTTGCGCCGCTCGGAGCGCGGCAGCAGGTCGAAACTTCTCGCCAAGCAGTCCTTCGTAGAAACGCTTCATAAACTCCGCCGACGCGCGATCGTCGATCTGCCAAAGGCTGGCGACCACGCGAGGCGCACCTGCGTACATGAACCCGCGCGTCAATCCCACCAGGCCTTCTCCCTTGATCTCTTTTCCGAGCGCCGTCTGGCACGCGCTCAACACGACGAGATCCGCCGAGAGCTTCAAGTTGTAAAGGTCGTAGAGGCGCAGGAACCCGTTTTGTTGTTGTCCTTTTTGATCGACCAAGGAAAGGACAACGCCCGACAATTCAGGATGCTTGTTGTTGATGAGCCCATGCGTTGCGAAGTGAACAATGCGGTATTGACCGATGTCGGCGCTGGTCGCGAGTGTGCGGTTCGCAGCGAAGTCAACTGCCTGTAGGTTTTCTTTATCGTCGGCGAAGCGGAGAATCTCTTCAGCCTCCTGACGACTGAATCGCAGTCTTCTCAAATCGCCCAAATCCAATTCATTAGCCGATCGCACAGCGTGCGCTGCAACGGAAGTTTCCGTTGACTTGCTTCCGGAAACGCGCGGGTCATCGCTCGAGAACACCGGGTCTGCGAGTACCGCGAGCGTTTTCGCCGCGGGTTTTCGATTAGCCGTCTCTTGTCTCAACAAAGCGACAACTGACGCTGACGGTGCAGCCACGATCTCATGTTGGACCATCAACGGACGTGAGTCTTGCGGACCAGGCAAGCCTGCAAACGGAATGTACTGAAGAATGTCATCGCTCACGATCAGCAGTCGCTTGTTCTTTAGCTCGGAAGCGACTGGGCCTAATAATGTTTGACTCAGGTTTGCGGCTGCTTTCGAATACTCGGCGTCGGCGAGCTCCAATCGTTGTCGTCTTTGTTCGAGCGTCTCTTTCGGAACGTTTACATTGCGTGCCGTAAGGAGTTCATAGACTCGTCTCGCCAGAGGTTCGATTACAGAACGCTTCGGCAATTCGTATGTCTTGATCGAGTCGGGCGTAACTGCCCACAGGTAACTCGTCTCCTGGCCCAGCGAGTACTGGAGCAGCAGAGTGTCGGCGTCGAGAACTCGTTGTTGGATCTCATCGATTTTGAGTGGCGCCGGTTGCACGAGTGCTGCGTACTGCGGGCTCGACTCGCGAATACGAGACTGAATCTGTTCATAATCGGTGGTGAGTGTGGCGAGTTTTTTGGCGACTGCATTTGCCTCTTGTTCCGTGTGTTTCGCACTGAGCAACTTAATCTGGTTTGCGGCCTCTTTTGCGATCGTTTCTCCCACAGTGCGTTCCGACTCGAGCATCGTGGGATCTACGCCGTGCCGGATTTCCTTGCTTGCTTCGGTTAGCTGTTCCAGCAGAGAGCGTGCACGCGCTGTTTCGCTTGCGTTAAATGCCGCGCGATCCAATCCTTCGGAAGGGTTCTGTTTGTGCAGGCGCATCAGGACATCGATGTAAATGTCGCGAGAGCGGTGCACTGAAGCGAAGTAAGTGGCGCGCAGACGTGTGCTTCCAATCTTGTAACGAAGACTCTCGGCGCGTTCCAGTGCTTCTTCGACGAACTTGCGTGCAGCGAGCAGATTTCCTCGTTCACGTTCCAGGCGAGCAAGGTGAGTTAGCGAAAACGCTACACCCCTCACGTCTCCGACGGTTCGGCGCAGTGTTAGCGAGCGATTGAGATAGTCGAGGGCTTCTCCATACTGGCCCAGCTCTCGATAGATCACGCCGATGTCGTTGAGAGTTGTAGCAGTGTAGAAATCGTCTTTGAGCTCCGGCATGAGGACCAGCGCCTGCTGGTAGTAGTCGAGGGCCTTTCGCTTATCGTTGAGATTGTAGTAGCAGTTACCGATGTTGCTGAGGGTGATAGCCTGGCGGGCCCGCTCGTTTGCGGCGCGCCGCATTTCCAGCACTCGCAAGTGAATATCCAATGCACGCTTGTATTCTCCGAGCGCCGCGTAACTCGAGCCGATGTTGCTCATCGTGATGGCATCAATATCGCCAACAGTCCGGTAGATTTCCGCTACCTGGTCATACGTCTCGAGAGCCTTTTGATTGTCTTCAAGCTGGCCATATATCCAGGCTGTGTTACTCATGACATTGGCTTCAGCCGTAAGGCTGCCGATAGCTTTGAACAGAGCGCGCGCCTGTGAATAAGAATCGAATGCCTTCTGGTATTGACCTGTATCTCCGTAAATCTCTCCAAGCTCGAGCAACGAGCGACCTTCCAGGAACTTGTCATTGACGTTGTGCCAAATCGTGAGGGCTGAAAGATGTTTCTCGATGGCTTGCTGGTACGACTGTTCCGTTCTCTGCTCGCGAAGCTCCATGGCTTCAGCAAAAAGTTTCCGGGCTGCAACACGGCTGCGATCTTCGGTGGTTGCGACGCGTAGTTGCTCGAGTTTTATTTCGTAAGTTCCAGTTCGCCTGGTTTCTGATTTGACCTCCACGCGATAGGCGCCTGCCGAGTCAGCCAACAGAAAAACCGGCTCGGGTCCGTGGTTATGCGTTGGACCGTCCATTTCGGTTATCTGCTTGCCATCAGGACCGAACGCAGTCACGACGACGTCGACGCCTTTCTGATTCACAACCACGTACGCGTACTGACCAGCGGTGAGATCGAGCGCGTACGAATGTGCTTCGCCGTTTGCGATCTCACGTTGAATCAGCTTGCCTGGCTGAAGTGACTCAGTCGGACTTTCGCTTTGTGCAGCCGAGGCGTTCAGAACACAACAAGAGAAGAGCGAAACAATCGCAAGAAACTTGCATGAGAGGCGTGTACGGAACATAGAACCTCCGGCACTGTTGAGATCTGGTTTACTTAAAACGCGAGTACTGGTTGCGTTTGAAAAACGCCGAAGGCGTTCGCTAATTTCAGCCCAAGGTTCAAGCGTAGCTGTTCATTATCATGACATCCTTTACACATCGTTATCATGACAGTCGGCCTTTCATTCTCCCCAAGCTTTAGCTTGGGGGACACCGCTCCTGAATCGGGAAAACCATTTAAATGGTTTTCAAGAGTAGGAGACAACGAGGACCCCAAGCTAAAGCTTGGGGCGAATGAGAGAGGCCGCTCACAACCGGCTCGGGAAAAACAAACTGTAAAGGATGTCATGATAATGAATAGCGTAGCGAGAACCCTGGGTTTGTGAACCCAACGCTGAATTAAAACCCCGTAAAGGGTTCGCCAACCGCCTAATTCTTACGAGTCTGTCGGAATAACGCCGAAGGCGTTCGCTAATTTCAGCCCAGGGTTCAAAGCGTAGCTGTTCATTATCATGACATCCTTTACACATCGTTATCATGACAGCGGGCCTTTCATTCTCCCCAAGCTTTAGCTTGGGGGACATCGCTCCAGAATCGGGAAAACCATTTAAATGGTTTTCAAGAGTAGGAGACAACGAGGACCCCAAGCTAAAGCTTGGGGAGAATGAGAAAGGCCGCTTACAACCGGCTCGGGAAAAAACAAACTGTAAAGGATGTCATGATAA
>JBIOUJ010000126.1:0-7082 GCA_044867025.1 Pyrinomonadaceae bacterium | reverse complement strand
TCCCGTTCGTGGGAGGAATACCGGCTACCGGCGCGATCGCGCGCACCGCCACCAACATTAAATCAGGCGCTCGCACTCCCGTTTCGGGGATGGTCCACGCGCTAACCCTGATCGTCATTTTATTAGTTGCCGCGCCCCTCGCGCGTTTCATTCCGCTGGCCACGCTCGCCGCGATTCTTTTCGTAGTGGCCTACAACATGAGTGAATGGCGGGAAGTAAGAACAATACTCAGGCTGTCGAAAGCGGACATAACCGTGTGGGTGATGACCTTCGCTCTCACCGTGCTCGCCGATCTGACTGTCGCAGTCGAGATCGGAATGCTCTTCGCCGCGTTGCTTTACATCTATCGGGTCTCGCAGACGACCACAGTTGCGCCTGTGACGGAGGAGTATATTGAGGATGGTCGTCCGCACGTCTTGCAGGACAAGCTGCTGCCTCCCTACGTCCTGGTGCTGCGTATCCATGGTCCATTTTTATTTGGGGCCACTGAGAAACTATCCGAGGCGACGGTCGATGTATACTCACTTCCAGCGGTGGTGATTTTGCGCTTAAGAAATATGACAGCTATTGACGCGACAGGTCTGCATGAGTTGGAGAGGCTGGCCGAACGGCTGCGTGCGACGGGCCGAACGCTGCTGTTGTGTGGCGCCCGTAGTCAACCCGACCGGTTGCTGAGGCAGTCTGATTTCCTGCAATTTCTCGGCGAAGAGAACTTGCTTCCGCATGTTGAAGCTGCGCTGTCGCGCGCCCGCGAAATCCATGAAGGCCGAGCCGCCGCTCCGGGGACTAAGGTGCCGCTTGTTGGCGGGGCCGTCTCCCGCGCGTGATAACCTATGGTCTATCGCGCTCACGTCAAAAACAATATCCCCAAAACACAGTCGCTGCCGCAAGACCGTTTAACTCGGTATTGTGAACCAAGCCTCGACCGTGCACCGCCCAGGTAAATCAACGATTTACCGGCCTACTCTTGCGTTAAACGCGCGCGTTGCGGCAGAGGATTTCTTTTTCGACGCTTTCGTAATCTCTGTGTAAGTCTTCGTTCCCGGAATGTGTTCCTTTCCCCAACGCACCAATGCAAGCAAAACCTTACCCAAAGCTTTGCCTTTAGCAGTGAGGTTATAAGCGTAGCGCACCGGTCGTTCCTGATATGCGGAACTGAGAATCAGGCCCGCACTTTCCATGCGTTTCAGACGATCGGCAAGGATGTTGGTCGGAATTTTCTCTGGTGAGCTGGCTAACTCGCCGTAAGTCGCTTTACCCCTTAGTAGATCACGAACAATCAACAACGACCATTTATCGCCAACCAGATCGAGCGTACTGGCAATCGGGCAGACGGAACGAAACCTGGGTTTGGGTGGTTTACTGTGCTTCATACGCATCAAACACTCAACATCCTGAAGGCGATCTCCGCCCAACAGTCACTTGTAGATCGCAAGTCATTCTGCTGCGTTTCGATGAAACTTGCAAATTGCAAGTGACGTAATGAAGTTTCGACAAGTTGAAAGGAGAACGTCATGTCCGGGATAACTCTCTCGAATACTGCGAGGCGACGCAGTTTCGCATCTGCTCGGTTGGTGTGGATTCTACTCGCCATCTGGTTCGTTGCGGTGCTCTTCATGGGAAATAACCGTTTTTTCATGGCATCTCAGGGAACGCCGCCTGTTATGTTGTTAGTTGCGGCTACGACGCCCGTTGTTCTGTTTCTGCTTGCTGTTTCATTGTCACCAGCAGTACGCGAATTCGCGTTAACTGTCGATCTCAAAGTTGCGACTGCCACACAGGCATGGAGACTCGGCGGTTACATGTTTTTAGTTTTGTACAGCTACGGCTACTTGCCGGGTTACTTTGCCTGGCCTGCGGCGGTAGGCGATATGTTCGTCGGCGCAACAGCCCCATTTCTGCTATCCAAAATAGGTAAGGCTGGCTTTGTACAAAGCAGGACCTTTGTCTTCTGGAACATTTTAGGCATCCTTGATCTCGTAGTTGCCGTTGGAATGGGTGGACTGGGATCGCTGCTCGTGGACAATCCGGCTGGGGTCTTCCCGACTACGGTAATGTCGCAATTACCGTTGGTTGTGGTGCCGACGTTTTTTGTGCCCCTGTTCCTGGTATTACATGTAATTGCATTATTGCAGGCAAAGCAACAAACAAATACTTGAGCAAGGAGGAGTAAGTCATGTCTACAGAAATCGTTCGCCATCATCGAAGAGAATTCTTACCTGCGGCAGGTCATGATTTGTTCCTGCCGCTATACGATCCTCTGGTCAGTTTGCTGGGTGGTGATCGAGCGCGACAGGAACTCATGAATCAAGCCAGAATTGAAGATGGTCAGTCTGTTCTCGATATCGGCTGCGGCACCGGCACGCTCATAATGCTGTTGAAAAAAAAGAATCCGACCGTGAATGTGGCGGGTCTTGATCCTGATTCTAAGGCGCTACGTCGCGCAAAGAACAAAGCCATGCGCGCCGCAGTGTCGCTGCAATTGGATCAAGGTTTCGCTGACGAACTGCCGTATCAGGATCGCTCCTTCGATCGTGTTTTGTCTTCGTTCATGTTTCATCACCTCGAAGAACACGATCGAGAAAAGATGTTGCGCGAGGCTCTGCGAGTCCTGAAATCCGCCGGTTCGCTTCACCTGCTCGATTTTGCTGGTGGTGACCACGGGTCGCATGGCCTTTTGGGCCATCTGATAAATTCGAGCCACCGTTTACGGGACAACTCAGAAGAACGCGTACTCCAACTGATGAGGCGTGCTGGATTCACCCATGCAAGGAAGATCAAAGACAGCAGTATGTTCTTTGGCGCGTTGAAAACTTCCTATTTTGAGGCGCGTACCTGATGCGAATCGCGAATTCACAGGTACACGTTTCAGCAATGTGAGCGGCTTTGGAACCCACTTAGTTGTGGGTTCCGTCATAAAGTGAAATCGGCCTGTCAGTGGAATCAATAACTTACGAGGACGATTCCGGCATAACGTGAAAATTTCTCAAAATCAACTGCTGACATAAGCGGTGGCGAGGACCATTCACCTATACCGTAACCTTCGACAATGCAAATGCGATCACTACGCCCGCAGTAGATGCGCCATCACAGAGTGCGAATATTACTCGCAAGTTCACCGTAGCCAATTCACCGGCGTTAGCGGGTCAGCGAATAGGCTTCACCCTAAAAGCGACAGACAAGAATAGGAAAATAGGGACCTCGAAAACGATACTTTTACTCCGAGCCCTTGACCTGCCGCACACACCTGTACGGGCGGCACTCCCTTAACTGTACCTAACCGGATTGATGCTAAGCCATCAAGAGGTCAGGTTACGATTTAGTCGAATAGTTTTGATTAATGATGATTGGGCTATTTCTCGTAGCTGCTCCGGTTTGACAGTCACTACAAAAGCCCTTGCAGACTTCAGCCAGTGAGGAGCCTCGCCCAGCAATGATTCCAGAAACACCTGCGCTGCCCCAATCTTGCGCTCGTTCTTCTTCTGTTGAGCAGGTGTTTCTTCGACTGCTCTCTTCGGAAAGTATGTGCCTATGCTTCGATCGGTTTCGCTCTTGATAAAGGAAAGTTTTTGCGGCGGGAGATCAGGTTCAACGATAACACTAATCTCCTGGTTCGTGTCTTCTTCAGCGAGTTGACGGAGCTTCGGTTCTGGAAGCTTCTGCTCAAGAAGATCACCTATTTTTGAACTTGCCATCGATTCCCTCTTACTCCCGCCGTATAATCACGACCCGCAGTTGTTTGTTATTGTCACGCAACTGGAAGCCGAACACAACCCATTGCCGCAGCGTCTTATTAACCACGCTTCTTGCTCCTAACTCGTTTGCTTCTCTTCCTTCCGGCCCTCTTTTTACTGGAACGTTTCCTCGCGGCTTTCGTTGCAGCTTTGGTTGGTGGTTTTGGGCCAAGCGACGTTCCGTAGCCTCGCTCAATCGCAAATCCTATGGCCCGCAATACGTCTATACGACCAAAGCCAAAGCGGTGATTCTGGCCGGATTCTCCCAGTTCTTCAGCCGATCCTGTCAACAAATCCTGAAGCACAAAAGCCCGTTCCGAAGCTGGAACCTGCTGACGAATATCAGTGGCGCTCAAGATCAAGGCCAAGGCCCCAGCCACATGCGGCGTCGCCATTGAAGTGCCGTTGAAGGCCGCCCAGTTGTTCTTCGGGATCGACGACGTGATAGCCACTCCGGGCGCAGATACATCTGGCTTTGAATACGGAAGTGGGAGGCTCTCGGGAGGTATAAAGCTGGATTGGCGGATGACGTGCGTGCGCCCGCCGCTGAATCCTGCCGCCCGATCAAGATAGTCTGTAGCTCCAACCGCAAATGCGAAAAGGTCATTACCTGGTGAGCCAGTTGTTTGACTGCCTTCATTACCTATAGCCGTCACGACGGGGATTCCCAGGCGCAGACAGGTTAAGAGCGCCTCGGTGTATGTATTAGGCATCTCCGTGTCAAGGGTCAGGCCGCCGAGCGACATGCTTATGACATCAACATTCTGTTCGACCAACCAGTCAATGCCCGCCAGAACTTGCGCATCCGTTCCGCCAATCGCGCCATTGAGGACTAGCGCGACGGCGAGCCTGGCCTCGGGTGCGACACCTATCCATTGGCCGCTGGCATAACCTCCGACAATCGAACCGGCACAATGCGTCCCATGCTGATCGGAATCATGTGGCTTTGCATTTCTGACCTGTTTGCCTTCCGCGTCGAACTCTGCAAACGCCACTACTTTGCCTTTGATATCCGGGTGATTGGCATCTATGCCTGTATCAAGAATTCCGACTTTAACGCCTTGTCCGCGTGATTCATATGCCCCCCAAGCTGCTAACGCGCCGATTTTATCAACGCCCCATGAACTCGCTTTTTTTTCGAGCACAGCGTCTGGGAGAGCTCTCGCCTCCACGAGTTGCGGCGCGCGCAGAAGACGGTTCGGATAAATATCTCGAATTTCCGTCATCGTATTGGGCAAGATTTCCAAGTCCTGCTTTGAAACCTCAAGCAGCATTGACTTTGAAGTCCAAAAGCCGGGCGACTGGGTCTGGGCAACACGCCTGCGCGACTTCTTCTTTTCATCATGAAGGGTTTTCTGCACGAAATCAGTTTGCAACAGGTCTCCTAAAAAGCTCTCCCCACGAGCTTTGAGTTCAGACTTTGGAATAGACTTGACCGTACTCTTATCAACTTTGCCTGTGAAACTTTTCTCCTCGTCATAAATTGTCTGGCGCTGAGAAGGCGATTGTCGCCCCATGGGTCGCATCTGCCTGTTCACTGCAGGCGGTAGACACTCGCGCGCGCTCAATGCCATATTTCGTTGCCGAATCGCATCAGACGCGATATTGATGAGAGCCTCCTTGTCGTCTGAAGGCGATGCGATCCGAACGATGACTTGACGACGATCTCCCGATCCCATCCTTAGAATTCTCTCGACCTGACGCTCGAATTCCAATTTTCTCTCTTCTTGCATAGGTCTCCTTTCTTCAAATGCAGCGCACTCGCTGCCGCTCGGCAAGAGCATGTGTGTCATGAGATTCTCTTTGGGCTAGGCTGAAGTTGCTGCGTGAAGCGATTGAGTCAGCTTAGCCTAAAAGGATACGTGAGACCGACGAAATAAAACTCTCGTCGGCAGGGATAGTTCCGGTTGTGCGCGAAGAAAATATGCCTGTTGGTCTGCGATGTCAATGGCTTGAATGCTTTGGGTAAATGCAAAGTGTTGAAGCTTTCCTACTATCCGTGTGGGTTCCGTCATAAAGTGAAATCAGCGCATTACTGGAATCAACAACTTACGCGGACGATTCGGTCATTAAATGCAATTCTTATCGGGCATAACTTGAGAATTTCCTACAGATTTCGGTCATAAGGTGAAATTTTCCTCAGCGCTCCTTCATCGCCCAGAAGTTAGCGGAGCCAAGCGGTATCAACTGCTATCCTACTCGCCCTCATCAACGATGAACCCCCATCTTTCATCTTTCCGTGTGACCGCGGCATCCTCTCGAACTTATGTCTATCGTGTATTGTCATCTGGTCCTTATCTCTCTTCGACTTTGGACGTAAACGTAAAGTGCGGAAGTATAAAGTACCCAAATTACAGTCAATAGTCGGTTGCGGGCGTTTCTTGGTGGCGACTGTAAGGCTCACGTTGGGTCCGTGTATTAAGCAGTGCAACGCACCCATCCGGAATACTCCCTTGTATCGCAGCAAGTTCCGCTAACGATTAGCAAGAAACGCTAATCATAATGAGTTGACCGAACTCCATTTCTGCAGCAACAGTTCCGAGTCCCGACTTAGTTAGCGGCACAGTCAAAGTATAAGATTTATTCCTGTATTGACTGATGCTTTCCGCGTTGGGGTCCCGTCCCAACTTGCGCCGTGCACCTAGCGGCAAATACCAGGGCACACTCGGTCCATTTTCACGCTTTACCGCTGAATCTATCAGTCCCACAATCAAACGCTTGACGCGGTCAGTCTGCCAAGCATTCTCAAAGGAGAGATCCCATTATGGCCAACATTTCAAAACGAAACAGGAGGCGCGAGAGAGAGCTCAAGAATGCCGCGAAGAACAGGCGCGAGATAATCGCAGCGCGCTTGAGTCGTCGTGACATGATAAAGGCAGGTCTCCTTACTAGCGCAGGTTACCTGATCCACAAAAATGGTTTGAGCGCACGCGCTCAGTTCAGCGGAGGCGGCAGCTTCGGAGACGATTGCGATCGTAGATGGTGGGATGGTTCCGGCGGCAATGGTACGCCGGTGAGTCCACCAACGACCCCCTTCGTCGAGCCCATGCCCATCCCCCCCATCGCTCAAACAGTTCCGGCGCTTAGCCCAGCACCGACGGTAGCCCCAAACACTGCCGCTGGCGAGGCGCGAACACGCAATCATCAGGCTTTGACCACTCTTGCGCCCGTCAAGTTTTATGAGGTGCATCAGAGAGAGCAGTTACTGAGTATGCATCCAGAGCTTCCACTACAGAGACTCTGGACCTTTAACGGCACGGTGCCCGGACAGACCTATGTTGCTCGCTACGGTGAGCCGATTCTGGTGCGAAACTTTAACGATCTGCCAAATGACAATGGCGGCTTCGG
>JBIOUJ010000125.1:0-3850 GCA_044867025.1 Pyrinomonadaceae bacterium | reverse complement strand
ACTCTCCGGCATCCTATGCTTTAAGGCCCATTAGTATAAGGTAACAAACCCGACTGCGGTAGCTTTTGAGTGACCCAAATTGCCGTTCCTTTGCGCGTTGCTATTTTGAAGGATATTTCCGAGTGATTGGAAGGTAATTATCATGCAGGTATTAACAGGAAAAATCACGAATATTGTGGCGCGAGTATTTGGCTGTTGGCACGGGGATCTGAGCCGGCCGTTCTCACGCGAAGGCCGGGCGTACAGAACGTGTCTGAACTGCGGTGCCCAGCGAAGATTCAACCTCGGAAACTGGAAGATGCAGGGTAAGTTCTTTTACCAGACTTAGCCACAGATGCACAGATGATTACGGATTCATCCGTGTGAGCATCTGCGTTAATTTGTGGCCCTTGTCGGAATAGACATAACTATCGCGAGCCCTCACCACTAAATCTGCTTCTGTCACTCTTACTTTTATTTCTCGCCTTTCTCCATTCTGACCAGGTTTCAAAGGGTAATACCCGATACTGTACTGCCGCCCGAGCTCCTCAGCGATCCACGTAAACGCCTGCGCGATCCCGAACATCGAGTCGCCATTGTAGAAGCGTCCGCCGGTCTTGTCTGAGAGCGCTTTCAGGTATGCAACTGCTTGTCTGTAGTCTTCGCGCGTTCCTCCGCCGGTGCTGCCCGGAATGCCAGTGCGTGGGAACGGCCAGCCTAAGATAGTTCCGCGACCGCCGGGCATCGGCATTCCCCCACCAAGACCTCCTATGCCGGAGGTGTCGTAATCAACCGAGTAAATCGCGGCTTCGGACTCTTCAGCCAAACGCATCGTACTGTTGTACGTCGCACGACGACTCGCCGTGTCAACTCCGTCAGTGAAAAGCACAACCGCCTTCCGGCCTGAGATTGTTTTCAGTTGTTTCGTCAGAACGTCCTCGACTGCGTCGTAGAGACGCGTGCCTCCGCCTGTGCGCGTTTTGCGAATGGCCTTTGTGATCGCGTCTCGATCAGTCGTCGCGTTACACAAGACGTTGATGCGATCGTCAAACGACATGACCATCACGCTGTCAGCCGCCTTCAGTTTGCCGACGAAGTTGATCGCGGCGTTTTGAATGTCGTCAAGACGCAGGCGCGTGGAACCGCTGGTGTCGAGCAGTAAAACGACGGTGAAGGGCGAATCGGTCGTGGCGAAGTAAGCGATCTTTTGTTCGACGCCTTCTTCCATGATGCGAAAGTTCTCGCGACGGAGAAGGGGAACGTAACGTCCGTAGCGATCCTGAACAGTTACGGGAACGGTTATTAAAGCCGTGTCGAAGCGAATGACGTCGCCTTCGATGGTTTCGCCGTCAGGCGATGCGATGCGGTCGGTCGTGATGCCGTCGCTCGTCTCGGCGGGCTTTGACGACTTCGGTTCGGATGTTTTGCGTCCTGACTGGGCGTACAGGTTCAAGGGAAAGAGAGAGACAGTCAAAAACAGTGCCGCTAGTATGTTTTTCATGATGGATTCGCTTTGTGCTGCGTTGCGGGAGAGAGATTGTGAAGGATCAGATGTTTGACGACAGAAAAGGGTTTTCTCTTAATTACTGCCACAAATAGGCACAAACTGTATAATCTGCCGCACATATGAGCCAACAAACTCTGACCACCGACGTCGAAGAAGCACGGGCAAATCAACTTGATTCCGGATTCTTTGGCCACCCGAAAGGTCTCGGACCGCTCTTCTTTACAGAGATGTGGGAGCGCTTCAGCTATTACGGCATGCGCGCCATTCTTGTCCTTTATATGGTGGCGCCGCCGGCGCAGGGTGGTTTGGGGTTCGATGTGAAGCGCGCCGCCTCCATTTATGGCACCTACACGATGGCCGTCTACTTAACCGCTCTCCCGGGCGGACTCGCCGCGGACTATCTTCTCGGCGCTCGCCTGGCGGTCTTTCTCGGTGGACTCGTGATCGCCGCCGGCCATTTCTCGATGATCTTTCACTCGATGAACACGTTCTACCTCGGAATGGTCTTGATCGCTCTCGGTACCGGTCTTCTCAAGCCAAACATCAGCGCCATGGTCGGCGGCCTGTACCGCGAGAACGATCCACGGCGCGACAGCGGTTTCTCGATCTTTTACATGGGCATAAATATTGGAGCGGTTCTGGCGCCGCTCGTTTGCGGTTATCTTGCCCAGAGCGACAGTTTCAAACAGACTCTCGTAAGCAACGGTTTCGATCCGGCAAAGAGTTGGCACTGGGGCTTTGGCGCAGCAGGCGTCGGAATGATTCTCGGACTGATCATCTTCCTACTCTTCGGCAAGTGGCTCGCGAATGTTGGCAACAGGATCCGGAAGAAGGTGGTCGACACAGTCAGTCAAGCCGCGGCAAATCAACCGCTGACCGCCTCTGATTGGAAACGTATCGCGGCGATCTTTATCTTCTTCGTGTTCACGATGTTGTTCTGGGCGGCGTACGAGCAGAAGGGCGCGAGCCTGAACCTGTTTGCGAAAGAGCTCGTGCGAACGGAGATCTTTGGAAGGAGCTTTCCGTCGAGCTACCTGCAATCATGTACGCCGCTGTTTGTGATTATGCTTGCGCCGATCTTTTCGTACCTGTGGGTCAGTTTGAAGGATCGGCAACCGTCGAGTCCGGTGAAGTTCACGTTAGGACTGTTATTTATCGGCGTCGCGTACTTGCTGATGATTCCGGCATCGATGCTGACGGCGTACGGCAAGATCAGTCCGCTGTGGTTGGTTGGGCTTTACTTTTTGGAAGTTTGCGGTGAGATGTGTCTGAGTCCGGTGGGATTGAGCACCGTGACGAAGTTGGCGCCGGCGAAGTTGGTCGGAATCATGATGGGTGTCTGGTTCCTGGCGGCGTCGTTTGGTAGCAAACTCGCTGGATACTTGTCAGGATTTTTCGTGGCCAACAATTCATGGCAGCTCACGAAATTGTACGGTGGGATTGCGATCGGACTGCTGATAGCGACAGTGATTCTTGCGTTGTTGACGCCTTCAATTAAGAGATTGATGGGCCGAGTTAGGTGATACCGGAGTTCACCAGAGCAATCGTAAAGCCGCCGTGTACGCGTTTCGCTGCCGGATTGACCAGCGTCGACTTGGGACAACCGGATCTCGATCGCGCCTGTGAACAGCATCAAGCCTATTGTCAGGCGCTCGAAATGTGCGGTCTCGAGGTTGTCGCGCTAGCGGCCGACGAAGAGCATCCCGATTCGACGTTTGTCGAAGACACAGCAGTTCTAACCGCGCGCGGTGCCATCATCACGCGTCCGGGCGCCGAAAGTCGCCGGGCTGAGATCGACGCCATAGAGCCGGTTTTGCGTCGTTATTACAAGGACATACATTCGATCCGCGAACCCGGTACGGTCGATGGCGGCGACGTTTGTCAGATCGGCGAACACTTCCTAATCGGCGTCTCAAACCGTACGAACGAGGAAGGCGCGAATCAACTCGCCCGCCGGCTCGAATCGTTAGGCTACACTTCGGGTTTGATAGACATACGCGGCATTAGTAATATCCTTCATTTAAAGAGCGGCCTGGCATACATTGGCGGCAAACGCCTATTAATTAGTGAGACGTTTCCGACGCACGAAGAATTTCGCCGTTACGAGCTGACGTACCTGAGTTCGGTCGAACAGTACGCGGCGAACTGTGTAGCACTGAACGGCAAGGTTTTAATAGCCGCCGGGTTTGACACGATGAAGAACCAACTCGAGGATTTGGGTTATCAAACGATCGCCCTCGAGATGTCGGAATTTGAAAAGATGGACGGCGGCTTAAGCTGTCTCTCATTGCGATTCTGACGAAGACCATTGACCGGAGTCCGCGCAGCGCCGAAGGCGCGGAATATGATAGCCAGGGGCAAGCG